>JACJNV010000042.1 GCA_014695175.1 Microcoleus sp. FACHB-DQ6 | reverse complement strand
CGTTTTCAAGCTCGTTCAGTAATGGCTTTTTTCCGTGAGGCTCTAGAGGCCCATTCTTGTGACTACTTTCCTATGCCTGACCTCATTCCCGAATTTCAGACCTGAATCCTTACCTCAAAGCTAACCTTGCTTCTTAAAAAATCCATCCCTATTGATAAGGAAAAAATAATGACGATGAAAAACAATGAAAGCTACACAGGAAAGGTGGCGTTTGTGACCGGAGGAGCGAGCGGCATCGGTCGAGCTACGGCGCTGGCGTTTGCCCGTGAAGGTGCCAGCGTGGTGGTCGCTGACATCTCAGAACAGGGCAATCAAGAAACAGCTCGCACGATCGAAGAACTCGGCGGTCGGGCGATCGCCGTCAAGTGCGATGTGACGCGAACCGAGGACGTGAAGGCGGCTCTGGACAAGACCGTTGAGGCTTTCGGGCGGCTGGACTTCGCCTTCAACAACGCGGGCATCGAGCCGAGGAAGGCAGCTCCGACCGCGGAGTACGAGGAGGAGGAGTGGAACCGGATTATCGACATCAACCTCCGCGGCGTTTTCCTGTGCATGAAGCACCAGATCCCGCTGATCCTCAAGCAGGGAGGCGGCGCGATCGTCAACACGTCCTCGGGCGCAGGAATCATCGGCATCAAGGGCAGCCCCGCGTACACCGCCGCGAAACATGGCGCGATCGGACTGACCAAGGCAGCAGCCCTCGACTACGCCGCGCAGAACATCCGCGTCAACGTCGTCTGTCCCGGCTACATCGACACCCCGATGATGGGTCGCTTCACCGGCGGCACAGACGAAGGGCGCGCGAAGGTGATTGCCGAGGAGCCGGTCGGACGGATGGGCAAGCCCGAGGAGATCGCGGAGGCCGTCATCTGGCTGTGCTCGGACGCGGCTGCCTTCATGATCGGCCACGCTATGGTCATCGATGGTGGCCAAACAGTGCAGTGATGTTCGTCGCCAACCCGATCGAACCCTAAACGCACGACAAAAAAGCATTGTCGCCATCGCCACCTTCACCGCCAACGGCGATGACTCATATCGCCACTCAGGAGGTACTCGATGGCAAGCCCGCGGACTGGATGGAAAAGGTCAGCGACGAACAATACCAGGCACCAAAAGTAAACAAATAGGAGCATCAATTCATGTACAACACGAAAGCTTATTCCGCAGCCAGTGCAACATCACCGCTCGCTTCCGACACGATCGCACGGCGCGATCCAACGGAACACGACGTTCAAATCGAAATCCTCTTCTGTGGCATCTGTCACTCCGATGTCCATTCGGTGCGTAATGAGTGGAGCGACTTCATGTCTACTACCTACCCGATCGTTCCTGGTCATGAGATGGTGGGACGGGTCACTCAGGTTGGCTCGGCAGTGACGAAGTACAAGCCTGGCGATCTGGCAGGAGTCGGCTGCATGGTTGATTCGGACGGCAGTTGTCCCAATTGCAAAACTGGACTTGAACAGTTCTGCCCGAACCTGACCCTCACCTACAACTCCCCGGACAAGCACTTGGGAGGCGTGACCTATGGTGGTTACTCCGATAGCATCGTCGTCGATGAACGCTTCGTTCTGCGCGTTCCCACCAACCTCGATCTCCCTGGAGTCGCGCCACTCCTGTGCGCCGGAATCACAACCTACTCGCCTATGCGCCACTGGGGTGTCACCAAGGGCAAGAAGGTCGGCGTGGTTGGTATCGGCGGGCTAGGCCACATGGGCGTGAAGTTCGCCCGTGCATTCGGAGCCCACGTCGTCGTTTTCACCACCTCGCCCGACAAAAAGGAAGACGCGCTGCGCCTCGGTGCCGACGAAGTGGTCGTCTCCCGCAATGCCGACGAGATGCAAAAGCACGCTGGCAGCTTCGATTTCATCCTCGACACCGTTTCCGCCAATCACGACATCAACGCCTATCTCAACCTGCTTCGCCTCGACGGCAACATCACCCTTGTCGGCGCACCTGAGAAGCCCCTGGAAGTCGCGGCCTTCAGCCTGATCATGGCCCGCCGCAGTCTCTCCGGCTCTAGCATCGGCGGCATTGCGGAAACCCAGGAGATGCTCGACTTCTGCGGCGAACATAACATCACCGCCGATGTCGAAGTCATCCCCATCCAGAAAGTCAACGAAGCCTACGAGCTACTGCTCAAGTCCGATGTGAAATATCGCTTTGTAATTGATATGGCATCTCTGAAATCTGAATAACTGAGGCCGCCCCTAGAAGGCAGGGCTGTTTCATTCTCTTGTAGAGCAAACCCCCCGTGGTTGCCCCGATCGCTGAAATGCCCAATTTATCGTGTCTGGGCCTGGGCGGGCACTCTTAGCATTGCCCCTACAAAATCCTGGTTTTTCTGAGAATGAAACAGCCCCGCCCCAAAGCGGGGAAGTTCCGCCTAAAGAACAAAGCAAAAAATACCGCAGACGGAGTACCTTTGGCGTTGGCGCAAGATGGAGAGCATTGGGTGAATTATTTGGATAAATATTCTGAATCTGTACAATAGTTAATGAATTTAACTCGTAATAAACATCGCTTTTATCAACAGGGTATACAGGCTGCCACCCTTATTCGACATTGTTTCTAGACCTCTTTCTCACGCTTCCAGGCCCCTGATAACACAGAAAAATGAGAGGAAACGTGATATTTTAGTAGTTAAAAAGGGATTTCATCATCATCTTCATCTTCCACCGTCTTAGCCGTCATCCGCCAACTCGTAATATACTCAATTTGCACATCAATTTTGTTAATCGCTTCCCCTAACCGCTTTTGGATGTATTGAGTCAGCGTCACCATAAAATCTAACTCAACTCCCACAGATAGCGCAAGTTTTGCCAATCTAGCAAAATCTACCTTCAAAATTGAGGAACTGGATAACTTAAAATGGGGAGTATTTTCCTTATTTTGCACCAACATTGCTTTTTTAATGCGGTCTTTCAGATGATCGACTTCTGAATCCCGCAACTTCCATTCAGGCAAAATTTCTTGATACCTTTTCCCCAATGCTGTTAAATCCTCACTTTCCGGTTCCGGCGCAATTTTCTTAGTAGATTTTCGCCGATGCTGTAGGTTGGAATTCAACCGCCAACTAGCAATCTCCTCAACTTCCAAAGATGGATCGGCGATGAGTTCGCCTAACTGTTTTTGAATTTCTTTCGTCAGCGTTACGGGAAAATTTAACTCAATTCCCTCAGTTTGCGTCAGTCTTGCCAGCGTGAGAAAATCTACTTTCATCGTTATCGAACTGGAAAGCTCAAAATAAGAACTGTCTTTGAGCTTTTGGGCTAGCATCCCTGCTTTAATGCGTTCTTTCACTTCAGCGATTTCTGAATCTAGCGGCTTCCACTGAGATTCTATTTCCTGATATTTTTCGCCCAATGCTCTCAAGTTTTCCGTTGCGGGTTCGGGGTAACATTGGGCAAGGATTTCTAGCAGGCGGCGATGCACTCTAGCTAAATAAACCGCGTCCATCTTGGCATATTCTAGCTGCTTCTCGGTCAGGGGGCGCTTTGCCCAATCACCGCTTTGTTCTGTTTTATCTACATAAGCAATGCCACAAAGTGTTTCTATTAAAGTTTTGAGTTGTCGGTTGGGTAATGGCAGGATGTAATAAGGAATCTGTCTCGCCATTTTCAATGTGCAAGTGACATTTTGAGCGTCGTCATTGCCTAGAAATCTGATGTCATAGCTGGCGTTGTGCAAGACTTTTTCAATATTTGGATTGACCATGATTTGGCTGATAAAATCTTTTGCCAATTCTGGTTTATCCAAGACATCGAGTAGAAAAGTGGCATCTCCCGTGGAATCTGTGGAGTCAGCTAACACCTGAATCAGAGATAATCTGGGGTTGGATTTATAGTCAGCGATTTCTGTATCCACCCACAGGATTTTAGCTTGGGCAAATTTAGCAATGAGTGCTTTGATGTCGTTTGCTGCTGTTAAATAAGGCATTTTTCCAGACTTTTGCTATTAACTTTTTGATTCTATTATGCTATAGCAATTATCGGAGCGATTGTCAACGATCGCATTAAGGACACGGCAATGCCGTGTCCCTAGAGGTATTTTTTCATAATTAGTATTAAATGTTGACCAGTCTTGGAGGCAGAAACCGGGAATAGACGATCGCATTTTTACCATTCAGCAGTAAGGTGCGCCTAGCGCACCCTACCAACTATTAACCTATGACTATTCTGCCACTTCCTCAGCTTCCGATTCCTCGGTCGATTCTTCACCCGCAGGCGGCACTAAAGCCACAGCTACGATCGAATCATCCTCGTCCAACCGCTGCACCCGCACACCCGTTGCTGTGCGCGATTGAGTAGAAATTGCACTCACAGCCTGACGGATAATAATACCTCGGTTGGTAACGATCATCAACTCGTCATCTTCGTTGACAATTCGCAGCGCAGCTACCTGATCTTTACCCTTTTTCGACTTGAATTTAGTAGCCGTCAATCCCTTGCCAGCCCGTCTTTGTAGGCGGAATTGAGAAACTGGAACCCGCTTGCCGTAGCCGTTGGTGGTAATTACCAACACCGAAGGAACTTCGCTGCTAACTGTCGGAATTTCGTCGGCATCTTCGCCTTCAATTTCCTCGGCTTGCAGTTCTAATTCTTCGTCTTCCAATTCCGCATCTTCTGTTTCCAATTCCGCAATTTCTGCTCCTTCAAATTCCGAGTCTTCAGTTTCTAACAGAGCAATTTCTGCCCCTTCTAATTCCGAGTCTTCTGTTTCCAATTCAGCAATTTCGGCAACTATTGAACTCGGCAATATGTCCATGCTGATCAACTCATCGCCCGATCGCAATTTCATTGATTTTACACCCCGCGTCGCGCGGCCGACTGGGCGCAACTGTTCGTGATTGGTGCGGAAATGAATTGCCATGCCTTGGCGCGTACCGATGATGATGCTGTCATCCACTTTTGCTCTCCGCACCCAGCGCAGTTGGTCGCCTTCTTCTAGAGAAATGGCGATTAATCCATTAGTGCGGATGTTGCCAAAAGCTGAAAGTGCGGTTTTCTTAATGTAGCCACCGCGAGTCAACATTACCAAGTATTCTTCGCTGGTGAATTCTGTGACTGACACCATAGAAGTGATTTTTTCTTCTATAGGAATCGGCAACAGTTGCACCACGGGAGTGCCGCGGGCCGTTCGGGAACATACGGGGATTTGATAAGCTTTGACCGAGTAAACTACGCCCCTGTCACTGAAGAACAAAACGCTATCGTGATCGCAGCAGGAAAGAAAATGTTCTACTCCGTCGTCTTCTTTCATTTTCGCGCCTGCTTTGCCGCGAGTAGCGCGACTTTGGGCCTCGAAAGTGCTGACAGGCATCCGCTTGATGTAGCCTTGCTCTGTGATCAGAATAATTGCTTGTTCGTTGGCAATTAAATCTCTTTCATCGATTTCTCCTTCGGCGTGTTCGATGACGCTGCGTCTAGGAGTGGCGATTTTGGTTTGAATTTCGACTGCTTCAAATTCGGCGATTTCTAAGATGCGTTCCCGCCGCGCTAAGATATCTTCCAAATCGGCGATTTTAGCTCGCAATTCTTCGTGTTCTTGCTGAATTTTTTGCGCTTCTAATGCTGTCAAACGCCTGAGCTGCATTTGCAGAATTGCATCGGATTGCTGATCCGAAAGACCGTAATTATCCATCAATTCCTGTTTGGCTGCTGCGGAGTCGGCAGCGGCGCGAATTAGGTGAATAATTGCATCTAAGTTCTCTAGGGCAATTAATAAGCCTTGCAGAAGGTGGTCGCGTTCTTCTGCTTTGCGGAGTTCGTATTGAGTCCGGCGAGTAATTGTCTCAATGCGGAAGTCTAGGAAGACATTGAGGAATTGGGAGAGCGTAAGTAGTTGGGGTTCCCCGTTTACTAGCGCTAACATATTGGCTCCAAAGTTGGCTTGGAGGGGTGTTTGTTTGTAGAGGTTGTTGAGGACGACGCGGGGATAGGCGTCGCGCTTTAGTTCGATCACGATCCGCATTCCGTCTCTATCGCTTTCGTCGCGAATGTCGGAAATTCCATCTAATCTTTTGTCGTTGACAAGTTCGGCAATTTTCTCGATTAGGGCTGCCTTGTTTGTTTGGTAAGGCAATTCGGTGATAATAATTGCTTCTTTGTCGGGGCGGCCGGGATGTTCAATGGTTTCAATGCCGGCGACTCCGCGCATGGTAATCGAACCGCGCCCGGTGGTGTAAGCATCGCGAATGCCGGATCTCCCCAGAATTTGCCCTCCGGTGGGAAAGTCCGGGCCGGGGATGTACTGCATCAATTCCAGGTCGGTAATTCCTGGATTGTGAATTAGTGCTACTAAACCGTCAATTATTTCGCCTAAATTGTGCGGCGGAATGTTGGTTGCCATCCCTACAGCAATCCCGGAGGAACCGTTGAGCAAAATTTGGGGAATGCGTGCCGGGAGTACGAGGGGTTCTTGCTGGGAACCGTCGAAGTTGTCGCCGAAATCAACTGTTTCCGAGTCGATGTCGCGCAGCATGGAGTCGCTAGTGAGAGCTGTGAGGCGACACTCGGTGTAACGCATCGCAGCGGGCGGGTCGTTGTCAACGGAGCCGAAGTTACCGTGGCCGTTGATCAGGCGTTCCCGCATGGAGAAATCCTGAGCCATCCGCACCAGGGCGTCGTAAACCGCTGTATCTCCGTGCGGGTGATACTTGCCCAGCACCTCTCCGACGACGCGGGCGCATTTGCGGAAAGGTCGATCGGGAGCCAAGCCCAATTCGTTCATGGCGTAGAGAATGCGTCGGTGAACGGGCTTGAGACCGTCCCTGGCATCTGGTAGCGCCCGACCGACAATTACGCTCATGGCGTATTCCAAGTACGATCGGGACATCTCATTACCCAGATCCGTCGGGATTATCCGCGACTCAGAGGTGCTCATAGGTTGAAAAACTCCGTTAAAAATTTAAATTTGACCGCTATAAATCTCAAAAATGCGATAAAATCGGTTTGGATTCAGTAGAGCTGCCAAATATTGCAAATTACTCCTGAAATTATATCACAATTTGCCTTTGACTTTATGGGAAAGTTGCCAGAAAAATTAAGGGACGAAACAAGGACAATTGATAATTTGTCAGTTGGTGATTTTGTCAGCGGTTCGCAAAAGCTAGAAAGGTTTTTTTAGGCGGTCGGGTTTCATGCTTTGGTGAGTTTTTTTGAGGGCTATATAAAAAATTAAAATGGTGGCCCGATCGCAATTTTAATTTCACAAAACCGAAGGCCTTCTTAAAGCAAACTAAAAATCTAAAATCTAAAATCTAAAATCTAAAATCAGCCGATGCTACCCGTCATCTACTCCGAAGATTTTTTGCTGCACAAGACTGGAATGCTTCACCCAGAGCGACCAGAACGTTTAACGGCGATCGTCAACGCTCTGAAAGCTGCTCCTTGGGCGGCTCAAATTGAGTGGCAACTGCCCACCCCAGTGGCGCAGCGCGAAAAAGCACTGTTGTCGGCTATCAAAAAAGTTCACTCGCAAAGATACATCAAAGAAGTCGAACATTTGGCTCATCGGGGAGGCGGCTACCTCGACGGCGATACGCCGATTTCTGCTGAAAGTTACGACGTAGCGCTGCTAGCGGCGAGTGCTTGGCTCGATGGGGTCGATCGAGTGGTGGCGGCAGGGGAACCGGCTTTTGTGCTGGCCAGGCCGCCGGGACACCACGCCGAAAACGCCCGCGCGATGGGTTTTTGCTTGTTTTCCAATGCTGCGATCGCTGCTCACTACGCCCTAGAACAGCCGGGAATCGACCGCGTCGCCGTCCTCGACTGGGACGTGCACCACGGCAACGGCACTCAATCTTTGGTGGAAAACTGCCGGCAAATTGCCTACTGTTCCCTGCACCAATCTCCGTGCTATCCGGGAACGGGAGATGCCGAGGAGCGCGGTGCCTACGAGAACGTGCTGAACATTCCCCTCTATCCGGGCGGTGGCATAGCTGAATACCTGAGCGCCTTTGAATCTCTTGTCGTGCCTTTTTTGTCCAAATTTGAACCGGATTTGTTGATTGTCAGCGCTGGTTATGACGCTACTGCGTCCGATCCGCTGGCGAGCATGACTCTGATGCCGTCAGATTTCGGTACTTTCACCGGATACTGTCTGCAAATTACCCGCCGCCTCGTCTTTGGTTTGGAGGGGGGTTACGCGCTGAAAGAGTTGGCCGAGTCGGTGGTGGCGACTATTGACCGATGCCTCAATTAGCTGGAAAATTGGCAGAGGGGAAAATGAGGTTGAGAAGCGGTGAGGACGGGATGGAGAGTTTTTGAGGGCGATCGGCGAAGCGATTATTTGGCGATCGTGCTTGAAGGTCTTTTTCCCTCTTACTTCTGAGTTCTTCCTGCTGACTTCAGTGACAAGCATCACAAATTTAAGAGATCCAAGTCACTTGGCATCAAAGTCTCGGTCACAGATTTTTAACCAAAAAATCACACTGTGTCAATGTTTTCGATCGCCTTTGAAGTCGCTCGCGAAGAGCATAATAGGATTACAGTCCGCCTGTGAAAATTTTATCTGTCTCAATCAACTAGGAGGTTTATCATGTCAGTATCCCAAATGACACTCGAAGAGTTATTTGGTCAGGTCATGTTCTCCAGCGTCGTGACTCGCCACGACCGGAGACAGCTCAGATCTGCACTTTTAGAAAGAACACTGAATGAAGATGAGTATGCCATCATCAACCGACTGCTGTACAACGTTCGCCGCGGTTGGGTAAAAATTGTCGATTAAAGACCTGGCGGCCACTCCCTTTAGGGGGAGTTAATACCATCTTCGATTTTCGATTAAAGAATTGGTAATAACTGATAACTATCGGGGTTGAGAACACGGGCATACAGTTACATTTTTTGGATAACTCGTTACAAGTATAACTTGCCACTTCGGGAAGTTTTTTGTGTTTAATAGGGGGATCGAAAGTGTGATGTGTTTGACCAGTGTGTTAATATCAAAATCTCGCTACACATCAGCCTATAGGTAGAGATAATTATAAAATAACAGGTTTCGGGTGCATCTCTACTTGTTGAAAAATTGTGAGTTTTGAGTTAATAACTGAAAAGTTATAATTAACTCAAAACTCATAATTTTTTGGATTTGAGAGGGGAGATTGGAGAGTGGGAAAACTGATGAATATCAGGGTTGAGAACCGCTAGAAAGTTAATATTTTTTAAACTGGCATTAAGAATCAAAACTAGAAGCAGTTTCCGGTTGAGGAGGAGTGTGCGATCGTTACAAGCACACCGAGTCACATTAGTCGATCGACCATTCCGGCAATTTGAGCCCGGAAGTGTCAAAATATTAACAACCAGTTCATCCCCAAAATATATGGCTCCCGCCGTTTTAATTGAAAATCTTCAGAAACGCTACGGCACTGTAGAAGCCGTTAAAGATGTTTCCTTCAAGGTAGAACCGGGGGAAATATTTGGTTTGCTAGGCCCCAACGGTGCAGGCAAAACCACAACCCTGCGGGTACTTTGTACTTTGAGCGCGCCCGATAGCGGACGCATTGAAGTGTCTGGCATTTCTGCTGTCAGCCAGCCGAGAATTGCCAGACAAAAACTCGGCTATGTCGCCCAAGAAGTGGCTCTCGATAAGGTGCTGACGGGGCGGGAACTCCTGCAACTGCAAGCAGCGCTTTACCATTTGCCGCGCAATACGATTAAAGGGCGGATTGACGAAATGGTGAAACTCCTCGGTTTGGAGGAGTGGCAAAATAAAAAGACGGGTACTTATTCCGGCGGTATCCGCAAACGCCTCGACTTAGCTGCTGGGTTGCTGCACCAGCCGGATGTTTTGGTGTTAGACGAACCGACTGTCGGGCTGGATATTGAAAGCCGGGTGGTAGTGTGGGATTTCCTGCGTCGCTTGCGGGAGGAAGGTACGACGGTTTTGATTACGAGTCACTATCTCGAAGAAGTTGACGCTTTGGCCGATCGCGTGGCGATTATTGACAAGGGTACGGTAATTGCTGAGGGCACGCCAGAGGAGTTGAAAAATCGGGTTGGGGGCGATCGGGTGACTCTGCGGATTCGGGAGTTTTCGCCGATGGAAGAAGCCGAAAAAGCTAAAAATCTGATGCAATCTCTGCCTTTTGTGCAGGAAGTAATTGTCAACACGGCTCAAGGAAATTCTCTCAATTTAGTAGTAACACCGCAAAGCGATGCGCTGGTGACTATTCAGCAAGCTTTGAAAAATGCGGGATTGCCTACTTTTGGGATTGCTCAATCTCGGCCGAGTTTGGATGATGTGTATTTGGCTGCGACTGGTAAGACGCTGTTGGATGCGGAGTTGGCTGCTGCTAGCAACCGCGATTTGAAGGCTGAGCAAAAACAGGCGATGCGATCTTAAATTATACCAACTGGTGGAAAGTGGCATCTGTAGGGACACGGCAGTGCCGTGTCCTTGTAATACGGTAAATTTTCATTATCAGAGCAACCCTTCACGAAGATCGCAACACTCTTGTTCAGGATGATAATTATAGGACTTACGCAAAGCCTCTATATATACCGTTTTGTAGCGGCAATCCCCTTTGGTAGCCCGTCTGTGGTGATGTTGCATCCAGGACTGTTTTATAGAACATACTGCCCAAATGGCATAAGAGTTTATTTTTCAATTATTATCGAGTTTCATAGCTGTGACTCTCTTTCAGAATTTTTTTTCACAACGAACTTCCCGGACAAGTTCACAAATTTCATCGATTGTCATCGGATTGGGATCGGGTGCTAATGAGTCTCTACCTCGCCGCAACTCCTCCCAATCAAAACCTGCTTTTAGCTTCTGAAAAACAGTGCTATCTGCTGTAACAGTAACTGTATATCTATCCCCGGGCTTCAGTTGACTTTCAATCTCAGCCGGAATTTATAACTTACTGTCGGGATTCAAATAAACAGTAAGTAATATTAAATTTGCCAATGAATTATTGCAGGTGTTGAAAAATTATATTTTTCACAGTTTGCGGCAAATATTCCATGATTTTGCCCAAAGTAGCGAGCGCAATTGATGACATCAATTTATCCTCAAAGATTGTTAAGAGTGGCGAAACTAAATTAATGTAGCGTTTACCTATTTTACTACAATTTTCTCCTTTCATTCCAGCTACTCGATGAACAGCAATAGCAGCAGCTACCCCGCCCTCTCAACTCCAAATAGCCTATAATCAAAGCATCCTGCCAAAATCGCTTTCAACATATTTCCTGTAAACATAATCACAACAGTCAAAATCAACAACAAGCAATTATGAGCGGTACTGTTACATCCCCCAACAACCTCAACCAGCAGCGGCCACTCTCCACGGCATCCGCTGACACTTCCAGTTCCCTGCTGGGCGACTTCATCCAAGAAACACTCGCCTTAACCAAGCGCCTGTTTATTCAATTGCAGCGCCGCCCCTCGACGCTAGTTGCAGGAATTATTCAGCCCCTGATGTGGTTGGTTTTGTTCGGAGCTCTGTTTGAAAATGCACCCGCCGGCTTGTTCGGCGAAAGCCAGAATTACGGACAATTTCTCGGCGCTGGCGTTATCGTTTTTACAGCCTTTGCCGGGGCGCTGAATGCTGGTTTGCCGATTATGTTCGATCGCGAATTCGGCTTTCTCAACCGCTTGTTAGTCGCGCCGTTGGCTTCCCGATTTTCGATCGTCCTCGCTTCGGCTATTTTTATCGTCACCCTCAGCTTTATCCAAACCGGAACAATCGTTACAGCGGGGGCGTTTTTGGGCGCCGGATTCCCCGGAATTGCCGGACAGGGGGCGATCGCCCTAATTGTGCTGCTGTTAGTCTTAGGCGTCACCGGCTTGAGTCTGGGTTTAGCCTTCGCTCTTCCCGGTCACGTAGAATTAATTGCGGTAATTTTTGTTACTAACTTGCCGCTGTTATTTGCCAGCACAGCCCTCGCGCCGCTGTCATTTATGCCAGAGTGGCTGCAAGTTGTGGTGACTCTCAATCCTCTGAGTTACGCGATCGAACCCATCCGCTACCTGTACCTGCACAGCGATTGGTCGCTAGCCAGTGTGGTGATGCAGGCTCCTTGGGGTAATGTCACATTTGGAGGAGCGCTATTAGTGCTGCTGGCGTTTGATTTGGTGGCGCTGCTGAGCATTCAACCGCTGCTGCGACGCCGGTTTGCTTAGTTAGGGCGATCGTTTCACCTGCACCGTCAATCCTAGGACACGGCATTGCCGTGTCCTTAGCCCCAGCGAAGTAATATAATATTTAGTCGCAAGTCAGAATATTGTTTAGATAGAATTGTTTTTTTGAAGATTCAACTAATAAATTATGAACACCAAAACTTCTAAATCGGGCCAATGGATGATTGGGATTGCTGCAAGCGCGATCGCATCCTGTACTCTGTTCTCGCCTCAAGCAAGTTTCGCTCAAGCCAGCGGTTTAAATAATGCCCAACCGCTGCAAGACTTTCAAACTCAAGACAATACCGACCCCTTTTCCGGCCGCAGCAGCGGAAGCGGAATATTTGATTTAATCCACAGATCAAACTTGGGAGGCGGCCGCAGCATGGAAGAATTTAATGCCGAACAGCGCCAAAATTTGAACGATGCGGCCGCAGAATTTCGCAACAAACAGCGCCTACTACTGGAAAAGCAAGCTGTACCTACACCGGGGGCGATCGCACCTGCAGAAATTACCGCCCCTGTCCCTTAAATTTACAACTGCTGTTTGTTTATTTCATAGTCCGCGTGGGCGAAGCCAGCGCTTAGGCGGACTTCGTTTGTCTAGCAGCGATTTCAAGATCCGAGTCTTATCTAAAAACCATCGCCCTTAATCCCGTTCCAACCACGCCCGCATTTTACCCGGATTAAGCAAACCGTAAGGATCGACCAACTCTTTAAACTGCAACTGTTCCACATTAATACTTTTCATCCCTCCATCTTCCAATATATAAGTGTGAGGATTAGCAATCATTGCGCCTTGCTCTTCGTGATAGCGAATAATTTCATTGAGCCGTGATTCCGTAGTGTAGCGAACTATTTGCAAAGCTGCGGCGATCGCCCTGCCATTAATCCGCAAAAACTCCAAGTGCATCATCACCTCATCCCCATAATATTTGTACAGTTCCTCAATCAATTTCAAACCTCGATCTGGGGGAAAAAGCGTCTGCAAATAAGTCAGAGACGGGTCAGCGCTGCGAGCGTGCAGAGTTGTATGATTCCAAGTAAATTCAGCAATGGCTGCACCTTTGCTCGCTGCTTGCGCGTTTTTTTGATAGCAAATTGTGCCGCCATATTCGCACACCAAATCTTGCAGCGGTTCCAGACAAGATTCAGCTACCATTAACAAAGCGCAGTGCTTACCTTCAGGAATCTCCTCGCGGAAAGCAGCAAAATAAGCAGGAATCGGCCAAGCACAAACACAAATTAGTTTTTTGATAATTCCGTCAGCTTCGCCCAAAGCTTTACCGAAGTTTGCCGCTTTCATAAAATCGTCAAAAGCGACGATGATTTCCGCCCAAGGATAAGCAGGGGCGAGGGGAATTTCTAACTCAGTAATAATCCCATTTGTGCCGTAAGCGTGATTGACTTTCTGCACTTCATCGCCGCGCAATTCGATAACGCGGGGCTCGTCTTCCATTGTAACTACTCGAACGGCATGAAGATTTCCCCGATCGCGCAATTGCCCGTAAGTTATCGAACCAATTCCCCCGCTACCGCCGCCGATAAATCCCCCAATCGTTGCGGTGCGATAGGTTGAGGGAACCATCCGCAATTCCCAACCCGTTTCTCGCGCTTGTTTGTCGAAAACCGACATTTTCACCCCTGGTTCTACGCAAGCTAAACCCGGTTTTATCCAGCGGATACTGTTCATTTTGGTGGTATCTAAAATGACGCCGCCGTTGAGGGGAATGCACTGCCCGTAATTGCCCGTTCCTGCACCTCTGACAGTTAGCGGAATTTTGGATTTGACGCAGGCTGCTGCAATCCGCAAAACTTCGGCTTCGCTGGCGGGACGAACGACTAAATCTCCTGTTTTATCACTTAAGATAGGTTGCAAAACTGGACTGAAGTGATAATAGTCTTGAGATAGCTTGACAACTTGCGCGCGATCGCTAATTATTTCGATTCCCGAGAGTTCCGAAGAAAAAGCATCCCAGTCAATACTTTGAATCGCAGTTCCCGTCATATTGTTCTCTCCATGCTGGCAGTATTATATATTTTATATAAGCGAACTTACCAACATAAGATACTAACTGCAATCTTTCTTTAAGTAGTAAGGTACGCCGAGGCGCACCCTACATATAGAAGTTCTGCGTCCAGGACTGTTGTTTTCAATTAACAAATCCCCCAAACACTGCCATACCGTAGTATTTCCAAGGAACTGCAACAGTCTCAAACCCAGCTTTTACCAGCATTTCCAAATGTGCCGAAAGTGTAGCTAGGCGATCGGGATTAGAATAGCCGTAAGAGACACTCGTTCCCACATTGGCGCGAATTTGTGCTAAAGTTTCCCCCTGACTTAGCGCCCAATCTTCTCGCGCCGCTTGATAAATATCTTTCATTGCTGCTGATTCTGCTAAAAGAGGATCGGCATTCCAAAAACAGCCACCAGCATTTAAACTTTCGCGAATGCGCTGAAACAATTTCAACTTCATCTCATCCTCAAGATGGTGAATTGCCAGAGATGAAATGCAAGCATTGAATTTATCGTCCAAGCCTGAGAAATTTGGATTGTTAGCCCATTCTCCAAAATCCATTTCTATTCCAGTCCACCGGGCTGCGTATCCTGCCGACTCTATTTTGGCGCGGGCAAAATCAAGCATTCGCGGCGAGTAATCGACAGCAACTATTTCCGCAGACGGGTAGCGTTTGAGAACTTTTAAAGTGAGTTCCCCCGTACCGCAGCCGAGTTCTAAAATGCGGTGGTTTGTGTTAGCAATGCAGCCTGCTAATACATCCAGCATTTCGTCATATTTAGGTAAAAGTCGCCGAATGCCGGTATCAAAATTGGCAGTATTGACGAAAACTTCTCCCGGCAAAATTTCGTTCCGCGCAGATGAGGCAGTAGAGTCAGAATTCACGATCGCCAACCATAGACTACAATTGCTATCCTAACCGAGATAAAGCAAAAAGTGCGTGAAGTAGGGACAGGGCACTGCGGTGTCCTTAACCGAGCATCTGTACTTCACTCAACAGAAAATCCCTATAAAGTTATGGGTATTCTTACGGATAAGGGAAACACTCGCGGTAAACAATAATTAACCCTCCGTTGCACCCAGAGAGTATTGGTTTACCCCGGACGCCAGCAAAACAGTCTGAACAAGCAGTGTTATGTTAGTAGTGCATAAATTGAAATAAAGATTAAAGCTCAGGCTTGAGGATACCATGCGCCAGTTGATTTCTCGCAGTCGGGCTGCCATCAGCCAATTAATTTATAAGCGCATTCTCCTTGCGGTGACAATTTTATTTTGTGTAGGTGTAGGAGTAGCGATGGCAAATATGTCTCGTCTTTCCTCCACTCTAATCGAATCGCAAGCCCTCCAAAATGCCACCCTCTATGCCCAAGCTGTTAAAGAAGCCCGCACCCTTTACAGTTCCAATGTTGTTAGTCCTCTAAACACCGCTGAAGCAATTAACTTTACCCACGACTACAACCCGACAAAAGTAACAGTTCCCGTACCAGCCAGTTTCTTAATAGAACTAGGCAACAATATCACAAAAAAAAATCCCGAAGTATCACTTCGTCTCTATAGCAACTACCCGTTTCCCTGGCGACAAAAAGAAGGCGGAGCCCGAGACGAGTTTGAACAGCAAGCTATTACCTATTTGACGCAAAATCCGACAGAAAAATTTTTCCGCGTTGATGATGTTCGCGGCAAACCCGCCTTTCGATATGCCGAGGCAGATATTCTAAGTTCTAGCTGCGTGAACTGTCACAATAGTCACCGTGACAGTCCTAAAACTGATTGGAAAGTGGGAGATGTGCGGGGGATATTAGAAATTACTCAACCTCTCGATACCATCACTCAACATACTCAAAGTGAACTTAAAAACCTGTTTTTACTGTTAGTAGGACTTTCCGTTTTAGGAGTGACCGGCTTAACTGTATCTATCAGCAGGTTGCGCCAAAATGCTAAACAATTAGAACAGCGCGTCTGGGAACGCACGGCACAATTGCAAGAAACTAATGTAGAATTGGTAAAAGAACAGGAAAAGAGCGATCGCCTGCTGCTCAATATTTTACCCCAATCCATTGCTACCAAGTTAAAAGACGGTCAAAGCAGTATTGCTGACGGCTTCGCAGAAGTCACGATTTTGTTTGCAGATATCGTAGGCTTTACCGTGCTTTCAGCACAAATATCTCCCGAAGAACTGCTCAAGTTTCTAAACGAAATTTTTTCAGCCTTCGATAGCTTAACGGAAAAGTACGGCTTGGAAAAAATCAAAACAATTGGAGATGCTTACATGGTAGTGGGAGGTTTGCCAAATCCCAGCACCAACCACGCCGAAAGCATTGCGGAAATGGCTTTAGATATGCAGGAGGAATTAGCAAAATTTAATGCCAAACATCATGCAGGAATTAACATTCGCATCGGCATCAATACCGGGCCGGCAATTGCGGGGGTTATTGGCACTAAAAAATTTATTTACGACCTCTGGGGCGATGCCGTCAATACAGCAGCGCGCATGGAATCCCACGGAATTGCCGGCGCGATTCAAGTCACACAATCAACTTACGATATCTTGAGAAATAAGTATCTGTTTGAAGACAGAGGAATTATCCACATCAAAGGCAAGGGCGATATGAATACTTATCTGCTTGCAGGCAGGCTAGTCAGCGCAGTTGCGGTTTAATCTGTTTATTATATTATGAAGGGGTCTGCTAGTTAGTCCGGAGTCATCAGTCATTAGTTGTTAGCCGTTAGCCAAGAACTAACAGTTAATGCCTGCTGGCTTTTGACTGGTGACAATTACAGGAATTACACAGGGGATGTGAGAACCCGGTTTCTGCCCGGTTGCTTCGTTGACCAACCAAAAATTTATTACGAGAAACCGGGTTTATTTTCCTATGTCCTACATTAGCCATTTGCAAAATAGTAAGTTTTATGTTATCGCGGATTTTATCATTTTTGAAATTTTTCAAATCTCGCTTGTCTAGGCAAATAGCTTTGTGGGTATTTGCTAGCATTCTTGTCATAGAGGGAATTATTTTAGTTCCCTCTTATTTTCGGCGAGAAAATGAACTTTTAACCCAACTGGAACAGGTATCTCGGGCGACAGTTGATTCCCTAGAGTTTTTACTTCAACAAGATATTTCCGATCGCACTTTCTTGCAAGAAGAAGTAAAAAATATTATTAAGGATTCTCAAGTAGTTTTAGGACTATCTATTTACCAAGCTAACGGTCAGCTAATATATACACTTGGCGAACCCCCAGAAATCAGTTTAAAGCAACTAAAAAGAGCTCGTATAGTTCACAGTCACAATTTCGATGGCAAGCGCTACGATATTGCTTGGACGGAGCGACATTTGGGAGGCGATTACATCTTAATTGTTCGCCACGATGCTTCCACCGTTCAACCGGAACTCTACGCATTTATCGGGCGGATTGCTGTTCTAGTTATCATTATATCAGCCTTTGTCACTTCTGTGACTATGTTTTTTTTAGGGGTAACAGTAATTTCACCTCTCTTGAGATTGCGCGATGACTTAATCGCTGCCGGAGACGCTTTAAGCAAAGATCGAGAACAACCTGATTTCTACTCTCTGTCTGTCAAGCGGGATGACGAGTTAGGAGAACTCATGGTCGCATTCAATCAAATGTTTCACCGAGTATACAAGGAAATCGCACAGCGGAAACAAGCTGAGGAAGTATTGCGCGCCGAACAAGAAAAGTCGGAACGTTTATTACTAAATATATTACCGGTAATGATTGCCGATCGCCTAAAACAAGGCCATATAAATATTGCGGACGGATTTGCCGAGGTTACGGTTTTGTTTGCTGATATTGTGGGCTTTACCGAAATATCGTCGCGCACGTCTCCTGAAGAATTAGTAGAATTACTTAACAAAATATTTTCATCTTTCGATAGCTTGAGCGAACAATACGGCTTAGAAAAAATTAAGACGATAGGCGACAATTATATGGTAGCAGGCGGTTTGCCACTTCCCTGTACAAATCACGCCGAATCTATTGCCGAAATGGCGCTGGAAATGCAGCAAGAAATTATGAAATTCCGCGACGAATGCGGTAAACCTCTCAATATCCGCATTGGCATTAATACTGGGCCTGTGGTAGCAGGTGTCATCGGCACTAAAAAGTTTATTTACGATTTGTGGGGAGATGCTGTGAATACAGCAAGCCGCATGGAATCTCAGGGGCTTCCGGGTAAAATTCAAGTTAGCAGCTCAACTTATGAGTTGCTTTGCGATAAGTATTTGTTGGAAAAGCGCGGTAAAATTAATGTTAAAGGCAAAGGAGCAATGACGACTTATTTGCTCAAAGGCAGAAAATTGTAACTGACAATTTTAACCATCGCCGGGGAATACGCGATCTGGCGGCAGACGTTGCAGCGCAGCCGCCCTCGACACCCAACTAGATTTTTTTTGAACGAACCGCGAAGACGCTAAGGACACGAAGGAAGAGAAGAAGAAAGAAGAAAAAATAAAAAGTTCATAAGTGAGGGAAAATTGCTATATTAAAAGGCGACTTAATATTAGTTTGATTGGTAAAAATGACTGCGGATCAGGAACATAATTATTCAAATTCACCGATTTGGCAGCCCTTCACGCAAATGAAAACGGCTGCCCCGCCGCTGAAGGTAATTCGCGGCAAAGGATCGGTGCTGGAATTGGCAGACGGGCGGCAAATTCTCGACTGCATTTCTAGTTGGTGGGTGACTGTTCACGGGCACAGCCATCCGGTTCTCGCTGAGGCTCTTTACGAACAAGCCCAAAAGTTAGAACACGTAATCTTTGCGGGGTTTACTCACGAACCTGCCGAGAAACTTGCGAGTAAATTGCTAACTCATACGCCTGCTTCTTTAACGCGGATTTTCTTTTCTGATAACGGCTCGACTGCTGTTGAAGTGGCTCTGAAAATGGCATTTCAATATTGGCGCAATCTCGGAGAAACTAACCGCACTAGCTTTATTAGTTTTGAGGGAGGTTATCACGGCGATACTGTGGGCGCGATGTCTGCTGGGAGAAGTTCGCTGTGGTGGGAATCTTTTGCACCTTTAATGTTTGCTGGGGATGTTGTTCCTTTTCCGGCGACTTTTGACGGCGATGAGGAGGTGGAAAGCAAGGAGGCGGCGAGTTTGGAGAAATTGGAGTTTTTGTTAAAGCAGGGCGGCTGTGCGGGAATTTTTATCGAACCTTTGGTGCAAGGTGCCGGGGGAATGCGAATGTGCCGCCCTGAGTTTTTGCAGGATCTCGCACAACTTGCGGGCCAGTTTAATGTATTGTTGATTTACGATGAAGTAATGACTGGTTTTGGTCGCACGGGCGAACTGTTTGCCTCTGTTAAATCTGCAACGAAGCCGGATATCCTGTGTTTGTCTAAAGGATTGTCTGGCGGCTGTTTGCCACTTGCTGTCACAATGGCATCGGAGGATATTTATCAAGCTTTCTGGCGAGATGAATCGGACAAAGCTTTTTTTCACGGTCATTCTTACACCGGAAATCCCTTAGCTTGTGCGGTGGGTGTAGCATCCTTGGAGCTTTTGGAGCAAAACCCAAATGTGTATCAAGGAATGGAAAAATTGCACCGCCAATACCTGAATCAATGGCTGAGAAATCATCCTAAACTCGAACGGATTCGGACTTGCGGCACCATCGCAGCAATGGATGTGAAAACCGAAAGCGTTTCCGGTTATTTTAATGACATCGCTCCTGTATTGAAAGCCAAATTTCTCGAAGCGGGGTTTTTGCTCCGCCCCTTGGGAAATACGCTTTACTTGATGCCTCCCTACTGCATTTCTCCTGATGAACTTGAATCGATTTATCGGATAATTCGTCAGGTTTTGGATACTCTGTAACCCCTTTAATTTTAGTAATGAATTTACCCAATTGGAACGATTTGGCTGACGACGCGCTGGCGGGCAAATGTATCTCTCGCGAGCAATCTTTAGCCGTATTGCGCGCACCGGATGAGGTTTTGCTGGAACAACTAAACGCAGCTTATCGGGTGCGCCGCCACTACTGGGGAAACCGAGTCAGGCTGCACTATTTGTTAAACGCTCAAAGCGGCCTTTGTCCTGAAGATTGCCATTATTGTTCTCAGTCAAAAATTTCGACTGCGGAAATTGAGAAATATCCGCTTTTAGCTAAGGAGAAAATTCTGGATGCCGCCCAACGCGCAGCAGATTTAAAAGCAGGTACGTTTTGTTTGGTGATTTCGGGCCGCCAGCCTAACGCATCTACTTTCGATCGCGTTTTGGATGCTGTCGAGACTGTGAAGGCAAATCATAACCTGAAAATCTGCGCTTGTTTGGGATTGTTGAGCGAGGAGCAAACTCACCGTTTGGCAAAAGCTGGAGTCGATCGCGTAAATCACAATCTCAATACTTCCGAATCATATCACTCGGACATTTGCACGACTCACACTTTTGGCGATCGGGTTGAAACCGTCGAACACGTAAAAGCAGCAGGAATCACAACTTGTTCCGGCGGAATTTTGGGGATGGGCGAATCGGATGATGATGCGATCGATTTAGCGCTTTCGCTTCGCAATTTGGGCGTAACTAGCGTGCCGGTCAACTTTTTTATTCCGATTCCCGGCACACCATTTGCAGATGTGAACAGGTTAACTCCCCGCCAATGTTTGCGAATTCTCTGTTTGTTCCGATTTTTGCTTCCCAGTCAAGAAATTCGGATTGCTGGGGGACGGGAGGTGCATTTGCGATCGCTGCAACCTCTCGGACTCTACCCCGCTAATTCTATCTTTGTTGGCGATTATCTGACAACTCCCGGACAAGCTGCACATCAAGATTGGGACATGATTCGAGATGCGGGATTTGCGATCGAATCCCCCGAAGGTTCTCTCTTAGAAGTTGATTCATCAGTTACCAAATCTGAACAAAAAACCATGGTTGTTTAACTCTTATACCAGTTTTCAATCAGATGAAATAGAGTAGGACACGGCCGTGCCCAAAGCGTGTCAACTTAACGTCAAACTTAGTACCATCCTGCTGTTTGACTATTAGGGTTCGATCCCCCCTAGCCAAGGGCGGGCACGGGGGCACCGCCCCTACGAAGGGGGGGACAATAGTTCGATCCAAGTCCCCCTTCTTAAGGGGGATTTAGGGGGATCTAGACTCAGGTAAAACCGATATTTATCAAGGGTTTTAGCCTTAAGTTGACACCAATGGGCTTTTGGAGTGTCCCTACGATTAACATTCTTCAATCTAAAATCTAAAATCTAAAATCTAAAATCTAAAATAATACAAGAGGGGGAAATTGTGGACAAACGCGAAGAAATTACGATCGCAGAATACCAGCTAACTGCCGAATCTTTCCGACAAGGAACTTGGAATCACGACGTATCCCAAAATCGATCCGCACTGACGGCGGCTATGCCCCGCAATCCCGGTAAAATTCTCGATATAGGATGCGGCCCGGGACGAGATTTAGTAGCGTTCAAGAGCCAAGGGCACACAGTTGTAGGCTTAGATGCAACTCCGGCTTTTGTAGAAATAGCAAAAGAGTTGTCAGGATGCGAAGTTTGGCAGCAATCTTTTCTGAATCTCGACTTGCCAGAGGCGGAATTTGACGGTATTTTTGCCAATGCTTCCCTGATTCACGTTCCCAGCGACGAGATGGTGAAAGTGCTGCAAAATTTGCACAAAGCCTTAGTTGTTAACGGCGCAATTGTCATGTCAATGTGCCGTGGAAATTGGGAAGGATACGACGAGCGACCGACGGGAAAACGCTATACTGCCGGATGGGAATATCATACTTTAGCACCTTGTTTAGAACAAGCGGGATTTGCAATTGTCAATCACTACTATCGTCCCCCCGGCTTACCCCGCGAAGCTCAATCTTGGGTAGTAATAGTGGGCCGAAAAATCTAACGTAAATGGGAAATTGGGAATAGGTAATTGCAAATCATTCCCCTCTCTTCCTCTGCGTACTCTGCGCCCTCTGCGGTAAAAAAAAACTAATTCAAAAATTTACAGAGGATTGTTGTATACTGTTCCACAGTCAAAACAACCAATTTCTGCACAACTTAAAACAAAATTAATATGACAGAGAAAACCCAAATTTTTTTAGCGGGTGCTAGCCGAGGCGTAGGCCTAGAAATCGCGAAGTTGTTGGTAGAACAAAAGATGCAAGTAACAGCACTTTTGCGATCGCCCGCAACCAGCACCGAATTAGAAGCAATGGGCATCAAAGTCGTGACGGGCGATGCTTTGGATGCTGCCGCTGTGGAAGCTGCGATGGCTGGCGGTGAGCCAATTCATGCCGTAATCAGCACAATTGGCGGCTTGCCCAAAGATGAGGAAAAAGCAGATTATTTGGGCAACAAAAACTTGATTGATGCGGCTGTTAAAGCAGGCGTGCAAAAATTTATTTTAGTTTCATCCATCGGCAGCGGTAATAGTGCCGGCGCTTTGCCGCCCCAAGCTTTAGAAACTTTGCGCCCGGTTTTAATTGAAAAGGAAAAAGCAGAAAATCATTTGATAGAAAGCGGGATGATTTATACAGTGATTCGTCCCGGCGGACTCAAATCGGAACCTGCAACAGGGAACGGTATTTTAACAGAAGATTGTCGAGTTGCTGGAACTATTCACCGGGCGGATGTAGCGCAGCTAGTTTGTCAGTCTTTAGTTTCTGATGCTGCTAACAATAAAGTTGTGTCGGCGGTAGATAAACAGATGGTTTACGGCAATCCAGAATTTGAGGTATTAAATCTTTAGGGGCGGGTTTAGCGCAAAATAAGCTGTCTCGCATCTAAATTGTATTTTTTGGGCTGGCTAGGAGCAACGCCCCACAAGAAAATTGAACTTTTGTGGAACAGGCATCTTGCCTGTTCCTAAAAATGCTGCGCCCGCCCGACAGGAAAATTGAACTTTTGTGGAACAGGCATCTTGCCTGTTCCTAAAAATGCTGCAAGATTTGGCACTCAAGAATCAAAGGGCTTAATCCACGATCGCCCGATCGCCCAATCCAAAACCAAACCCGCGATCGCAAACAATACCACGCTCTCGACACCGCGAACCGCAAACGGCAATAACTCCTGTAGGGCGGGCATCTTCCCGGGATCAAAAAACAATCCAGCATCCAACTGTCCAAAAGCCCGCACCAACCCAAAAGCCAACACCGCCCCAGATTTAAGCTGCGGGTTAACATCTCGGCGAATCGCATAGCGGTAAGTCACGCCGAACAAAAAACCGCCCAAAAGTGCGATCGCCCCTCTGAAGGCAAAATTTAGGTCAATTTCCCTTACCTGCAAACTCGCCAGAGAATCCAACCTATCCGCTAGAATTAAGCTATTACCAAGGGCGATCGCCCCAAAACCAAGCAAACAAGACAAACCAGCAACAGTCCCTGCCTTCAAAGATTCTACCCGTTCAGCGGTACTAAAATTTGACGAGTCCTTCACGGCGCCCTCTTTCTTAAAATAGCTCAAATTGACTTATCATAAGGTTTGGAGTCACTTTGTACAGTTTGTTCAATAAATAGCTATGGATATTTTGTCACTCGGTTGGGTTTCGGTGCTAGTTCTGTTCTCCTTCTCAATTTCAATGGTCGTTTGGGGACGCAACGGTTTCTAGATTCCAGAATAGCTTGCGGGGCAGGCTTTTTAACGGCCCCGCATTTTTTTTAATCCTATTTAACCAAATCCAAATAACAGGAGTTGTAAACATGACAGCCAAAAAAATATTAATGCTAGTCGGCGACTTTGTAGAAGACTACGAAGTAATGGTTCCCTTCCAAGCACTGCAAATGGTAGGTCACACCGTCCACGCCGTCTGCCCGGACAAAGCTGCAGGCCAAACAATTCGCACCGCTATTCACGACTTTGAAGGCGATCAAACCTACAGCGAAAAACCCGGTCACAACTTCACTTTAAACGCGACTTTTGACGAAATCAACCCGGCAGACTACGACGCTTTGATTATCCCGGGAGGGCGCGCCCCAGAATACATCCGCCTCAACGAACAAGTGCTGCAAATTACCCGCTACTTTGCCAACAGCAAAAAGCCGATCGCATCTATTTGTCACGGCTTACAGGTTCTAACGGCAGCCGGCGTACTCGAAGGCAAACGCTGCACCGCATACCCCGCTTGCAGCCCCGACGTACTCCGGGCCGGCGGCAAATATACAGAAGTTTCCGTTACCGAAGCCGTAGTCGATGGCAATTTAGTCACCGCCCCCGCGTGGCCCGCACATCCTAACTGGCTAGCTGAATTCCTGAAAGTTTTGGGAACGAAGATCGAACATTTAGAGAAAGTCGAAGTATGACTATCTTCACAGTCAAAGTTAAACCTAATTCCCAACAGCAAAGCATCGAAGAACAACCCGATGGCAGCCTCACAATACATCTCAAATCGCCCCCTGTTGATGGTACAGCCAATCAAGAATTAATCATGCTGTTGGCGAAAAAATTTAAAGTGCCGAAATCTGCGATCGGCATTAAATCCGGTTTTTCCTCTAGAAATAAACTTGTGGAAATACCAATCGAACCTTTAACTTTGAAATAAAGGTAATAACACATCTATCTAAAGAGGGATTCAGACGGAACTTTAAAATCATATATTAGTAGTTGTAGAGTTAGAATATAAAATTATGAGCATTGAAAATAGAGTCGAAGCAACAGCGAAGAATATTGAAGGCAAAATTCAAGAAGCTGCTAGCGAAGTTACAGGCAATCAGAAAGATAAATTAGAAGGTCAAGCCAAGCAGGACGAAGCATCAGCAATTCATCTGAAAGAAGACCTCAAAGATAAAGCAAAAGAGATTGTAGACAAAGCTTAGTAACAGTATTTGCTACAATTTTCCTGCCTACTCAATCCAGCAAACCTATCGTTTGCTGGCTTTTTTTTGAGCGCCCAAACTTGTAGGATGCGTGAGGGGGGCTATTAGTATCAGGCAAACACCTCGCGATGCCAAGAATCTCAGGCTCCCTGACGCACCCTGTTCGACTAAAAATCGCTGCAATAAAAAAGCCAGGGATTGATATCCCCAGCTCGAAACATACCAGAATTAGTTTTGAGAGTTGGTAGGGCGATGTTTCAGAATCGACCCCACCCACTTTTACCCAAATTAAATCAGGGTAATGTCAGAAGCCGTAATGCCCGGTCTGCCATTCAGAACTGCCAGCGTAATGCCTATGTCAGGAGTACCAACACCGTTAGAGTCAAATCCTAGTCGTCCGGTGTCATTTTCATAAAAGATGAACGCTTGGTTAGGAGTCGCCCCGGCTGGACCAAACTGGCCACTGTACGCCCCCTTCTCAATCACCAAGAACGACCTCGAAGAAAGTCGATTCGTACCACCTTCGACTGCACTCAAGCCGGGGAAGCTGTTGAACTGCAAGATAAACTTGTCTTGACCGACAACAAAATCTCCGATTGCGTCTGGGTTAGTACCCAATTCGCTGCCGGGGGTGGTGCCGAGGGTGACGCCCTCGCCGAAGTTGTTGTAGTAGAAGCTGTCATTGCCACTGCCACCAATCAGCGTGTCAGCACCAGGCCCGCCGCCTAGAGAGTCGTTACCGTCGCCCCCGATCAAATAGTCGTCCCCAAAGCTGGCCAGAACCGTGTCGTTCCCAGCGCCGCTATTTAAGGTATCGTCCCCGGATGCTGTTGCGTTTAATACCTCGCCGAACAGTATGTCATCCCCAGCACCAGTAGTTATGACATCAGTGCCGTTGCCACCAGTAATGAAGTTGCTGCCTAAGGTATCGGTAATCAAGTTGGCGACTGTGCCGGTAAAGGTGACGCCGCTGGCGTAGGAGATGAAGTCGTTACCCGCAAAGTTGCCAATTACGCGATCGCGCTGGCTGCCAAAGATGATGGTGTCACTTCCCTCGCTACCGTTCATGAGGTTGGTGACGGTGAAGCTGCTGCCAGTAGTAGGATTGGTGTAGCCAATTAACAGATCGTTGCCCAGCCCGCCTTCGAGAGTAATCAAAGCAGTACCAGTACCACCAAAACGGGCCTGGGTAGCATCGATAGTATCGTTGCCATCTCCACCGGCTGCGTTAGTAAAGGTACCGCTCAGGCTGTCGTTGCCATCGCCGCCGATCATCGTATCGCTGGAGAAGGCAGCGACGATCGTGTCATTGCCCACTCCGCCGTCGAGCAAGTTGCGACCCGCGAAGCCTGCAAATGAACTGGAGGCGCCTACACTCGAAAGTGCAGACACCGTCGCCGACACGATGAAGTCGTCGCCTGCACCTCCCAACGCGGTATCCGAAGTGGCAAAAACGTTGATCGTGTCGTTACCGTCGCCGCCCTCAAAGAAGTTTCTGCCACCGCCAAACTCGCCGATCGCGCCGTAGAGAGAATCGTTGCCGCCTCCGCCAATCAAGGTGGTTCTCTCAATCCCGATCGTGATAGGCCTCGGATCAAACGGGCTGCTTTGCGTAGTGTTGGTAATAAATAAGATGTCGTCGTCATTATCGCCCGACAGGTAGCTGTTGCTGGCGACACCTCTTAGGGTGTCGTTGCCTCTACCGCCAAAGAGACTGTCTCTTACATTGATACCTACAACCAAGTCGTCGCCCAAATCACCCCGCAAGTAGTTGCTGCCTTCATTGCCAGCGAAGCCAATACCCAAGGCACCATCTAAAGAAAGGTTGTTGCCACCGCCTGCGATGAAGAAGCCGATCGCGTCATTGTCCTTACCGCCGTAGAGGGAGTCTCTTCTCTGGGCCCCTCCCAGCATCGTATCTGCGCCCTGATTACCAAACATCAGGTTAGCTTCGACTGTACCTTGGAGGAAGTCTTCTCCCAAACCGCCGGCCATGGTAGCCTGGGCTTCAGCGACTATGGTGTCCAAGCCTGCGTCGCCAAACAGCAAAGCCGGAGTGCGCTGAGATCTGATTGAATCTTCGTCGTCGCCGCCGTATATGGTATCGTTCGGGCCAACTGAAACTAGAGTATCGTTATCGCCTTGGCCAAATATTAAGCTGCCGCCCAGGGTGGAAGTTCTAACGAAATCCGCCCCGGCTCCGGCGAGTACTGTATCCGGGCCTAGTCCCGGAAGGTTTAAATCTAGTTGATTAGGATTGTCATCTAACGTTGTCATAAAGCTTCACTCCTCTACTTGTTGGTCATCGCTGGTGCGACTACAGACACTGCCTAGAACACCGAATGTTTGGATTCCGCTGTAGTTTAACCTGTTTGCCAGCCGCAAGTCTAGCCTACTGGCGTTAACCCTGTCTAGACTTTCTCCCTCGCGGACTTTTTGCTTGTAAGCTTTTATTTTCAAAGTCTTCACCCTTTAATAATCCTGGTGCACTGTCTCAGGTGCTCACGCTCCATAAGACGCGGCTCATATTCTTAATGTTCCATTCTGGATTGGCGGTCGGGGATCGCGTCCCGGAGAGGAAATTAAAGATTAAAAAAGGCAGATCAGGGTGATCGGGAAGACAAGGAAAATTGGGAGATTTGTTACTTGGTAACAAGGCTTTGTGGCAATTTCCGGTTTTCCAGGCAGGGCCGTCATTTAATAATTCTGGCCCGGATTGAACTGCGTACCGCTCCGGGCTTTAAAAGTCTACGCCCCGCTTTAGTTCTACGCCCCGATCGCCGTAGTGTTTGTGACAGTATACCTCGGAGTGTACGCTTGCCAAGTCAAAGTAAGCGTGGGGTTTGTGGCAGCGCCCGGTGATAATAATTTCTGTATCCCGCGGCTTGCGTAGCAGGGCTTCTACGATCGGCTCTACTGCCAGCAGTTCTAAGTCTACTGTGGGATTGAGTTCGTCGAGAATAATCGTTTTATACCAGCCGCTGGCGATCGCACATTTGGCGATTTCCCAGCCGCGTTCTGCTTCTATGCAGTCTAGCTCTTGCTGTTGCCCCCGCCAAACTATAGCATCTCGGCCGCACCGCTGGTGGTCTACTAGCTGTGGATAGCTTTGCCGCAAAGCTGCGATCGCCGCATCTTCTGTATAACCAGTGCCACCTTTGAGCCACTGCACGATTAACACCCGGTGAGATTGGTCTTGACTGATACCCCTACCTATTGCCTGCAAAGCTTTGCCCAAAGCGCTCGTAGACTTGCCTTTCCCCGCTCCAGTGTATATTTCGATACCGGAAATATGATGCTCTGCCGCTGCGGGGTGATAGTGGGGCTTCATTTCTGAGTGTAAGTCGGCAATCTCCAGCAAAGCTTCCGGCGCCGCTCGGCCTGTGGCGATGACTTCTAAATATTCTGGTTTGTTTTTGAGGGTTTGGACTACTTCGTCAACTGGCAGCAAACCCAAGTCCAATAGGGGGTTTAGTTCGTCTAGTACCACCACGGAATACAGCTCGCTGGCGATCGCTCCTTTGGCGATATCCCAGCCTCGCTGAGCTTCTGCGCGATCGAAGCGGGTGATTGCTTCGGCCCCAAAATATTCGGCTCGGCCGGTACGCACTTGGTCGATCAAGTGCGGAAAAGCCCGTTGCAAGGCTTCTATTGCCCCGTCTTCGTCGTAGGAGCGGCCGGGGCCTTTGAGAAAGCGCAGCAACAAGACTCGCGTGGGCGAGTCAGAATTAATACCCAGCCCGATCGACCGCAACACTACTCCCAAAGCTGCCTGAGACTTGCCTTTACCAGCGCCGTCGTAGACGTGAATCTGGCCCGCGGCGCGTTCCGACCGGGATGAGGCTGTCCGAATACCAATGCCATTCCTTACCATAATCAGCAGTTGTTTGAGTCTGTAGCGGGGTGGGTATTCGATCGCGCGCCTTGAATGTTTAATTTTTCCATTCTCTTGGCGGATCTCAACAGATTATACGATAACTCCTAACGCCCAATCTTTTAAGCATCGATCTAACGCAATCAGGTACTCAAACCTCCAGTTAAGATTATTCCGTTTGTGCTGTACAATTAAAATTTAACACGGGCTGATATACCTGAAAGCTTATGATTGCGAGTGTTTTCCCATTTCGGACTGTTTTGGTGCAAATTTTAATTATGTTTTTGGCGATCGCGATCGAATCGTGGTTTTTGCAAAAACTACTTAAACTCGGCCCCAAAACCAGCATTGAATATACAGCCATCCTCAATCTCTCTTGCACTTGTGTGGGCTGGTTAGTTTTCTTGGGCATTGAAAGCGTTCTTACCAAAGATTTACGGGAACAGCTTATCGGTTATATTTTATTAGGCAGAGGGGATAATGTTTACGCTCCAATAACTCTGATAGCACTCTCAGTATTAGCAGTAACTTTTATAGCTAAATGGCAGGGATTAGAATTCATAGAGAACATGGTTTCCGGCAATAAGAAAGCTTCCAAGCCTCAGTTTTTAGGACCGCCAACCCTCACCCGCCGTGCCCCCAAAAGAACTTTTCAAGTAACTACCCAATTTGGGGGAATTTTAATCGCCCACACTGTTAGCAATGTCGTTATTTTAACCGTGTTGTTTTTGCAAAGCGTCTATTGAAATTTATGATGAAGCAATTTTTGGATGTCACTCAGCAACTCACTAAACTGACGAACAACCTTTGGGAAACCAATAAAAAAATCCAAAAGGCGATGATTCCGCCTAAAGTTGTCCACTGGAAGACTCCTTTACTGCTCAGCATCTTTTTAGCTTTGCTGACAGTGGCGACAGTCACTGACTGGCGGACGAGAACTCTGCTTTTTGATATGAGCTGGTTATTTTTTACACTTTCAATGGGTTTGCTGACCAGTCAGCAACCTTTTGTGATTAAAGGAGTAAGTCTGAGTCCGTGGGTGACAAGCATTTTAATTGGATTGTGGTTGCTGGTAAGATTGCCGTCGGATAGGAAGGAAATAGCATGGATATCCGGCCCTATTATAGCAGTAGTAGTTCTTGCTACAATAGAGGTTTGGAATAGCGAGTCAAAACGGGAAGGTATCAGGTCGTTGGTGCGCCCTCAGTTTTTGATGATTACTCTAGTTCACCTGCTGTTTTCCTGTTGGTTTGCTTTTCACTTTTTAATTCAAGGTTGGATACGACAGTACCCGAGCGTTTTATCCCAGGATTTGAGGCAAAGCGATTATGTGGTGACATTTCAACAGCCAACTATTAATCGCTCCCGAGGAGTTGTTATCCTCAATGCAATGGAGCGATACCTACAAAATGAAGCCCGCACAAAACCGTGGGCGCAGGTAGAGCAAATGTTAATAGATATGGACAACGAGCGGTTTTTTCTGCGGAATCAAGCCTTAAAAACAACTGGGGTAGTCGCAGAAGATGCGAAGTGGGATGTCAAAACTTCGATCGTCCAAGGAGATTCCCGCTATCAGTTAGAGATGGAGGCAATTTGGCTGGGGCTGGTTTTTAGACCGGAAACATATTCGTTTACCAAATCTTGCGAGGTGTTCGAGATAGGCAATAGGGCGACTGTAACCTGCGGTGCCATCAAACGCTCTCAACCCGGACAGAAAAAAGATGGAACGGCGGGGGACAGTCAAGTTTGAGCTTGTCTCAGGCAGTTAGGAGATTGTCCCAGAAGAAAGGGGAAGAGGGGGAGATGGGGAGAGTATCCGAGCCCGAGAGGCGGAGATGGGGAGAGTGGGAGATGGGGGAGAATCTTCCCTCGAACCTCGGACTTCTTCCTTCAACATCTAATCCGTTAAATCCCTTAAATCCCCATTCACTGCGCGTTGCCGAACTTCCTTCTTCCTTATATTAAAGTATTGATTGCGAAAGTTTCCAGCGGGTTAATAACTAGATGAATTTGAGAAGAATCTTGACAGTCGCGACCAATGTATTTTGGGAAGTAATTCGCGATCGCATCCTTTACTTAATTATTATTTTTGCTCTGTTGATGGGCGCCTCGGTAGGGTTGATACCGGAATTGGCGGCGACAACAGAGAAGAAAATTATCTTAGATGTCGGTTTGGCTGCTATGAGCATTCTCGGTCTAATTGCCACAGTTTTTGTGGCTACCGGACTGGTCAACAAAGAAATTGAAAAGCGCACTGTTTATCTGTTAGTTGCTAAGCCGATAAGTCGGGCTGAGTTAATTGTGGGCAAGCACTTAGGGCTGTCGGCGGTGCTGGCGGTGCTGGTAGCAGCAATGACTGTTATCTATCTGGCTATTCTGAGTTTGAGCCGCATTCCTTTCCCTTGGGAAAGCATTTTAATCGCTTCGTTGTTTGTCTGGTTTGAGCTGTGTCTGATGGCTGGTGTCGGGATTTTATTTGGGGTTTTTAGCAGTTCGCTGCTGGCGACTTTACTGACATTTGGCGTTTATTTAATGGGACATTCGACGCGGGATTTAGTGGCTTTGGGCAAGTTAACTAAAAATCCTGGCCTTGAACAATTGATGATGGGACTTTATCTGGTTTTGCCGGATTTAGCCAGATTCAATTTGAGAAACGATGCTGTTTACGGACAAGTTCCTTACTTAGCAGGTTTGATTACAGATGCTGCCTACGGTTTGCTGTATGTGGTGCTGCTGCTGTCAATTGCGATCGCCATATTTTCCCGTAGGGAATTTTAAAACGCGCCTGCCCTACTTTCCAAAGTTTGAGTATAGCCTTTCTCAAAAAGATGAGGTACAATAACAGCAGTGTGTAAACCAGTTAAAAATATTTGACGATGTAACTTGCCCCAACGCAAACTCTATGGCTTTTCCTAATTCTTGATAATTAGTAGTATTGATAGAACGGAGAATAATTTTAAGTTTTGACCACAGATTTTCAATTGGTGAAAAATCTGGTGAATAAGGTGATA
>JACJNV010000041.1 GCA_014695175.1 Microcoleus sp. FACHB-DQ6 | reverse complement strand
AATTTATTTTGCTGCTTCCATTTACACCAGTAAGTCGTAACAATTTAATTGCTTGGATTGCAGGGCGATCGGATGGTAGCGAGTACGGAAAATTACTGCTCTATTTATTCCCCAAACAGCGATTAGTTTACGGCCCGGAACAAATAGAAGCTTTAATTAACCAAGATCCAGTTATTTCCGAACAAATATCTCTCTGGAATCGCCAGGGTTCAAAAGCCATTCAAGGAAACTTATTAGTAATTCCAATAGAACAATCTTTACTGTATGTGGAACCTCTTTACTTAGAAGCCGAACGCAATAGTTTGCCAACTTTAATCAGAGTGATTGCTGTCTACGAAAACCGCATCGTCATGGCAGAAACTCTTGACTTGGCACTCAAGGCACTTTTTCAGCAACAATCTACCAATAAACCCGCAATTGTGCGACCTCTAGAAGGAACTGAACCAGCTTTAAAGAGTGAATGATATCAATTGCGGTTGCATTCCTCCGGAATTGTTGACTGTTGAATGTTGACTGTTGACTGTTGACTAGGGGTCGAAAAACTGGATGGTTGAGTGTTAAGCGTTAACTCCATTTTATTATTCCGATGCAACCGGAAACGATATAAATTACTGCAATTTCTGTGCGCTACCAGCCTTGATCTCCTGCTACCAAACATTCACATAGGGCCACATCAATCTCTCGTCTCCTCCAGAATCTAGTTACACAGTCACCTCATAACGGTCAATATGCGTGAGTTCGCCTGTTTTCCCATTCAAATACAATTGTTTGGGATTGTCAGTGATAATTTCTACCCTTTGATTCAACAGCGCCAGCATCTGGATAGAAGAACCCTGAAACGGATTTTTGTCTTTAATCACATAGCCACCAATCAAAGAGAAGTACATTGAAGCCAGGAAAAACGCTGTACATAAACCCACAATTACCAGTGTTTTTTGTTGTGAAAAACTGGTATAAACGCTCACATATCCTACGCTCATAGTTCCAAAAAACAACAAATTTGGCAGGTACAGCCCATCTTCCAGAAACACGCTACCAAAAAACATGAGGACTACCTGAAAACCAAATAATGCAGCCACCCAACTCCACCCAGTTAGCAACGATGCAGATAGTAGCCAATTCATTGCTATAGTAAGGGCGATCGCCATTGCTATTGCCCCAACTGGTGCTGCATAATCGTACTGTCTGAAGGGAAGAAGAACAAAAAATAGTAAAGCATAAGCAAAACCCGCAACAGCCTGTGCTAATCCACTAATGATTGCGTTCCAGTTCAGCATGGCGATGGATTTTTGGAGCGGTAAAGTGAAGCGTTCATCTTCTGTTCTGATAGTAGCCTTTGAAAATCCCCAGGGGACTAAGGCCAGGAACTCTAACCGTAGGGTGCGCCACAAGCAGCTTACCGCTATATTTAGGGGAGGGAACCGATTTGTTAACCAAGCGTGCTATCCCCGTTTCCGAAGGTGCAAGATTAACGTTGACATCCTCACCGACCTAAAGGCACGGTGATTCCAAGAATCACTTCTTGAACCTTTCTGCTTCTTAGCAGCGGCCTCCACCCTCAAGGAGATTTGGTCTTATGCTCGCTCCACAGACGCTCCCCCGCAAGCCCTGCGGTTTTTACGTGTCGAATACCAAAAGGAATTCTTGTATACTATTTGATTCTGGGGGTGTTTACCATTGCCCCATCCTCTTTTCCCGGTCTACCGATTTTTCTTCCCCGTTGCAATTGTTGCAAGCTTTGGTGTTAGGGTTTATGTCTCCATCGTCACGGGTGGGTCATTGACCACTCAAATTATACCAGTAAAGCCGTCCTAAAAGGACGGGGTTTCTACCCAAATTTTCTGATGATCGAAGACACCACTCAGCCGGATCTGAAGGTAGAATTTTCAGAAAAGCAGATTATTTAGGGTTTGCTGAATAATCGATCGCAAACTAAGAACAGGAGCGATCTATATATTCAAACAGAGTTAAATATAAGTTTTTTCTGTATCGAGTCCCCCCATTTATAAGTGGGGA
>JACJNV010000402.1:0-2500 GCA_014695175.1 Microcoleus sp. FACHB-DQ6 | reverse complement strand
CCCCGTGCTACTCGGGATACAGTCACGCTCTTTTCTACTTTCGACTACAGGACTTTCACCTTCTCTGGTGCAGCTTTCAACTGCTTTGTCTAGCTTGAAGATACGTTAATTGACTGTCCCACGACCCCAGAAGTAAAAACCTCTGGTTTAGGCTGTTTCCCGTTCGCTCACCACTACTTGGGAAATCGCTATTGCTTTCTCTTCCTCCAGCTACTAAGATGTTTCAATTCGCTGGGTTCGCCGCTATCAGTCTATGTATTCAACTGATGCTTACTGGGTTGCCCCATTCGGACATCTCCGGCTCAATGCTTGCTTCCAGCTCCCCGGAGCTTATCGTCGGTCGCCACGTCCTTCTTCGCCTCTGTGTGCCTAGGTATCCACCGTTAGCCCTTTGTAACTTGACCACTTGATTTTTTCATGGTGGTCGCTTGTCAGATGCTCTTGTCAGATGCTCCGATTTCTCGGATGACTTACAAGTCACTGACCAGCTTTGATGACTTAATTTCTATGCAGTTTTCAAGGTTCTGACTAGAGTTCTAGACTCCAGCATTCCGACTTTCACTTTCGATAGTCTAGGTGCTGATTTCTATTTTTTTGTAGTTAGTTACAGTTAGTGAGAGTGGAGGTAAGCGGACTCGAACCGCTGACTTCCTGCGTGCAAGGCAGGCGCTCTACCAACTGAGCTATACCCCCACTAAGCCAGTTCTGATTTTGATTGTATGAGTCCTGAATTAATCCTGAATTAATCCCTGATTATCCATAACTCATTACTTACAATTCATCACTTTTTTTCCAGGTGGGCCATCCTGGATTTGAACCAGGGACCTCACCCTTATCAGGGGTGCGCTCTAACCAACTGAGCTAATAGCCCGCGAGTTCCGAACCAGTTGATAGTTTGAAAGCTTTGACATCTATTCCTCGAACGACCAGGGATGACTGACAACGACCTATTGTTTAGGTTCGGTCGAATATCAGATGGTCTCCCTAAAAGGAGGTGATCCAGCCACACCTTCCGGTACGGCTACCTTGTTACGACTTCACCCCAGTCATCAGCCCTGCCTTCGGCATCCTCCTCCTCGAAAGGTTAGAGTAATGACTTCGGGCGTGGCCAACTTCCATGGTGTGACGGGCGGTGTGTACAAGGCCCGGGAACGGATTCACCGCAGTATGCTGACCTGCGATTACTAGCGATTCCGCCTTCATGCAGGCGAGTTGCAGCCTGCAATCTGAACTGAGGCAGGGTTTACGGGATTAGCTCGCCCTTGCGGGTTGGCTGCCCTCTGTCCCTACCATTGTAGTACGTGTGTAGCCCAGGACGTAAGGGGCATGCTGACTTGACGTCATCCCCACCTTCCTCCGGTTTGTCACCGGCAGTCTGTTTAGAGTGCCCAACTTAATGATGGCAACTAAACACGAGGGTTGCGCTCGTTGCGGGACTTAACCCAACATCTCACGACACGAGCTGACGACAGCCATGCACCACCTGTGTTCGCGCTCCCGAAGGCACTCCTCTGTTTCCAAAGGATTCGCGACATGTCAAGTCCTGGTAAGGTTCTTCGCGTTGCATCGAATTAAACCACATACTCCACCGCTTGTGCGGGCCCCCGTCAATTCCTTTGAGTTTCACACTTGCGTGCGTACTCCCCAGGCGGGATACTTAACGCGTTAGCTACGGCACTGTCCGGGTCGATACAGACAACACCTAGTATCCATCGTTTACGGCTAGGACTACTGGGGTATCTAATCCCATTCGCTCCCCTAGCTTTCGTCCCTGAGTGTCAGTTATGGTCCAGCAGAGCGCCTTCGCCACCGATGTTCTTCCTGATCTCTACGCATTTCACCGCTACACCAGGAATTCCCTCTGCCCCTACCATACTCTAGCTGTTCAGTTTCCACTGCCTTTCCGAAGTTAAGCCCCGGTCTTTGACAGCAGACTTGAACTGCCACCTGCGGACGCTTTACGCCCAATCATTCCGGATAACGCTTGCATCCTCCGTCTTACCGCGGCTGCTGGCACGGAGTTAGCCGATGCTGATTCCTCTGGTACCGTCAGGTTGCTTTCACAACTTTCTTCCCAGAGAAAAGGGGTTTACAACCCAAGAGCCTTCTTCCCCCACGCGGTCTTGCTCCGTCAGGCTTTCGCCCATTGCGGAAAATTCCCCACTGCTGCCTCCCGTAGGAGTCTGGGCCGTGTCTCAGTCCCAGTGTGGCTGATCGTCCTCTCAGACCAGCTACCGATCGTCGCCTTGGTGGGCTTTTACTCCGCCAACTAGCTAATCGGACGCGAGCTCATCTTCAGGCTATAAATATTTTCCCTTTCGGTTCATCGGGGCTTAGCAGTCGTTTCCAACTGTTGTCTCCGTCCTGAAGGCAGATTCTCACGCGTTACTCACCCGTCCGCCACTAAGTATTTCTACTCCGTTCGACTTGCATGTGTTAAGCAGACCGCCAGCGTTCATCCTGAGCCAGGATCAAACTCTCCGTGTTGTTGAGTTTTTTT
>JACJNV010000401.1 GCA_014695175.1 Microcoleus sp. FACHB-DQ6 | reverse complement strand
CGTTTTCAAGCTCGTTCAGTAATGGCTTTTTTCCGTGAGGCTCTAGAGGCCCATTCTTGTGACTACTTTCCTATGCCTGACCTCATTCCCGAATTTCAGACCTGAATCCTTACTTTGGAAGTATTTACTCTCCCGCTTCAAGGGTGATGAAAGCGTACCTTATCTACCAGATGTGATTATAACGCTGGCTCCAGCACCCACTTAAAATAGTCCAGAATTGTGAGGTGCAACGGCTGCCGGAATCACGCAAGAAGAAGTTACCTATTTGAGGCAATTGAGCCTCTCCTGGTAAACGTGTTCGAGCTATTGATGTGGTAAGTTATTTCTGCGGGACTCTTGAATATATTAACAAGTTTTTAGCTATCCAGAGACAGGCTTTTAGTCTGGCCAGGGCTAGATGAGCTTTGAATTCTTATCAGCCGTTTTTGAGCAGTTACCCCAATAGTTCGGATTGACTGCACGCCCGATATCCGTGCAGTGATGTTGGTGGGATGTGTGGAATCGGCAGGTTGGACAGGTGGAAAGCATAATGGTAAAGTCGGCACCATTGTCTATTCTAAGAGTTGCACTATCGCGATCGCCTCCAAGCCGGCTGTAGCAACGCAGCAATCCGCTATGCCACTCTCGTACACCTTGGCTTATTGTCCAATAGTACAGGCTCAAGCTGATGAAGAGGCGGGCTATGCTTGACTAACTGTGAGTAAATTAGGGTGCTATTCTACTTTGGTCGTTCCCAATTCCCCACCAACAAAGAGAACAATGGCTGCTTTCGGCTTGTCACTAAAGATTCAAGTTTGCCAAAAGCTGCTTATGGATACCCCAGGTGTTAGTTAGCTCTAGCAGATTAGTGTTGCAGGTAGCTACAGCTATGCCTACAAATAGTGCAACGTTATGCAGGCAACCCTAACCCCTTCAAAATCATGGGCAATAACTTACTGCACGCCTCTACAATGCTGGCAGTCTGGGGCAAACTGCTCAATGTTGCCTCAAACATCTTCCTCGCTTTTCGTGTCAGCCCTTCCTTTTTAGCAGGTTCCTCTGTTTGCTTAGCTTCTGCTAAAGCTTGCACCTGCTCTAATAAATCCGTTTTGTCAGGCTCTGATAAATCGGAATCATTTTCGATGAGTTGTTGGAGTTGTGTCAGCAGTTCTTTGATGTTGGGTTCATCGGTTTCCGAGGAATCGGGCAACTGATTGAGAGTGTTGGTCACATTGCCGCTAATCGTGCCCAAATTAACGACTCCATCACCACCAACTAACCCGCTGATGTCGCCAATGTTGCCACCGCCTGAACGAATGTTGATTCCCTTATTCTGAGTCACAAATAATTCTCCTTTAATGATTTGAATTGTTTCTGCTTGAATCTTAGATTGATGCGTACCTGTTTCAATAAACTGCTCAATCGTATCCTTAAGTGTACGAATTTCAGCGTCTCGTTCGGCTAGTTGTAGCTGAACGGCGATCGGAAATTCCTTTTTGATTCGAGCGTAATCTGTAAAATACTCGTGGCTTAACTCAGATTTGTCGGCTCCTGGTGCAGTTGTAAATCGGAGATTCAGGCCATTGTTGCCCCGCCGTTCGAGCGCCACAAACCGTAGCTGTTGCTCTGGGTGGTTGGTTGATAAGTTTTTAAGTGCAATGGAGATAGCGCGGGGGTCAATATCCTGACTGTGGTACAAATCTAGAGTATCCACGTAAGGTTTAATGAAATCTGCAAACTCTCCCTCAGCAAAGGTTTCTCCCCAGTTATCTGGTTTTCGCAATCGGTTGGGATTATCTTTGGTTTCCAGGCGCATGAATACATAGTCGCATTGCACGTCCTCTAGCTTGGTGTTACCTGTAATCCCCCAATCTTCGATACAAGCTCCCGTGAGAATTGCTCCCGTCATATCTGTACCATCGAGTTGCGCTTGCTTCAGGATGGCTCTGGACAAATCAGCATTCCGTAAATTAGCGTTGTTGAGGTTTGTTCCAATAAAACTGGCATCTTGCAGATTTGCACCTGGCAGATTTGCATCTTGCAGGTTCACCCCTTCCAAATTCAAGCCATCAAAGTTTTGAGACTGCCCGTTGAGCGTGACAACGAGTTGCCGAATGTGGGAATTGGCAAGGTAGGTATTGTCCAGACGAGCATAATCAAGCGCTTTAACTTGATAGAAACGAGTACGAGTAAGATTAGCCTCTCGTAAATCGCAAAACTTAAGCGTTGCACCAGTAAAGTCTACATCAGTTAAGTTAGCTCCCTTAAAGGAATTTCCTCTTCTTGTCACTATTGCTATTACTGCTTGCAGCCTCCATAATCCGCCCGGACTACAAGTGAGTGCTTTTCGGCTAAGGTGCCAGGAAATTGCAATAGTTACAATTACGATCGGCATTACTTTGGCTATGGGTACACTTATAATAGTTACTGCAAGCATTGGAAGAAATGTACTTACAGTAGCTATCACAAGAGAGTTTAATGAAACTCTCAATAAAATTACCGATAAAGTGGCAATTTCTATACTTATTGAAACTAAAACTATGGCTCCAGATCCTAAAAAGAAAGGAACACTCATGTCAAGTCTACCCGTTTGGGAAGGCAGAGTGATCGATAATAATAGAAGTGGCAGCAAGGCTCCTATACCTATAATAGTTCCCAGAACAAAGTTTTTTCGTATACTACTAAATAATGTGATACATAAAGAGAGTAAAACCGAAACCCCATAAGGTAATGAAGATGTCGTCAATAATCCAGTTGCCAGTAAACTTCCTGCTCCTAGGAAACAACCAGCTAAGCTAGCTAACACCACTGTAGCCAAAAACAGGGAAACTTGCCATCTCACTTTTATTCCAAAATTAACCTTATGGAACGTTGACTTTTCAAGGTTTACTCTAGTCAAAGCTATTCCTTGTAAAACAGCCAAATCAAAACAGGTTTCTGCCAAGCTTTCAGAAGGCGGTTTTGGCATTTTTAAAAATGATAACGTACTAAATCATAAGCATACTTAAGTACACTTTTTTACACAGTCAGAATGGCCTTCTTCCCAGCATTTAACTAGGCAGAGTAATTGCTCTAAACCCTCAGTAGGCTTGTCTCCGGCGCGTAATGTCGCTGGTGGAATAATTTTTTTAATGCTAATTCCTTCCGAAGTAGTTGAAGAGTCTACTACCTCAAACTGAAAGTTTTTGATTGCATTATCTATTGGATTTAAGGAGTTATCTGAAGCTTTGTCGAAAATAGAATCAGATAATTGGGTCGTAGTTATTCTAAAGCTGATGAGTGACTTGATCCATTCTGTTGCAAGCTGTTTTTGCTTATGAGAGAGATTGTCCCATCCCGGACATAAAATCTTTGTTGTCATACTGCTAGCTCCACTAATTTTTTATGTTAAAGAATAATAGGAGTAAATCAAATGCTTTATCAGCCCTGAAGTTACTTCCCTCGCAACTGGTAAACTAACTGACGAATTCCACTTTGTTTGAGGCTATCCGTCGCTCGCGCTACCTCGTCAAACGCCACCTGAGCCATCGCATCATCATACTTCTATGAATGTCTGGTAAAACTCCAGCATACATCCAAGCTTGACCGCTTCTACTCACTTACTAGAGGCTGGTTGCGACATCAGGACGGTTCTAGAATTGCTAAAACACCAAAACCTACCGACAACGATGGTTTACACTTGTGAAAGATTATTCAGCCAGCGTTGATGGATGCGTTCGCCTCAACCAACCAATCCTTAAAATCTCTAGCTTGTCTTGTTTTCAGCTAATCAACAGCCACCATGACCGACTCGATCGCCACGCAACTCAAACAAGCTTCAGAAGGTTTGCTCTTCCTCAGCGAAACCGACGCTCCTTTCAAGATCATTAGCTGGCAGACACAGGGAGAACTCACCCCGGCGAAACTTCTGCAACTCACCGAACATTCACCCGATGCTCCCGTAGAACTGGGGAAGGTTGATGATTTCTTTGCGATCGCCACCCAAGAAGAAGATTGGCACGATGAAGAAGAACGGGAAACAGTAAAGCGGTTTCAAAACTTAGTGAGCGTGTTGAAGCAGAACCTATCGCAGTTGCAAGTTTACCGAGTGGGCAACACCAACATCGATGCGTACATCGTCGGGGTGACTCCCGGTGGTGGTGAATGGGCGGGGCTGTCTACGAAACTGGTGGAGACTTGATTGCAACAGGCATGGCGAGCTATGAATGTTTGTTAATCATTTCGTTACATAGCAAGCATAATTAGAGTCAGGAAAGGTTGTAATATAAGAACGGTCGGCAAAGTAATTAGTTGGTTTTTTTCTATTTACTTTTTTGTTATGTTAGGAACCTTTTTATTCCTCTCTTACACAGAGAGCAAGCGATACCAGCTAGGTGCTATAGTTTCTTCTATATTTAAAGGAAGCAGGGCTGAAACACACGCCGGGACACACGATATCGACCCACAGTTTGAGACATACGGCGGGAACGCTGGCGCTGCGAGCTGGGGCAAAACTGCGGCAAGTGCAGGACTTGTTGGGGCATAAAGACCCCAGGACGACCTCTATTTATACTCACGTAGCGCAGCGGTGGGCAAATAATCCGGCTCTGAAATTAGGGATTACAATTGGGCAGTAAACGACCGGAGCTACTTTTGCCCTGTTTTTCCCACTTTACTCCCAGTTACCTAATGAATTGAAAAAACCCTGAAATAGGCGAGCAAATTGCCCAACGTATAGCCAGCTTGCCCAGCGATGACCTCCTAAAGCAAGCTCAGACACCAGCTCAGATAGAGGAATGGTACAAAGCCAGAAAAATCCAGCTTCTTCTGGCTGAGTGTTGGAGAGCAAAGTGGCTCGTTAAGAACTATTATTCAATTGAAGAAGCGCTATATCTTTAATAAAATGCCAAAAAAGCAAAGATCGGATTTCAAAGTTTTAAAAGTTTTCAACCAGAATCTACTACATTTTAACAGTTTTAACTTATTATTAATTCCCTCAACATTTGAGATTTGATGCCAGCACAAATGAAGCGAGCGCCCACTCCCGCATATCCCGTCAATGAAGCGATCGCCCACCCATCCACTATGTCAACCAAGCGAGCACACTCCATCGAACTCACGTTAAATTATATTTAAGTTGGAGGCTCGAAACCGTAAAATTACTGAGGCAAAACTAAGCTCGATCAATTACGATTAATAAAACTTATAAAATTTCTGCTAACAACCCGGAAAAAGCCATGTTTATTATTGCAGGTTATGAATACTTAGAAAAAATTCACGATAGTTTAATAACCCTGGTTTATAGAGCCCGAAGAATTCGAGATAGTCAACCTGTTATTATTAAAATTCTTAAAAAGGCATATCCTTCCCGTCAAGACATTTATGTATTTAAACATCAGTATGAATTGCTGAAAGACTTAGATTCAGAAGGCATTATCAAAGCTTATAGCATAGAAAAATCTAACAATTATATAGCTATAGTTTTAGAAGATTTTGGCGGTAATTCACTGAAAAACTTTTTTCAAAGTGGTAAAATTATAGATTTATCTGTATTTTTGCAAATATCAATTGGATTAACTAAAGCTTTAGAAGAAGTACATAGAAGAAATATTATACACAAAGATATCAAGCCCGATAACATCCTTATTAACGAGCGAACATTAAAAATAAAGATCGCCGACTTTTCAATTGCATCACTTCTGATGCAAGAAAAATATCTAGCCAGCAATCCCGATCGATTAGAAGGAACTTTGGCTTATATGTCTCCAGAGCAAACTGGTAGGATGAATCGCGCGATTGATTATCGTACTGACTTTTATTCTTTGGGTGTCACATTTTATGAAATGCTGACTAGACAGTTGCCATTTCAAACTACAGATGCGATGGAACTCGTTCACAGTCATATTGCCAAAATACCCGCTTTACCGCATGAACTAGATCCAACTATCCCGAAAGTAGTATCTGATATCGTGATGAAATTATTAGCCAAAACTGCTGAGGATAGATATCAAAGTGCTTATGGAATTAAGGCAGATTTGGAAGCGTGTTTAACTCAACTACAAACCAATGGAAGAATTAAAGATTTCATTCTCGGTCAGCATGATATTTTTGCTAAATTTCAAATACCCCAAAAGCTTTATGGCCGCGCTCTAGAAATTGCTACCCTAAACGCTGCATTTGAAAGAATCAGTCAAGGTACGAGTGAGATGATACTTGTTTCCGGTTATTCAGGAATCGGCAAGACAGCCTTGATTAATGAAATTGATAGACAAATTGTGCGGCAAAAGGGTTATTTTACTTCTGGAAAATGCGATCAATTTAAACGCGGTATTCCTTATGCTGCACTAATTCAAGCTTTTCAGACCTTGATTCGACAGCTATTAACTGAAAGTAAAGAAAAAGTCGAAATTTGGAAAAATAAGTTATTAAAAGCTTTGGGTACCAATGGCAGAGTTATTATTGAAGTCATTCCTGAAGTAGAATTAATTATTGGCGAGCAACCACCTGTTCCTCAATTAGAATCTGGAGACTCACAAAATCGATTTTATTTAGTATTTCAAAAGTTTTTGGGTGTTTTCACCAGTAAAAAACATCCTTTAGTTCTTTTCATAGACGACTTACAGTGGGTTGATTCTGCCTCATTAAAATTACTCCAGCTACTAATGATGTCATTAGATAGTCAATACTTTTTGTTAATTGGAGCTTACCGAGATAACGAAGTGAACGAAACTCATTCATTGAGGTTGCTTTTGAATGAAATTCAAAAAGCTGGAGTTAAAGTAAATCCGATCGATATACAACCTTTAAATACTGTTCAAGTTAATGAATTAATTGCAGATACGCTTCACTGCGAATTAAAAAGAGCCTTACCTTTAGCAGAAATAGTCTTTAACAAAACGGCTGGCAATCCCTTTTTTGTAACTCAAATACTTAAAACATTCTACCAAGATAACCTACTTTCATTCGATCTAAATGCTGGTAAATGGCAGTGGGATATTCAGCGACTTAAACAAGTTAAAATGACAGAGAATGTTGTTGAACTAATGGTTAAAAAAATTGAAAAACTTCCTAGTTTTACGCAAAATGTCTTAAAAGTAGCAGCTTGTATTGGTAATACATTTACATTAAACGATCTAGCAATAGTCAATGAAAAATCTTTATCATCTACCGCAACAGAGCTTTGGCAAGCACTTCAAGAAAATTTAATTTTCCCTTTGAGTGGTGCTTATAAAATTCCTTTAGCTAATGCTTTAAATACAACCTTAACATTAGTTGATGAGTCCGAAAATCAAAGTAATTTATCTCTAAATATTGAGTATAAATTTTTGCACGATCGAGTTCAACAAGCAGCTTATTCTTTAATTTCGCCCGATAAAAAAAAAGCACTTCATTTGAAAGTCGGTCAACTATTGCTAACGAATACTCAAACAACAGAAATAGAAGAAAAAATTTTTGATATTGTCAATCATTTAAATATCGCTATTGAGTTAATTACAAATCAAAAAATTCCACACAATCTGGCTGAGTTAAATCTGTTTGCTGCTCGGAAAGCAAAGGCAGCAGCAGCTTATGAACTCGCGCAGAGATACTTAAATTTAGGGCTAGAATTACTTGCTGAAGATAGCTGGCATAGTAATTATGAATTAACTTTTTTTCTGCATATAGAAGCAGTAGAAGTAGAATATTTAAATGGTAACTTTGAAACTTCAAATTTCCTTGGGGATATTATTTTAAAACAAGCTAGTTCGCTTTTAGAAAAAGTCAAAACATACGAAATTAAAATTCAATTTTATATTTCTCTAAATCAGATGCAAGCAGCGCTTGACACATCGTTGTTAGTGCTGGAAATGCTAGGAGAACCTTTAGTTGAAAAATTGCCTGAAGAATTAGATATTGGTAATTTAAGCAATCTACCAGAAATGGCTGACCCTGATAAACTTGCAGCCATGCGAATATTAGTTAAAGCGATAACTCCTGCTTATGTAATGAATCCAGCACTTTTGTCGCCAATCGTGTTTACTATGGTCAATATTTGCATTAGATATGGGAATTCATCACTATCTACTTTCGCTTATACTTTTTATGGCCTACTCCTTTGTAGTTCAATAGATAATATTGAAAGTGGCTATCAGTTCGGTCAAGTAGGAATAAATTTAGTGGAAAAATTTAATGCTAAAGAAGTTAAAACTAAAGTATATGAATTATTCTATGGTCATATCAAACATTGGGTAAGTCATGCTAGAGAAACCATAGAGCCTTTACAAGAAACCGTTCCATATGGTTTAGAAAGTGGCGATTTAGAGTATGCTGGTTACGCGGCTATTTACACTTCAGTTTATCCTTTTTTTGTAGGCGAGCATCTAAATGAAGTTTGTGCTAAACAAACTATTTACACAAATCTTTTAGTAAATTTAAAACAAAATTACTTGAGCTTGGCTATTATAATTTGGCGACAGTTAGTTTGGAAATTATTAAATAAAACCGAAAATGAATGTAGAGCGATCGGTAATTTGTTTGATGAAGAAGCAATGCTACCTCTTTTTACGGAATCAAATAATGGTGCGTTACTTTTTTCTACTTATTTTTCCAAATCAATATTTTTATATTTACTTCAAAACTACGCAGAAGCAGTTACTTATGCAAAGCTAGCCGATCGATATTCTGGTTATGTGGCTGGTGTAATACATACAGGACAGCAAAATTTTTACTATTCTATGATTTTACTTGCGCGATGTTCATTTTTAGGAGAAGTCGAGCGAGAAATTAACCTACAACAAGTAGAATTAAACCAGATTAGATTAAAAAAATGGTCGTTATATTCTCCAGTAAATTATGAACATAAATATTATTTAGTCGAAGCGGAAAAAGCTAAAATTTTAGGTCATATATTATCCGCAATGGAATATTATGATTTGGCAATTCAAGGAGCCAAAGAACAAGGCTATATTCACGAAGAAGCACTGGCGAATGAAAGAGCATCAGAATTTTACCGCAGTCTTGGAAGAGAAAAAATAGCTCAAATATATTTAGTTGACTCATACTATTGTTATGTTCGTTGGGGAGCAATAGCAAAAGTTAAAGATTTGGAATTACGATACCCCCAATTACAATCTTTGACCTCTAATGAAACTTCTAGTCGAGAACTAACTGTTACGACAAGTTCTTCAAGTATAGCAACTAAAGCAGATGTTTTAGACTTGGCAACTATTATCAAAGCATCCCAAGCTCTTGCTGGCGAAATTGTACTCGATAAGTTTTTGGATAAATTACTAAAAGTTGTGATGGAAAATGCAGGCGCTCAAACTAGCTGCCTTGTTTTAGAAACCGATGGTATTTTAACTCTCAAAGCCACTGGTAGTGTAGAACAAGAACAAATAACTTCCTGGTCATCGACATCTATAGAGAATAGCCAAAGTTTACCAGTTTCTTTAATAAATTATGTGGCGAGAACTAAAGAAAATGTTGTTTTAAATAATGCTGCAAAAGAGGGAATCTTTGTCAAAGACTCCTATATCATTAAAGCTCAAGTCAAATCTATTTTATGTACTCCAGTTATCAATCAAAATAAACTCATTGCGATCATTTATTTAGAGAATAATTTCACTGTGGGAGCATTTACATCTGCTCGTTTAGAAATCGTTAAAATCCTTACTACACAAATAGTTATTTCTTTAGAAAATGCTTTGCTTTATAAAGATTTAGAAGAATACAGCCGCACGTTAGAAGAAAAGGTGGAAGAACGCACATTAGAACTAAGCGAAAAAAATGATAAATTAAAAGACCAAGCAATTAAATTACAAAAAGCTTTGGATGAACTAAAGGAAGCTCAAGCACAACTTATCCAAACTGAAAAAATGTCTAGTTTGGGACAATTAGTTGGTGGTGTTGCTCACGAAATCAACAATCCGGTTAACTTTATTTATGGTAATTTAAACCACGCCAAGGAATATAGCGAACAATTATTACATTTAATTACGCTCTATCAACACAGCAATTCTAGTCCTAAGCCAGACATCGAAGATTATATCGAAGAAATCGATTTGGAATACTTACTTGAAGATTTACCTAAAATATTTTCTTCAATGCAACTGGGCGCAAGCCGTATTCGCGAAATCGTTTTGTCACTCAGAAATTTTTCCCGTTTAGATGAAGCAGATATGAAATCAGTAGATGTCCATGAGGGTATTGAAAGTACGCTACTAATTTTGGGAAACCGTTTGCATAAGAAGGCGGATCATTCAGCAATTCAGGTAATTAAAAAGTATGGAAAACTGCCATTAGTAGAGTGTTACCCAGGTCAATTAAACCAAGTATTTATGAACATTATTGCTAATGGGATTGATGCGTTAGAGGAGCGCGATACCCATCGGTCACCCACACAAATCAAGGAAAATTATAGCACGATTCTTATCGTTACAGAAGTAATAGATTGCGATCGGGTAAGAATACGCATTGCTGACAATGGGACTGGCGTAACAGAAGAAGTGCGTAGTAAACTATTTGACCCATTCTTCACAACGAAACCCGTTGGTTCTGGTACGGGTTTGGGCTTGTCTATTAGTTATCAAATTGTGGTAGAAAAACATGGCGGACAACTGAACTGCGTTTCAGCACCAGGTCAAGGTGCGGAGTTCATAATTGAGATTCCCGTCACCCAGCAAAAGCGCCGAAAGTAAAGCTCCTTAGGGTAGATTTTATTTAGTTAATTCTGAAGGGAGTAAATAATTTTTGATCGCTACTAAATTTGTTGTTTTTTTAAATTTAGAGGCTACTATATTTAGTAGCACTAATAAAAGCCTACACGCTCTCCGTCAGGTCAAATTGCGGAGTTTATTTAGTATAATTACTTAGAGGAAGCATCAAATGTCCGATCGTTTGAAAGGTGGAACTCTTCATCAACTGTTTGAATCTCAAGTGGAGCGTACACCGGATGCGGTGGCGGTGGTTTTTGAAGGACAACAATTAACTTACCGAGATCTGAATTGTCGAGCTAACCAGCTAGCACGCTATCTTCAAAATTCGGGTGTAAAACCAGAAGTGTTAGTAGGTATTTGTGTAGAGCGATCGCTACAAATAGTAGTGGCTATTCTAGCAGTTCTTAAAGCTGGTGGTGCTTATGTCCCACTCGACCCCACATATCCTCAAGAGCGGTTAGCCTTCATGCTAGAAGATAGCCAAGTATTATTGCTGCTGACTCAAGCATCCTTAGTCGAGTCTATCCCCAAACATCAAAGTCGCGTTCTCTGTCTCGACACCGACTGGGAAACAATTAGTTGCGAGAATGAGGAAAACCCTGATACGGAAGTAAATACTGAAAACCTGGCCTACGTACTTTACACATCTGGTTCTACAGGAAAGCCAAAAGGAGTTTGTTGCAACCATCTCGGCGTGATTAATCTCTTGGCAGATTTCGATCTCCGCCAGCCACTCTCTGTAGGAGACGCCTGTAGTTTATGGACTAGCTTAAGTTTTGATGTTTCGGTTTATGAAATATTTTCAGGTTTATTAACTGGAGGAGCGTTACATATAGTTCCAGAGCGCATACGTTCTGATGCCAAGATATTTATTGAATGGCTGGATTTCGAGAGGATTTGTAGCGCTTACATTCCACCTTTTATGTTAAACGCTTTATTTGATTATTTTAAAAAATCACCAGAGGAATCTCATCTGAAAAGATTACTCGTAGGAGTAGAACCCATTTACGAACAGCTTTTAGCGTCAATTAGTAAAAAAAATACTCGCTTGCAAATTATCAACGGTTACGGGCCTACAGAAGCTACGATTTGTGCCACTTTATATTCGGTCGAGCGCGAAACAAATAACCAGAGAAATACCCCAATCGGTAAACCAGTCCAAAATACGGAAATTTATTTGCTCAACGAGGAAATGCAGCCAGTTTCTACTGGTGAAACAGGAGAAATTTATATCGGTGGTATTGGTTTAGGCAGAGGGTACTTAAATCGTCCTAATTTGACTGCTGAAAAATTTATTGTCAACCCATTTAGCGATAAACCAGGAAAGCGGTTATACAAAACGGGAGATTTAGCTCGCTACTTACCAGACGGTAATATTGAATTTGTTGGGCGGATCGATCATCAAGTAAAAATTCGCGGATTCCGAATAGAATTAGCAGAAATTGAAGCATCACTGCGACAACATCCTGACGTGCAGGAAGCCGTTGCGATCGCACGCGAAGACGTACCGGGTGACAAACGTTTAGTCGCATACATCGTCTCTAATCTCATCCCGGAACGGATACCTTATCAAAGTCCTTGCCTAGTTGAATTTGATGGGAGTCGTACTATCGAAGTAAGCACCGAAGACATTTCAATAGGTGGGATTAGCTTAGTAGGAATAACTGAAATTTTAGAGCGAGGTAGTCGCGTTCGCCTGCACTTACAACCACCAAGAAATTCTCAATTATTGTGGGTAGAAGGTAAAGTAGTATGGCAAGAAAAACAGCGAACAGGGATTCAGTTTGAGCTAACGTCAACCCAGCAAACTACCATCCAAGCTAGCGTTGATTATCTCCTGGAACAACAGAAATTTTTGAAAGTTTTGCAACGTACTGTTAGCCGTAACCTCCGCAGCTTCTTGAAACAGAAGTTGCCCGAATATATGGTGCCTTCTCAGTTTGTCATCCTGAAAGAGTTACCGCTAAATTCCAACGGAAAACTGGATCGCAACGCGCTACCGTCACCGAGACAAATCATATATGAACAGCCAAATAACAATATTGAATTGGTTAGCGATATTGTAGAAAACACAGATGTTTTAGAACTGGAACGAGAGCTTGAGTTAATGCCTTTTGTTCCTCCTCGTACTCCCGTTGAAGAAGTGGTAGCAATAATTTGGGCGAAAATTTTAGGTTTAGATAGAGTTGGAATTCATGACAACTTTTGGGAATGCGGAGGAGACTCGTTACTAGCTGCTCAAGTTATCTCTCGCATCCGAAATACGCTTGAAATAGAATTGTCTCTGCGTTCTTTGTTTGAAGCACCCACAATAGCCGAATTAGCCCAGCAAATAGAAATAGAACTTCAAACAAACTCAAGGTGGCCACTTTCTCCAATCGAAGTGATTGACCGCAGCCAGAATTTGCCTCTCTCTTTTGGCGAACAACAGTTGTGGTTTTTGGCACAAGTGGAACCGGGTAATCCTTTTTATAACGAACACTTTACAATTTACTTACCGAGTTCCATCGATCGATTAGCGTTAGAACAAAGTTTCAACCAAATTATCGATCGCCACGAAATTCTGCGAACCAACTTTTCTGTCGTTGATGGGCAACCAATTCGGATCGTTCAGCCTACTTGCTATTTATCCCTACCATTAATTAACCTTCAAGAAATAGCGTCAGAGAGCGATCGCGAAACAGAAGCTTTGCGGTTGGTAACAGAAAAGGCACGGCAACCTTTTAACCTCACCTCTGATTTGTTGCTACGAACTACGGTAATTCAACTCAGCGAGACGGATTACAGACTATACAGCACTTCCGGATGTTATGAGGTACAGTAGCAGCAATTAGTAAACCAGTTTTTGAGATGTTTCGGATTAATTAAGTCAAGAGCCACAGCAATTATGGTGTCAACCATTTT
>JACJNV010000400.1 GCA_014695175.1 Microcoleus sp. FACHB-DQ6 | reverse complement strand
GTGGACTCTGGGTAACCACCCTCACACTCAAGCGAGTCCGTCTCTGTTTCCTAAAGAGCGAACGTGAGCCTCAACCCACCTTCTATGTCCTAACCGCCTTGGCGGTTGCTATATTGCGTAAAAATAACTATTTTTCATCCTCGAATAGTGAGTCGAAATAAAATTTAAATTTCACAACAAGTACAATTTTTTACATTGAATGCAGGCAACTTTTATCGACAGTTTAAATAAAATTTCATCACTCTATGTGTAAAGGGAAAGTGCTTAGGGGTCTAAAATTATGATTTTTATGGATCCAACGTCTGAACAATATGAATTGACATGACATTGAGCTGGTTATTTAATTGTAATTAGGCGGAGCGATAGAGGTCAGTTTTAGATTAGCAGTTATTCAGGAGACTGAAGCTATGCAGTTACAATTTAGCAACAAACAAATAATCTGCAGCAGTTTGCTGTGCTTTTCGGCAATGGCATTTCCCCTAACGAGCCAAGCTATAACAGTCCAAGAAGTACCTAATCCCCGTCAAGTAAATAACACTTGGGTAACGGACAATGCAAACATTCTCAGCGATAGAACCGAAACTCAGCTAAATCAAATGATTTCGGATTTAGAGGCAAAAAAAGGCTCAGAAATCGCTGTTGTGACAGTGCCTGATACTAAGCCATCGGCGACACCAAAAGCATTTGCTACAGAATTATTTAACTCTTGGGGGATTGGCAAGAAAGGTAAAAATAACGGAGTTTTATTGTTGATTTCGTCGGGGGAACGCCGCGTTCAAATTGAAACAGGTTCTGGCACTCAAAGCATTTGGCCGGATGCTAAAGCAGTGGATATTATTAAAATCGAAATTACGCCCCGATTTAAACAGCAGGACTTTGACGGGGGCACATTAGCCGGGACAAAGGCGTTAGTAAATGTTTTACAAACTTTGACGGTAAATGCTCAATCTCAAACCACGCTGCCTTTGGCTCCAATCGTACCATCTCAAGGGGTGAAACCGTCACCAATACCTAGTCAATCGCCAGTTATTAGCAATAGTAGCTCCACAGGTGAAGATTCATCAAATTTAATCTATGGCTTACTAGGGTTGTTATTCATAGCATTCATAGCATTTATACCTTGCTTCATTATCTTCAGGATATTTCGCAGCTTATTTTCTCGGATATCTCGTTACCGCCACCGCCGTTATCCGCGCAATTACAGCAGTAATAGTCCCAACTATTGCGGTGGGGTTGGCAACTACAGCATTAACAGCATCGATCTATTTCGCAGCTTATTTTCTGGGAAATCTCTTTTCCTCCGCCGCCGTTATTCGCGTAATTACAGTAGTAACAATCGCAATTACAGAAGTAACAGCCACAACTATTACGGTGGGGGTGGCGACTACAGCAGTAACAGCATCGATTACAGTAGCACTAGCGACTACAGCACTAACAGTAGTAGCGATGATGGCGGCGGCTACTACTGCACTAATAGCAGCGACTACAGTATTAGCAACAGCGACTGCGGAGGTAGCTTTGGCGGTGGCAACTCCAGCGGTGGCGGTGCCGGTGTCGATTACAGCAGCAGCATTAGCAACAGCGACTGCGGAGGTAGCTTTGGCGGTGGCAACTCCAGCGGTGGCGGTGCCGGTGCCGATTACAGCAGCAGCATTAGCAGTAGCGACTATAGCAGCAGTAGCAGTAGCGACTACAGCAGTAGCAGTAGTAGTAGCGACTACAGTAGCAGCAGTAGTAGCAGCGATTCTAGTAGTGGGGGTGGCGGTGGGGATTGGTAATTCGGGAATGGAGGCATAAACCGAGTTTTTTTTAACAGGAATTAGTCCCCCTCTGCGGGGACTTCGTTTTTTTAGTTACGGTTTCCACCGCCCCACTCGCGAGGGGTTAGCTAACTAAAATAGTCTTCAACGATTTTCAAAATCCGCGAGGAGGCTAAACCGTCCCCAAAGGGATTAATTGCCATTGCCATTGCGTTGTATGCTTCGGAATTGCGGAGCAATTCTGCGGCGGCGGTGAAAATTGTATCCGAATTCGTACCTACAAGTTTAGCGGTTCCTGCGGAAATTGCTTCGGGTCTTTCTGTGGTTTCTCGCAATACCAAAACAGGTTTGCCCAAACTAGGTGCTTCTTCTTGCAATCCGCCGGAATCTGTGAGGATTAAATGACATCTCTGAATCGCTCCTACTAATTCTGCATAATCTAAAGGTTCAGTTAAAAATACTCGGGGGTGGTTGCCCAAAAGAGCTTGCAAAGGTTCTCGAACAGTGGGATTTCGGTGCAGGGGTAGCAGTAAACCTGTATCGGGAAATTTATCTAATATTTGAAGAAATGCGTGAGCAATTCCTTGTAAGGGTTCGCCCCAATTTTCCCGGCGGTGAACTGTTGCTAAGATAGTCCGATATTTGCTCCAATCTAAGTTAGGAATGTTGCATTCTGGTTCGCGTTTGGCGACAGAAAGCAAAGCATCGATTACTGTGTTGCCTGTACGGTGAATTTCTCCCAAAACGCCCGATCGCCCTAAATTCTCTTGGGCCAGCTCTGTAGGGGCAAAATGCAGCCGTGTGAGCTGAGAAATCAACCGTCGGTTAGCCTCTTCCGGGTAAGGATTGAACACGTCGTCTGTCCGCAATCCGGCTTCTACGTGACCTACGGGTATTTTCTGGTAAAATGCAGCCAACGTTGCGGCAAACGCTGTCGTTGTATCGCCCTGAACTAAGACGATTTCGGGCTGCAATTCTTTAAACAAGGCTTCCAAACCCTGCAAACTCCGGGATGTAATATCTGTCAAGGTTTGCTGGTGCTGCATAATTGCTAAATCCCGATCGGCTTTTAGATCGAACATTCGCATCACTTGCTCGACCATTTCTCGGTGCTGGCCGGTTAAAATTACTTGGGTGTCAAAGGTTGGAGAACTTTTGAACAGTTGAATGACTGGGGCTAGTTTAATTGCTTCTGGGCGAGTTCCCAAGACGATGCAAACGCGGTGTGTGGCTTCGGGCATGATAAAATTGGGTAGTTGAGATTTGCGAGGGTCTTAAAGGCTCAATATTTTATAGCAGGTTTGAATCGTTGGTTAATAAGATTTGTTTTTTTATGAACCGCAGAGGGCGCAGAGGGCGCAGAGGAGAGAAGAGAGATAGAAGGTGTTTTTTTTTGACTTATATCGTTTCTGCTTGCACGGTTGGTACATTTTTATTGTTTAATTGTCATGGCTTATCGTTACATTCTATTTTATAAACCCTACGATGTTTTAACTCAATTTACTGACAACTCCAGCGAAACTAAACGCAGCACTCTCAAAGACTATATTCCTATTCCCAACATTTATGCCGTAGGAAGGCTCGATCGCGATAGTGAAGGTTTGTTACTGTTAACCGATGACGGACAAATGCAACACCGCCTCAGTGACCCGAAATTCGCTCATCCCCGCACTTACTGGGTGCAAGTTGAACGAATTCCCGATGCAAGTGCGATCTCCGCTTTGCAGACAGGTGTCACAATTCAAGATTATCGGACTCGATCGGCAAAAGTGCAATTATTGTTAGAAGAACCCCCTTTACCTCCCCGGGAACCGCCGATTAGATTTCGCAAAAACGTGCCCACAGCTTGGCTGGAAATGACTCTCACAGAAGGCCGCAACCGCCAAGTGCGCCGGATGACCGCAGCAGTAGGGTTTCCGACGCTGCGGCTAGTCAGGTGTGCGATCGGGCATTTGCGTCTCGAAGGTCTCAAACCCGGTGAATGGCGCGAACTAACTCAAGCTGATTTTAGATTTTAGATTTTAGATGGGGGAATTACAGTCAACAGTCAACCGTCAACAGTCAACCGTTAACAGTCAACAATCAATAATCACCTACTTTCGAGGCGGCAAAATAAAACTCTCGTTTCCATCCTTATCTTTTTGCACCTGAGCTCCCAACTTGACAAGAGCTTGTTTCGCCCTTTGACGCACCAACTTATCAGTTGTTTGAGCATAAACCGTACTCCAAGTAGTAAACCGCACCGGCACGCTATCGGGATCTCGGCGCAAATACTCAGCAGTGGCTCGAAACAGCGGTGCCAATTTCTGTCCTTCCGGGGTTTTTTCCACCCAATCAGCGGCCATTTCGTGAGAGTGAATTGACTCGGGAATATCCCCCAACAGCAGCAACTCATCAATACCTTTAGTTCGCCACACTATCCATGATTGGGAATGAATTTGCGGCGAAACGGCAAGGGCCCTAGTACCACGCTCTATAAAGTTAACAGCAGTTTCAGGCTTTCCTTGATAAAAAGAAATAGCTGTGGAAAGAAACAGGTAGATGTCAGCCCACCGCGGGTCGCGCTGCGTAACTATGTCAAAATAATCTTGGCTGAGATTGTAGCCCGTTACATCCCGCGCTTCGTCGTCGCCAAAATACTGCAAAAATTTGAGAAATGTCCAATCTGCAATTAAATTGTCAAACCCAAAACTAGGGATAGTTTTGAGCATTCTCAGCCGCAGGGCTTCTTGCTGCGCTTCTTGCTGTGCGACTTGCTTGAAACTGGCAGCAGACATTGCAGAGAGCGGCTTTTGCCCCTGAACGCGAACTGGGGACATTCCGCCCAACTGCCCGCTCGACTGCATGGTAACGACCCCCGCCAGCGCTGCTAGACCGATAGCTCCATTAACGAGCAGGCTCAACCACTTACGCGAAAATTGTTCGATTTTAGCTTCCACGGCACTTTATAAATCCAAGTTTTAAATTAAGTTTATTGAAAGAGAGTAATAATTGGTTGGCGATCGACTATCAATCTCGTTAAACTGTCCAAAGGGATGGTGGAGCCTCCACACAATAGTTTAAGTAGTAGTGTGAGATTTTTTAGCAATATAAAATCTCAAATCAAAAATCTAAAATCGAATTGAGCCAAATTCAATGAATCAAGCCCGCAGACGCTTTTCTAAATTACAGGCAGCCCTGTTCACTGGGGCGATGGCAACAACCGCTTCGATATCTTTGCTCGTTCCCGGGCTGAGTCAATCAGTCCGGGCTGAGCTTCAAGATAGCCCCAAAGCTGTCTTAGACGAAGCTTGGCAAATTGTCAACCGAGAGTATGTTGATGGCAGCTTTAACAAGACTGACTGGCAATTGACCCGCCAAGAACTGTTGAGCAAAAACTATACTTCTCGCGAAGCTGCCTACAGCGCTCTCCGCAAAGCCCTAGAGAAATTAAACGACCAGTACACGCGCTTCATGGACCCGAAGCAGTACGAAGCGCTGACGAATCAAACCTCTGGGGAACTGACAGGGGTGGGGATGAGGCTCGAAGAAGACGAGAAAACGAAAGCCATTACCGTAGTCGAGCCGATGGAAAATTCCCCCGCCCTGAAGGGAGGGATTCAAGCGGGCGATAGGATTTTGGTGATAGACGGCAAAACTACTAAAGGCATGACTGTCTCGGATGCAGCTCAGGTAATTCGGGGCGACGAAGGCACGAAAGTCACGCTGCGGATTGCTCGTGAGGGTAAAGGCGAATTTGACATCACTTTGACTAGGGCGAGAATTGAGGTAGCAGCGGTTCGCTACAGCCTCAAGAATGAAGGCGGTCAGAAGGTGGGTTACATCCGTTTGCAAGAGTTTAGCTCTCATGCCGGCGAACAAATGCAGGTGGCGATTAAAAAGCTCTCGGATCAGAAAGCTGACGCTTTTGTGTTGGATTTGCGGGGCAATCCCGGCGGTTTGCTGCGAGTGAGCATTGATATCGCTCGGATGTGGATGGATACAGGGGCGATCGTCCGCACAGTCGATCGCGCGGGCGATTCTCAGGAAATGCGCGCAAACCGCACTGCAATCACTGACAAGCCTTTGGTGGTGCTTGTGGACGACAATTCGGCCAGCGCCAGCGAGATTTTGGCCGGTGCTCTGAAGGACAACAAGCGCGCAACTGTGATGGGCGGCCAAACTTTTGGCAAAGCGTTGGTGCAGTCGGTGCATTCTTTGGCTGACGGTTCGGGATTGGCGGTGACGATCGCCCACTACTATACTCCCAGCGGTACCGATATCAGCCAAAAGGGGGTTACTCCCGATGTTAAGGTAGAAGTCACCGACGAACAAAAGCTGAAATTAGCTAACAAACCGACGTTAGTTGCGACTAAGGACGATCCTTGCTACGCGCAGGCGATCGCACTTTTGAAAACTACCGCTTCCTCGACCCGTCCCGTTGCTGCTAATGAGGCTGTTGTTCCTAAAAAGTAAGTAGTTGAAACCGTAATTTATTAACAATAAGCATGAAGATCAAACCCGCACCAGCGGGTTTTATTTTTATGGATTACTTATTGGTTATTAAGTAAATATACCTAATTAAACGAAAGGTGCAGATGGCTAAAAAGCTTGCTATATGACCATTCTTCCTTCTTCATGATTCGGTGTTGCTTAATCAGGGTATGAAAAAAATAAGTTGAAAATCCAAAAGCTTTGTGAATACTGGTTTCTATAACGGGCATATTTAGCCTTTCATACCGTAAATCAGCAACGCCGATTATTCCTTCTACTGAAGTTATGGGTTAATTGATATCCGAATTAAAGCAGATTAGTGGGATTGGGATTTTTTAACCGCAGATATCAGCAGATGAACACAGATGCACGCTGATGGGATTTCTGAAGTGTTTCAACTCAGACTTAATTAGCTATTCATCCGCCGGATAAATTCTAAAGGCAAACCATCAGTATCGGCAATAAAAGCTACTTCGTAAACATTTTGCCCGATCGCCTGTTGAGTCGGTTCTAATAAAACTTTCAAAGCTTGGAACTGGTTTGGTTGGTCTTTAGCAGCTTCCTCAAACCGATCTTTGAGAGACTGCAACCAGCTAGGCAAGTCAGTTGTCGCTTCAGTTAAATCGAAAGATAAATGATAATATCCAACATAATGCTCGTCTCCGAAAGCATCCGGTGCGGGTTTGGGTTCCGGGATTTGAATTAGTTCGATGCGTCCGTTGAGACCTTCCATCCAACAGGCTAGGGTGTAACCTGTGGTAAAGCGATCGCTCACAGTAAATCCCAACTGTTCGTAAAAGGCGATCGCCCGGTGAATGTTAGCAGTGCGAATCGAGGCGTGGTGCATTCGATTTTAGATTTTAGATTTTAGATTTTAGATTTTAGATTTTAGAAGGGAAGTAGGAATTCCGGCTTGGGATTTTAGATTTTAGAGGGTAAATTCGTAATTCGGACTAAAAAACGGTCGCATCTTTAGCACGAAAGCAATAGAGCCTTCTTCCCTCTTCCCTCTTCCTTCTTCCCTCTTCCCTCTTCCCTCTTCCTTCTTCCTTCACTTATTCAAACAACCGAAAATAGGGATATCTAATCGGAACTCCCGGCTCTTTTTCCAAATCAAAATTAATCACTTCCCAACAAGGGTCCTCTTGGGGATCGGGGCTAAAATCCACAGGCAAACCGTACAACCTCGGCCGGGGCGATTCCGACTGACCCCGCCAAGGCGTGCTGCGTTCCAAATAAGCGCTGATTAAGTCCCGATAGCGTTGAGCAACGATCACGCGAGTTGCTCGGTAGCCTTGAGTATAGAGTCGATCGAGCGCTTCGTGAATTTCAAACCGAATCCCGTCCGGGTGGGTGTGCTGGCGATACCATTCATTCTCCCAGCGGCGCCAGTGCCGCCCAGACTGAAGGTGAACCAGTTCCCCCGTTTTTGGATCTGCCTCAAATGCCCCGTGACGCGGACACAAATAGGTATCCGTTAGCGTTAGAGCCGGAATTGTTTGGCGACAGTGGGGACACTGAATTTCCGGGCCAAACATCGGGTATTGCAAGGCAACTTCAATCATTTATTTGCGTCCCAGCATATTTTCTCTGCAAAAGTCCCAAATACTTTTATTATATCCCGTATGAACAACCAGCTAATCTGCTAGAAGTATAACGATCGACCAACTAATGAGCAATCTCAACGAATCTCAGTCTGCACTTCCTTCCTATTGGCCAAGGCCAGATCTATCCCAAGCGGCTTTTGTCGCTGAAGGTGCTGTTGTGATCGGCAGGGTAGAGGTGGCTGCGGGTGCTAGTATCTGGTACGGGGCGGTGGTGCGGGCGGATGTAGAGCGAATTGCGATCGGCTCAAGTACCAATATCCAAGATGGAGCAATTCTGCACGGCGATCCGGGGAAACCGACGGTTTTGGAAGATTTCGTGACAGTGGGACACCGAGCTGTGATTCACTCAGCTTACATTGAACGGGGCTGCCTGATCGGGATTGGGGCGATCGTCCTCGATGGAGTCAGGGTAGGAACAGGCTCTATCGTCGGTGCAGGGGCTGTTGTCACCAAGGACGTTCCGCCTCACACGCTTGTTGCGGGAGTGCCTGCCAAGCGAATGCGAGATGTCTCTGAGGAAGAAGCTGCGGAGTTGGTGGAACACGCTAAGCGTTACGAAAAGTTGGCTCTGGTTCACGCGGGGAAAGGTTCTGATTTGGGATTTGGTTAGTTGATAGAATAAGATTTTAAGCAAAAAACTATTAGTTTCCAATGGCTTACACCGCGCCAAAAATCCTAACTTTTGAAACATTCCTCGATCGATATTGTGACAACTTCCGCTACGAGCTCGCTGACGGAGAATTAGTTGACATAGAACCAACAGGCCCGCACGAAACCGTCAGCGGTAAACTAGCAACTCAAATTGGCATCGCCATCGCAGCCGAAAAACTACCCTGGTTCATTCCCCGCACTTGTTTGATCCGTCCATTTTCAGATGCAGCTACTGCCCGCCGTCCTGATATTGTCGTATTAGATGAAACTGCTATTATCAGCGAACCTCTTTGGGAAAGAGAACCTGTGATTACGCTGGGGCGATCTGTTAAATTGGTGGTAGAAGTAGTTAGCACTAATTGGGAAACAGATTACGCCCGAAAAGTTGAAGAATATGCTCTTTTAGGAATTCCCGAATATTGGATAGTTGATTATCGCGGATTGGGGGGGTGGCTTTTATCGGTAAACCAAAACAACCTACTATCACCGTTGGCCAACTGATTGAGCAAGATTACACCCAGCAACAATTTCGCCTCGGTCAACCGATTATTTCTCCTCTGTTAAAAAGCTTGCAACTTCGCCTAGATGATATTCTGCCCCGTTAGGCGATCGCTGAACAGATTTTATATTTTAGATTGGAGAATTGATGAAGCCGGCCGCCCTGAACCCAATTGCTTTAACTCAACAATCAACACTCAACAATAGTCAGAAATATCGGGATTCGTTCGGGGGATAAAAGTTTAAACTTAAATAAAAAAATTTGTCAAGTCTCGATCGAGCGCTAAGATTAATCACATGAATAACGATCGCACATCCAATCCAAACATCCCCCCACAGGCCTGGAAACGTCCCATCGGCCTCGGTTGGGAGAATCCCTATACAGTCCGCTACGCAAGCAATCTCGATGACGGCCCCTGGCACGGAATGCCTCTGGGCGGGTTCGGTGCCGGCTGCATCGGGCGATCGCCCCGTGGCGACTTCAACCTCTGGCACATTGACGGCGGCGAACACATTTTTCGCAGTTTGCCCGCTTGTCAGTTCAGCGTTTTTGAAGAAACTCAAGGCAAGAAACAAGCTTTCGCACTGTCCACTGAACCGCCTACCGATGGCAGTTTATCTAGTTGGAAATGGTATCCTTGCGAAGGAAGAAGGAAGAAGGAAGAAGGAAGAAGGGAAGAAGAAGAAAGAACCGGGGAAGAGTCTAATTCTTCGGGGAGTTATCAGGCTTTGTATCCGCGCAGTTGGTTTGTTTACGAAAATGTGTTTCAGGCTGAATTAATCTGCGAGCAATTTTCGCCAATTTTGCCGAACAATTATCAGGAAAGCAGTTACCCAGTTGCCATGTTTGAATGGGTGGCGCACAATCCTACAGATGCGCCGATTACTCTCAGTATCATGCTGACTTGGGAGAATATTGTCGGTTGGTTTACTAATGCCAATAAGTCGCCGGAAGTGATGGTGCGAGATGATGGCAGTCCATTTTATGATTATCAACCCCGGTGGGGAGAAAGTGCGGGAAATTTGAATTTGCTGGTGGAAGATTTTCACCGAATCGGTTGCGTGATGACGCGGTTGACTGCTGAGGACGAACCGCAAGAGGGGGATGGACAATGGGCGATCGCAACTATTACTAATCCGGCGGTAGAAGTATTCTATCAAACTCGCTGGAACCCGGCGGGGAATGGCGAGGATATTTGGCGCAACTTTTCTGCTGAAGGTTTCTTGTTAGATGACAGAGACGAGACAGCCGCAGCAGCAGGAGAACAGTTGGCTTGTGCGATCGCAGTTCGCTTTACTCTTCGACCGGGAAAAACGCGCAAAATCCCCTTTATTATAGCTTGGGATTTGCCCGTTACTGAGTTTGCATCGGGAGTTTGGTACTACCGCCGCTATACGGATTTCTTCGGCCGCAACGGCAAAAATGCTTGGCCGATTATTCGCACTGCAATGAAGCATTCCGATACTTGGCGCGAAAATATTGAAGCTTGGCAAAAACCGATTTTAGAACGGAAAGATTTGTCAGACAGTTTCAAAATGGCGCTGTTTAACGAGTTGTACGCCCTGACAGACGGCGGTACTCTTTGGAGTGCGGCTGACGAACGCGATCCAAAGGGTCAATTTGCGGTTTTGGAGTGCATTGATTACCGGTGGTACGAAAGTTTGGACGTGCGGCTTTACGGTTCTTTTGCTTTGTTGATGCTGTGGCCGGATTTGGAAAAGTCGGTAGTTTTAGCGTTTGCTAGGGCAATTTCTGCCGGAGACGATACGCCGAGAATTATTGGCTGGAATCAAGCTTCGGCTATTAGAAAAGCTGTCGGGGCGACGCCCCACGATTTGGGTGCTCCTAACGAACATCCTTGGGAGAAAACGAATTATACTAGCTATCAAGATTGCAATTTGTGGAAGGATTTGCCTTGCGATTTTGTGTTGCAGGTTTATCGTGACTTTTTGTTGACTGGCGGCACAGATTGCGAGTTTTTGAAAGAGTGTTGGCCGGCAATTGTTGAGGCTTTGGCTTATCTGAAAACTTTTGATGAGGATGGGGACGGAATTCCTGAGAATTCTGGAGCACCCGATCAGACGTTTGATGATTGGCAAATGCGGGGAATCAGCGCGTATTGCGGGGGTTTATGGTTGGCGGCGCTGGAGGCTGCGATCGCGATCGGCGAAATCTTGGAAGATGCAGCACCGGAGATAATTCCTAACCCTCAAGCAAAGATTGCATTATATCACAGTTGGCTGCTACAAGCAAGACCGAGCTATCAAGAAAAACTGTGGAACGGTCAATATTACCGTTTGGACAGCGAGAGTAATTCCGAAGTGGTGATGGCTGACCAACTGTGCGGTCAATTTTACGCGAAACTGTTAGGATTGCCGGATATTGTGCCGCCAGAATGTGCAGTCAGTGCTTTAGAAACTGTGTACGATTCTTGCTTTTTGAAGTTCAACGATGGCGAATTCGGTGCGGCGAATGGGGTGATGCTGAACGGTTCGCCGGAAAATCCCAATGCAACTCATCCTTTGGAAGTTTGGACGGGGATTAATTTTGGGTTGGCCGCTTTTTTGGTACAGATGGGAATGGAGGAGAAAGCGTTTAAATTGACGGATGCGGTGGTGAAGCAGATTTATGAAAATGGGTTGCAGTTTCGGACGCCGGAAGCGATTACGGCGGGGGGAACTTTTCGGGCGAGTCACTATTTGCGGGCGATGGCAATTTGGGCAATTTACGGGGTGTTGACGAATTTTAAATAGGGAAAAAGGTATATTAGCTGGTGAATCCGACTAAAATTTAAGCCTTAAACTCTCTTTTTAGCAAGGAAAACGGTTAATTAAACTATCAATAAAATTGACCGTAAAAAATTTTTCCCTTCGAGGAAGACATTAATCTTTCATGCTCAAACTTCAGCTTGGCTAAAATTTGAGCATGAAAAAGCCCTGGGATGCGAGGGAGAACGAACTCGGCTATAAACGAGAGAGACAAAGGGTTTGAGGCGATTGTTGACACCAATGCAGTCCGCACCTTACCCGTATATAATTTGGAGTGATAGCCAATTTCACCCTATAATAGAAAAATGTCAAATCCCTTACTTTCCCTCAACTACGAACCCGCCATTGAATCTCTCGGTGGCGACTATTTTGATGAAGTCGCTGCGACCGATTTTCCGCAACACATTCTCCGCTTCCGCAACGACGAATTATTGCCGAAATTGGGTTTAGACCCCGCACAAGTAACCGACCAACATTTCATCGAAGCGTTCGGCGAATTTCACTGCGTCCGTCCCTTTCTCGCACTTCGCTATCACGGCTATCAATTCAACCAATATAACCCCAATTTAGGTGACGGTAGAGGCTTCTTATACGGCCAAGTTCGCGGGACTGACGGCAGACTTTACGACTTCGGCACTAAAGGTTCCGGCCGCACTCCCTACTCGCGGGGCGGTGACGGTAGACTTACTCTCAAAGGGGGAATTCGCGAAGTTTTAGCAGCCGAAGCTTTGCACCGGTTGGGAGTGCGGACATCTCGCTGTTTTAGTTTAGTTGAAACGGGTGAGGCTTTGTGGCGGGGCGACGAACCATCTCCGACGCGATCGTCCGTAATGGTGCGTTTCAGTCATTCTCACATTCGGTTTGGAACTTTTGAAAGGTTGCACTATATCCGCCGCCCGGATTTAACTAAAAAACTTTTAGATTTTGTTATTGAATATTACTATCCAGAACTGCATTTAGAAGCAAGTAATGCCGGTGTTTCGCCTGCCGAAAAATATGCGCTATTTTATGCAGATTTAGTCAAGCGAGTAGCTGAATTAGTCGCTCAGTGGATGGCGGCAGGATTTTGCCAGGCCGTGCTGAATACTGATAATATGTCGATTACTGGAGAAAGTTTCGATTACGGGCCTTTCGCTTTTATCCCAACTTACAAGCCGGAATTTACAGCAGCTTATTTTGACTATTCGGGTCTTTATTGTTACGGCAATCAACCGTTTATTTGTAGGGACAATTTAGAGAAGCTCCAGGAACCGCTAGCAGCGGCGATTCCTCAAGCTGATATGGATGCGGGTTTGGCAAAGTTTGGCGATTATTATAATGCAGCTTATCGGCAGTTGATGCTAAATAGATTGGGATTTGAGGATTTGCCAGAGGCGGAGGGAGATGAGTTGTTGAAGGTGACAATTAAAATGCTGGCGGAGTCTCAAGTTGAGTATCACGATTTCTTTTTTGAACTGCGAAGACAGTTCGATCGCACTTGGCGAGATGATGCTAGTCTAATTTTTGCTGAGGCGGAACCGGCCGACTTAATAGCACCTTGGCGACAGTTTTATTATCACGTTTTGCAAAGTTTGTCGGCGGATGATATGGACAAAATGGCGGACAGGTTGCTCCGGCACAATCCCGAACAATCGCTGTTGAGACCGACGATTGAGGCTGTTTGGGAGGCCATTGCTATTGAGGATAATTGGGAACCGTTTTATGAGTTGGTGAAGAGACTTCAAAACTCTTAAAGGGAATTGGGCATGGGGCATTGTTGACTGTTGACTGTTGACTGTTGACTGTTGACTGTTGACTGTTGACTGTTAACTGTTGACTAACAACAAACAACTAACAACTGACAACTGACTACTTGAGCTTTTCAATCTCAAATTGTGCATCTTTGTAACCGCCAGTAAGTCCTTGATCTAGAAACATTTTGCCGGCTTTTTCTAAATCGCTAATGGCTCCTGCTTTGTCTCCCAAGGAGCGGCGAACCATGCCTCTACCGTAGTAAGCAGCAGCATAATTCGGATTGATCCGAATAGCTTGGACGTAATCGGCGATCGCACTGTTGTAATTATTTAACTGCTGGTAAATCTTAGCCCGATTGGCGTAAGCTTCAGCATTGTTGGGATTGAAACCGATTGCTGCTGTAAAATCTGCGATCGCCCCCTGGGCGTCACCTCCTGCGCTGCGAGCTAAAGCACGATTGTTAAAAGCATTATGATCATTCGGGTTCACTTTCAGCGCTTGAGTGCAATCGGCAATTGCTTTGGGATAATCCTTCAAATTTAAATAAGCAATGCAGCGATTGTTGTAAGGAACCCCATCCTCATCGCTCAGCGAAATTGCCTGAGTGCAATCGTCAATTGCCGCTTGATGCGCTCCCAAATTCAACTGCGTGCTGCAACGATTAGCGTAAGCATCTGCACTCTTGGGATCGATCGCAATTACCTGAGAATAATCCGCCAAAGCTCCCTGATAATCTCCTAAGTGAAAGCGAGCTCTCCCCCGACTGTAGAAAGCATCAACATTCTGAGCATCGAGTTTAATCGCTTCAGTATAATCTCCAATCGCTCCTTGCAAATCTGCGCTCCCAGCACGAGCCAACCCTCGCGAATGATAAGCTTTAACAAGGTTCGGCTGCAACCGAATTACTGCGTTAAAATCCTGAATAGCCGCCTTGTAATCTTGCAGTTCTAAATAAGCAATTCCTCTTTCATAATATGTATCAGCATCATTGGGCTGGAGATTCAAAACCTGAGTGTAATCCTCAATTGCCCCGCGCTTGTCGTTAAAATCCTTACGGGCTAGCCCGCGGTTAAAATAAGCCTGAACATATTTAGGATTGAGTGCGATCGCCTGAGAATAATCTGCAATTGCTTCTTGATACTTTTTTGAATCATAATTAAGATTACCGCGCTGGTAAAAACTCTCAGCATTTTTAGGATTCAATTGAATTGACTTATTAAAAGCCTGCAAAGCTGCATCCGCATCTTGATTGCGAGACTTTTCTACTCCCAGTTCGTAATATTCCTTAGCTTTAATCGGATTCGGCCGACTCGCATAACTAAACAGAAATATCATAACTATCACCGCCCCGAATCCCGCCAAAATCAGCCACCAAAACCGACTTCCCCGTGACGAAAAACTATCAGAAGACATTAACAGGGGAGAAATACTTTTCTTTTGAGCCATATTTCCCTGCTCTGGGCGGTGTCTCAACTTGCTGAGAGCTGCCAACACTTCGTCCGCAGATTGATAGCGTTTGCCAAATTGGTGGCAGACCATTTTGTCAATTATATTTGCTAGTCCAACAGAACATTGAGTTCGGTTTCGCCAAACAATTTCCCCCGTGTGAGAAGGACTCGGATTTTGCAATTTTGGCAAATCGGTACCGGGCAAACCCGTGATAGCTTGCACTGCCATCATGCCGACTGCATACAGGTCGCTGCTAAATTGGGGGTTGCCTTGAAATTGTTCGATCGGCATATAAGCCGGAGTTCCGGTAGCAATGGTGCGCGGAAATTCTGTATCGTACTCGCTGACGTGATTGGCAACTTCTTTAACCGAACCGAAGTCAATTAAAACTAATTTGCCGTCTGGTTTGCGGCGAATTAAGTTGGAGGGATTAACATCGCGGTGAATCACTCCCTGAGAGTGTACGAAGGCGAGAACTTGTAAAACTTCTTCCAAAAGATCTAGCACTCGTTCTTCCCGCCAAGGTTGACCGGCCACAATTTCCCTATTTAGCGCGTGTCCGGGCACAAACTCTTCGACTAGGTAGAATTGATTTGCTTCTTCAAAATAAGCGAGTAAAAATGGAATTTGATCGTGTTTTCCCAGCTTTTCTAATATTTCTGCTTCTTGTTTAAATAAGCGGTAAGCTGTTTTAAGAACTGTGGAAGTATTGCTGGGAGGGCGCAGTTGTTTGACTACACATTGAGGGTGGCCAGGACGGCGAGTATCGACAGCTAAATAAGTTTGTCCGAAAGCACCCGAGCTGAGAATTTGCACTACGCGATAACGCCTGTCTAAAAGTTGACCAACCATGTTCATATCGGAAATTGGGAATTGGTAACGGGGAGGTGGTAATTGGGAATTGGTAACGGGGAGTTGGTAACGGGGAGTTGGTAACGGGGAGTTGGTAATCTGGCCTTCTTCCTTCTTCCTTCTTCCTTCTTCCTTCTTCCTTTTTTCTTCTTTTTTTAACATCTGACTAACGACTAATAGCTTATTTAGGATCGTTTATTTGTGCTTGTGCATTTTGGAAACCATCGGCTCTTCCTTGTTCTAGAAAGAGGGTTGCAGCTTTCTGAAAATCCTCGATCGCCCCAGCACGGTCTTTGAGTTGGCGGCGGACGAGGCCTCGGCTGTAAAAAGCGCTAGCATTATTGGGGTTGAGACGCAGCGAGTGAGCGAAATCCTCAACCGCTAAAGGGTAATTTTTTAGTTCTGAGTAAATAGTACCGCGATTGCTGTAAGCTACTGCATCGCTGGGATTGAGTCGAATTGCTTGAGTAAAATCTTCCACAGCGCCCTGCTTGTCTCCCGAAGCCGATCGAGCTAACCCTCGATTGCTGTATGCTTTGGGATTGTTGGCGTTGAGTCCGATCGTCAAACTGCAATCTTCGCTGGCCTTTTGAAATTGTTTTAAATTCAGATAAGCAATGCAGCGGTTGTTGTAAGCTGCTTCATCTTTGGGAGCCAGGCCAATTGCTTGGGTGCAATCTGCAATCGCTTTGTCGTAGCTTGCCAAATTCAAGTAAGCGCTGCAGCGATTGGTATAAGCATCAGCGAGATCGGGTTGCAATTCGATCGCCTTAGTATAATCTTCCATCGCTCCTTGATAATCTGCCAGATTAAACCGCGATCGACCGCGACTGTAGTATACGCCAGCTTGTTTGGGGCTAATTTGAAGGGCTTGAGTAAAATCTGCCATTGCTCCCGTTTTGTCGCCTGCCGCCGATCGAGCTAAACCCCGATTGCTGTAAGCTGTAGCATCGTTGGGACTGAGCCGAATTGCTTGAGTGTAATCTTCAATTGCCTGGGGGTAGTCGCCCAAATCGTAGTAGGCTAAACCCCGCTTAGAGTATGCCTCACCGTCGCTGGGATTGAGTCGCACTACTTGGGTGAAATCTTCCACGGCCCCCCGTTTGTCCCCGATGTCGAGGCGGGCCATACCTCGATTGTACAGAGCTTTGGTGTGGCTGGGATTGACTTTAATTGCTTGCGTGTAATCCTGTATTGCTTGCTCGGTTGCGCCCATGTCGTAGCGAGCGTTTGCCAGCTTGTAGTAAGTTTCCGCATCGCCGGCATTCAGGGCGATGGCTTGGGTATAATCGGCGATCGCGCCTGTTGTGTCACCTTGCTGCGCCTTGGTAACGCCGCGGGCTAACAATTCTTTTGCCCTCGCCGGGCTTTGACTCTGCCACAAGTAAATTATCAGTGCCGTCAAGATTAAAGCTGCCGCTGTTGCAGCCAACAGCAGCAGTTTGGTTTGGCTTTGTCTCCGCGGTTGACTCATAGCGTCCGTGATGATTGTGGCTGGCGGCGGCTCAACCTCCAATTTTACGGCGATTTGTTTGAGGTCTGCTAAAACTTCGGCGGCCTCCTGATAGCGTTCCTCGCAGTCAGGGCGCACCATTCGATCGATAATATCTGCTAGGGCTGCCGAACAAGTTGCCCGGTTTCGCCAGGGAATTTGGCTTTTGTTGTTTTTTAAGGCACTCAGTTCGTTGGGTGAGAGTCCCGTCACGGCAAGCTGGGCGATCGTACCTAGAGCGTAGATGTCGCTATTGTAACGGGGGTTGCCGCTCAATTGCTCGATCGGCACGTATAACTCCTGGGCCGCCAAATCCTGTTTTTTTGCCTCATGCCGTTTAACAGAGTTCGGGGAAGTTTGCGCCAACAAATGACAGTTAGCAAGTTCCGGGTTAATTTCTTTGTCTAAGCTAAAGTCTACCAATACAAATTTGCCGTCTGACTCGCGCCGGATCGCTCTGTCTGGTTTAATTCTGCGGTGAATGAAACCTTTGTCGTGTATGAACACCAAAATTTCTAATATTTCTGATAGCAGACCAATTACTTGGTCTTCATCCCAAGGCTGACCGGGTATTAGTTCTTGACTTAAAGGCGATCCGGCAATAAATTCTTCAATTAAGTATAAACTTTGATTTTCCTCAAAATACGCCAATAATTCGGGAATTTTGTCGTGTTTTCCCAATTTTTCAATTATTTCTGCGTTTCTTTGAAATATAACTTTGACTAATTCTGGAGTTTGCGAACTTGTGCCGGGTAGCCGCATTTCTCTAACCGTGCATTGCGGATACCCGGGACGGTGAGTATCTGCTGCTAGATAAGTTTTTCCCACCTCACTTGAGTCCGTGACTTTAATGATGCGGTAACGTCTGTCTAGAAGTTGACCAATCATGCTTTGCCCTCTACCCTATCAATTTTCCATTATCGCATGAAATCAGAATAGCCAAAATATTTGGCTGAGTAATTTAAGTTCGAGCGAGCCGTGACTCCCACCCAAAAACGGATAGTTGCTTTCCCACAGGAGTCGTTAGCCTCCCAAAATTTTAGACCCGAGTTGAAGCTCCCCGATTCATCTGTGGAGTTAATCTAAAATCTAAAATCTAAAATCTAAAATCGACTGACTGAGCAAACGGGCGATGGGATTGGCTCGCCAAGTCCAGCGCTGTGGCCACGCTCTTCTAATATCTTACAAAAAAATTGCTGAAATTGTTTATTCTGTCCATGAGATATGTATAATTTAACAATTAATCTGGAGGTCAGTCAAATGAAGGTACAACTGGTTGAATCCCTAATTCAAGTTATCTTACCTCTGGCAGCCGACGAGCAATTACGGAGCGTAGGAAAAATATTACCAAATATCCCCTACCCTTCGACCCGGAAACTCGGGCAGCTTGCCCTTTCCTGGCGGCTATTTTAATTTTTTGAATGAGGAACCCGAGATTTATCCTCTCGAAGACATAGAAGCAATTGCCTGATACTCAAAAACAGGAGATTGAGAAAAGTTTTGAATGTGTGAATAATAAAAATGTCTGAATCATTAACAAAAGGAGGAACGATCGCAGCGATCGCCACTGCCATAGTTCCCCAACAAGGCAGCGTCGGCATTGTGCGAGTTTCCGGTTCCGCAGCCTTAAAAATTGCCGAAACTCTGTTTTGCGCCCCAGGACGGCAAATGTGGGAGTCTCACCGCATTCTTTACGGCCACATCCGCCGCCCCAAAACTCAAGAATTAGTCGATGAAGCTTTGCTGCTAATCATGAAAGCACCGCGTTCTTTTACTCGCGAAGATGTGGTGGAATTTCACTGTCACGGCGGCATTATGGCGGTGCAGCAAGTCTTGCAGTTGTGTTTGGAAAATGGGGCGAGATTGGCGCAGCCGGGAGAGTTTTCGCTGCGGGCTTTTTTGAACGGGAGGCTCGATTTAACTCAAGCTGAAAGTATTGCAGATTTGGTGGGAGCAAAATCGCCCGCTGCTGCACAAAGTGCTTTGGCCCTTTTGCAAGGAAAATTAGCGCAGCCCATTCGCCAACTGAGAGCAACTTGTTTGGACGTGCTGGCAGAAATTGAGGCAAGAATTGATTTTGAGGAAGATTTGCCGCCTTTAGATGAAGCTAAAACTTCTTTGGAAATAAATCATGTTTTGGAGGAATTGTCAACAATTTTGGCAACTGCCGATCGCGGAGAATTGTTGAGAACTGGTTTAAAAGTAGCGATTGTTGGGCGACCGAATGTGGGAAAATCGAGTTTGTTGAATGCGTGGAGTAAGAGCGATCGCGCGATCGTCACGGATTTGCCCGGTACGACGCGGGATGTGGTAGAATCGCAGCTAGTTGTGGGCGGCATTCCGGTGCAGGTGCTCGATACTGCGGGAATTCGAGAAACCGAAGACAAGGTAGAAAAAATTGGCGTTGAGCGATCGCGCGCAGCCGCAAAACAAGCCGATTTAGTGTTGTTGACAATTGACGCGGAATCTGGCTGGACAGAGGAAGATTCGGAAATTTACGAACAAGTAAAGCACCGCCAGCTAATTATAATTATTAACAAAATCGACCTAGTAAACACCATCCCTGAACTACCTTTTTCCTCTGAAACTCACCGTATAGTTACCGCAGCAGCAGCCCTCGATCGAGGCATAGAAGACTTAGAAACAGCAATTTTAGAGGCCGTCAGCGGGGGAAATTTGCAAGCAGCCAACTCAGATTTAGCAATCAACCAGCGGCAAGCAGCAGCCTTAACCAAAGCTAAAATTTCTCTAGAACAATGCACGGATACTATTAGCAACAAATTGCCTTTAGATTTCTGGACAATAGATTTGCGGGGTGCAATTCAAGCATTGGGGGAAGTTACGGGCGAAGAAGTGACAGAATCAGTGCTCGACAGAATATTTAGCAGGTTTTGCATTGGCAAATAGTCATAGGAAAAGAGTAAATTAAATAGGTAAACTGTCTCGAATTTAAGTTGTATTTTTAGGGCGGGCGGGACGCCCACCCCACAATAATTTCACTCTTTGTGGAACAGGCATCTTGCCTGTTCTTGAGAATGGTGTAAGATGTTAATTTCATCAAACTTGACTGTAAAATTTAGATGCGCCTGGGCTGAGTGAAGCAATACTACTGACAAATAACAACTAAGTCATTCTTACGATCGAGGTCTTCCCAGACTTGTAATATAAAGCACAGCCTCACCCGCAGGAATACCGAGAACGTCATTGACGCGATCGTCAAAAAAGCCCGCGATACCGCTGACACCCAAACGCAGTTGCATAGCTGCTAAATTCAACCGCTGGCCCAAATGACCCGCGTCCATGTGCAAATAGCGGTAAACTCGATCGCCATATTTTGCTACAGCCCTGTTCAAATCAGCCGTGTGAAATAACAGCGCCCCTGCATCTCTGCCCAAGTCTTGCCCCAAGCACAAAAAATGCAGCTCCCTGCGGAAATTTTTAAACCGAATTTGCCGCAATTCTTGAGCTTTCGGAGCGTAATAGTAACAGCCTTCTTCTAACCCATTCACTCCCGAAACAGCAATAAAAGTCTCGATCAAACTTAGATCGAAATAGTCTGGAGAACCGTCTAATCCTTGGTCGATATAGTGCTGGGGCTGGTAAGTAAAATCGAGCATAGCTAGCAGTTCGCCCAAGCTCAAAGAAGCACCTGTATAAGCACGGGTAGAACGCCTTTTGAGCATAGTGTTTTCTAAAGTTTCCAGGTTCACTCCCCAAGGAATCGAAGGACTGACCGTCGAAACTTTAGTACAAAAGGGAAAGTTGTATTTATCCTCTAGTACCCCTTCACTTTCATCAAGTTTCCAGCCGTCTGCTCCGGTAGGGTCTGAGTCTAAATGCGTGGCTTTGTGGAGGTATTTTAACAGTTGACCTTCGGAAATTTTCGGGTAATCTGTGGTGGTGTTTCCGGGCAAAGCGGTTTTAAATTTAGGCAAGTTTTGGTCAATATCTAGCAAGTCGGCTAAAGCAAGTACACAAATCGCTCCTTCTTGCTCCGAGTCGATGTACAGTAATTCATTGACAGCTTCGTCGGCGAATCCTCCAATCAGGTGAGGTCGGTAATCGTTGACGGCGCAAGCTAACTCGATATTGCTCAATAAATGGCCGGTGTCTAGAAAAATTCGCCGATAAGCTCGGTCTTCGTAACGCCAAGAAGAACGGAAAAAAACAGTGGTAATGGCGATCGCCAATTGGGTATTTTCTAGCGCTGGCGACTGGAAACAAGCGGCTTGCAATGATGGCCAAACTTGACTGTCCCAAAAATGAACAAGTGAATGAGTTCTGCACTGATAGTTGTAGAGTCCGGCCGGCAACTGGGCAGTGCCGCGGGAGATTAAATAAACCTCTGCGGGGTAGAGTCCACCCGCCGACGGTGCAGATCGCAAATACAAATAGCTGTCGTCTACCGTCTGCACTTTCGCCGTCAACCCGTAGCTGCACAGCAACAAGCTAGATAACCGATGCCACCAAGCGGCATCGGGATCGGGCTCGGCATCCTCCGAGGGGTCTTTTAGATAAGGCTTGAGGTCAAAATACGCTCCAATTTTATATTCTTTGAAAGGCACAGGTTGCTCTGTCCAATCGAGCTGTTTGCTTTTGGCGGCAATGGTTTCAGGGTCGTATTTTGTCCGTTCGTGGTAGTGCTGAGCAATGGAGAGAGGAAGTTCTGGCATATTTCAGTAGAGGATTCGCTTTGGTTTCTCGATCGATCTTGACATTACTAAGCGTTTACTGGTCGAGCAAGGCAGAAATTTACAAATATAAAAAAATTCTTAGAAAAAATGAGATCGTTGTTACACAAGCTTAACATAAAACAATGCCTAAGTATAAATACACAAATTAATACCCATTAATTACTGTTATGGATTGGCTGCAATAGCTGTCCTCATAAAGGGATGAAAATGCAAAAGCTAAGCGCTGAGGAATTGCTCGCTCAGTATGCTGAGGGCAAGCGAAACTTTAACGCCGTTGACTTAAGTGAAGATAACTTGTTTCAAGCCGATTTGGCAGAAATAAATCTTTCTGGTAGCGTTCTGAGGCGAGCTTATTTGCCCTACGGAAATTTGACTGAAGCCAATCTTTATAAAACTGATTTGCAAGATGCTGAGTTGGGCGACATTCAACTTTATCAGGCCAACTTGTCGGAAGCAAATTTATCCAGAGCAAATTTATCCAGAGCAAATTTACGCCACGCCAATTTACAAGGTGCCAATTTGCAGAAAGCGAATTTGCAAGGTGCGGATTTGTACAATGCAGATTTGAGGAATGCGGATTTGAGATATGCGGATTTGAGCCGAGCTAATTTGGAGAAAGCAAAGTTAACCAAAGCTCAATTAGCAGGCTGCAACTTATTTCGATCGCGCTTGGTTGATTTGTCGGAAGCTGAGTGCGATCGCACTACTATCGGGCCCGAAGGATATTGAGGATTTGCAGCGCTGCGGGCGATCGGCTTAAAAGGTCGATCGCCCTCTTTAACATTTCTTAACATCTCTCGACGAGGCAGAAAATGTGAGTTACAGTTGTAAAAAAAATATCGTTTTGCAACATGGACAATCAATAACACATTTTTCCAGCGGGAAATAGGGTAAAATTTATGAATTCTCCTGACAAAAAAACAAGAGAACTCCGGCACAAAGAACAAGAACTGCGGAAGCGCGAACAAGAAAGTCTGCTCCGCGAACTAGAAGCCGAAATCGACCGCTCAGTGCCCGAATATCTAACGAGCAAGTACGAAGAACCAGACAGCAAAGTTAACGGCAAACTCAAACAGTGGCGCCGAAAAATCCTAGCCGTCGCTCAATTTACAGGCATTGTCATTGCTGTTGTCGTTGCAGTTCGCATAGCAACTTGGCTGGCAACTGCGCTGATGGTGGGAGGGATTGCTTTGATTGCTTACGAAATGTTTGTTGAAGAAGACTGAAGTTGAAAAGCCCAAGCAGGAAACTCTCAGGAAACAGCCATGAACCTTAAAATAGAAACTAGCAACTTTCTCAATGATTTAGAGCGAGTAGCCGCAGTCCGCCGAGAAATTGCCGATCGCCTCAGCAACATCGCCACAGCCATCAACCAATCAGAATTAGCAGGAGCCGAAGCCTCGGGGAAACTCGGTTTAGAAACCGACAGCGCCGACATCCATCTCGCCAGCAACAACTTGCGCCAAGGAGTTTTTCGGCTGCTAGTTTTGGGCGACATGAAACGTGGCAAAAGCACTTTTCTCAATGCGTTAATCGGGGAGAATTTACTGCCCAGCGATGTAAATCCCTGTACAGCTTTGCTGACGATTTTGCGCTACGGTTCAGAAAAAAAAGTAACCGTTTATTTCAATGACGGCCAAAGCCCCAAACAACTCGATTTTAAAAGTTTCAAACAGAACTACACAATTGACCCCGCTGAGGCAAAACGCTTAGAAGAAGAAAAGAAACCAGCATTTCCAGATATCGATTGCGCCGTAGTAGAATATCCCTTACCTTTGCTGGAAAAAGGCATAGAAATAGTAGACAGTCCCGGACTGAACGATACAGAAGCCCGGAATGAATTATCTCTCGGTTACATCAACAACTGCCACGCTATTTTGTTTGTACTCAGGGCAACTCAGCCTTGCACAATGGGTGAAAGGCGCTATCTAGAAAATTACATCAAAAATCGCGGATTGAGCGTTTTCTTTCTGATCAATGCTTGGGATCAGGTGCGGGAAAGTTTGATTGACCCGGACGATCCTGAAGAATTGGCAGAAGCAGAAGGGAAACTGCGGCGGGTTTTTCAAGCTAATTTAGCTGAATATTGTTTAACAGAAGGACACGATATTTACGACGAGCGAGTGTTTGCAATTACCTCAATTAAGGCGCTCAGGTTGCGGATCAAAAACCCGGAGGCGGATTTGGCAGGAACAGGTTTTCCAGAGTTTATGGTGGCACTGAATACGTTTTTGACGCAGGAAAGGGCGATTTCGGAATTGCGTCCGGCGAGGACTTTGGCGCGTCAAATTTCTGCTCGCGTCCGCGAAGCTGTTGGACGCCGATTACCATTACTCGCTCGCGATGTCAATGAGTTGAAGGAAAAGATTAATTCGGTTGAGCCAGAGTTTAAGAAGCTGACTCAGATTCGCGATGAATTTCAACAAGAAATTGTCGAAGTTAGAGATAGTAAATCGCGGGCGATCGCAGATTCTTTTCGCGCCTACGTTCTTAACTTAGAAAATACCTTTGAAACAGATTTCTTACGATATCAACCGGATCTAAAATTTCTGGATTTCTTCAGCCAAGGCAAGCGAGAAGCCTTTGAAGCATCGCTCAAACGAGCATTCGAGCAGTACATCAACGACAAACTGGCAGCTTGGACTCTTACGGCTGAACAAGAAATGAATTCAGCATTTTCGCACCTCTCGCAAAGTGCGGCAAATTACGGAGCATCTTACACGAAAGTGACTGAAAAAATCACCGAAAAACTGACCGGGCAAAAAATACCAGCAGCAGTCAGCAACTCAAACGAAGATAACTCGCCAGCTTGGGCAAAATGGGCGATGGGATTGTTCTCGTTAACAACAGGAAATCTGGCGGGCGTAGCAATGGCAGGAGCGGGTTTTGATTGGAAAAATATTCTGCTCAACTTAATTACTGTGTTAAGCGTCAGTACGATTTTTGCTAGTTTTACGGGGGTTGTTTTGGGGCCGCTGTACTTGGCTTTGTTGGGGATGGGTGTTGGCGTTTTGCAAGCAGACGGAGCTCATAAACAGTTGGTGAAAGCCGCGAAAAAAGAGCTAGTGAAATATCTGCAGCAGGTGGCTCAAGAGCAGTGGCAGCCGATTCACGATGCTGTGAAAGAGTGTTTTGATGTTTACGGGCGAGAAGTTGGCGATCGCATGAATGCGGATATTAATTCCCGGAAAGCTGAGTTAGATAATTTGCTGGAACAAAAGGAATCTCGCGAGATTAATTGTCAGGCTGAATCTGAGCGGTTGAAAAAATTGGAGGCTGATGTTTCTGCCGAGTCGCAGAGTATTGAATGGGTATATCAAGGTTTCCTAGCATCCGCTAAATGAAATAAAACAGCAATATGCAACAACCCGAAATTTATCAAAACCTGACCCACAATCTCAAATCAGCACTCGGTATTCTCGAACTCGACAAAAACTCCCAACTGTATCGAGATACCACCTCAATCTGTGACTATCTCGCCAAACCAACTTTTCAAATTGCTGTCTTTGGCCCGTTTAATTACGGCAAGTCAACTTTGCTCAATGCTTTGCTGGGAAATCGTGCTTTGCCGATCGACCTTGTGCCAACTACAGGTGCTGCCATTTATGTCAACTACGGTGAGGAATTGCACGCAAAAATTACCCTGAAAGACGGCACGGAAATTAGCGAACCGGGGACTGATGTTTTGAAACGCTATGCCATCCTTGACGACGCGAGACAAATGCGGGATGATGTGGCGGCCGTTAATGTTTACTGTCCCCATCCATTCCTGCACACCGGTGTGGAATTGCTGGATTTGCCGGGAACCAATGACCGCGAAGAACAGGATAATTTGGTTCGGGATAAATTGCTAACGGCTGATTTAGTTGTGCAGGTTTTAGATGCTCGGAAATTGATGACTTTAGGGGAACGGGAGAACTTAAGAGATTGGTTGAGCGATCGCCAAATCAACACTGTCGTCTTTGTTGCCAATTTTCTCAATCTACTCGAACCAGACGACCAAAAACAAGTTTACAATCGCTTGTTGTTTGTTGCCGAAAGTTTTCGCTCCAATTTGCCGAACAATATCAGCAATATCTACCGCGTCGATGCTTTGCCGGCTTTGAGGGCGAGGCTAAAAGGAGATGTGGCGGCCGCCCAAACGACAGGAATTGCCACGTTTGAATCGGCTTTGCAAAGTATTGTGGCAGCTCAACAGGAACAACTAGCAGTTAAGTTGCCCAGAATAGAAGCTATAGCTACTAAAATTTGCCAATCTCTCCGAGCCAAAGGTGAAACTGTCGCTGCAGAAATAGCCGCAGCTCAACAAAAGCACAAAGACAAAATTGAAATTAAACAAAAAGCTGAAAAACTGATATCAAAAGGGTTTTTAGCCAGCGTTTCTGACTTCGAGAGTTGGCTTTACCAGCCCACCCTTTTGCAGCGGTATCAATCGGAAATGGCGCTGTCGCTTCAGGAAGGGAGTTTTGATGCGTGGAAGCTAAAATTTCAGCGAGAGGCGTTACATCAGCAGCAAAATATCGCAGAATGGGTAAATAAAGCTTGCGAATTCTTTGAGAAAGAACAGCCGATCGCACTTTTGATTTCGTTTCCTCCATCCCCGCAAGTCAGTTTACCGGAGCCGCCGCCACCTCCTGCTCAAAAGTCGATCGACAGCGAAGTGGCTCCAGTGGCGATCGCCACAGGCTTAGGTTGGCTATTGGGCGGGCCTGTGGGAGCCGCAGTAGTCGGCGGTGCTAGCTATATTTTGAATAAAAGAACTGGGAATGAAAAGCCGCCTGAATCGTCAGAAGCTTATCTAAATCAAGTAACGGAAATTTGCAGCGAGGCGGCTAAAAACTATCTCGCTCGCTTCAGTACCGATACTTTTTCCATGCTGCAACACTACAAGGAAATCGCCGGAAAAGTTATCTGTTTTCAAGACAGCAAAGAGCCGCTACAGACAAATATTCAGCAATACCAGATACAGTTAATCAATAATTTGTTAGAAAATATCGAATCCTGCCTTCAAATGACCAAATCTGTAATTAACGGTAAATGATCCGAACCGACATTGCGGCCAGTACGAATCTTCAACACACCAATTTCTTTGCTGACTAGAAAGTGATCTATCGGAATATAAGCCAGCGGCATAAAAGTCGGCCAAGTCGGTAAAATGCCAAAGCCCGATCGCGCATTTCGCAAATTTCCGGTTTTTACCATATTTTTGTAGAACGGCGACCACATTGTGGTATTTAAATCCCCAACCACAATCAGCGGATTTTTGACTTGGGCTGCATACTCGCCGATGCCTGCTAGCTGTTTATTGCGATCGATAAAACTCTGGTTTTTGATCGGCACAGTCGGATGAGCAAGAATCAGAGAAATGATTTTACCTTGAAATTTAACATCCGCCGACAAGCTCTTTCTTTGATTTGAAAAGGCTTTAACCGAAGAATTTTCTAAAGGCAGCTTGCTGTATATTGCACTGCCAAATCTCTCAGATTCTTGCTGGGTAGAAGAGTAAGGAAAAATCTCGCTTAAAACCGATAACTGTTTTGCCCAAGTTGAGTTGACTTCTACAAAAACCGCGATATCAGGTTGTTCTGCTTTAACCAGCGATATCACCTCAGAATATCGCCGATTACTCCTTAAAACATTTGAATGCAAAATCCGCAAGTTGTGTGCGGGAGTTGCTCCTGCAAATGCTGGCGCTGGAAAATACCAAGGAAGAATTTCCGCCAAATTAATGATAATGCAAAATGCGCTCACCAGCCACCATATTTTTTTTGAGCGCACGAGAGCGAAGAATATAAAAGTAGAGAAACCAACCAGCAGATATTGTAGTTTAAAATGAGAACTCAATTCAAAAAAAATGTTGAATTCTCCCAAATAACCGACTATTGACAATACGGCATTTACAGTGGCTGCGATAATAAACCATTTTAAAATTACGTGTTTCAAGCTAAGGCTTTTGTTGGTCATGCTGTGCATCACAGCCCATTTGAGCTTGATTTTGAGGTCGTTGCTAATCGGCAATTTATCAATTTCTATTACCAGTTGTTCGGGCTGTTCCAACTCTCGCCGCTTTTGATAAAATCTCACCAGCAAGCTATCTACGACAAAATAACTAAAATAATTGGCAACAAATCCTACAAATACCAACACACCTAAACCGATCAGCATACCAAAGGAACCGCCCACTTTGACCAAACCCGACCAAACGGCTGCGTCACCTGTTTTACCTGTAGCTACTATGGCTATAAATAGCATTAAAGCAGGTAATCCGACCGTGATTGTGTTTCTGATAATAGAGTCCATTGTTTATCTTCTCTGCTAAGCTTTTTCTGATTGGGCTGTTGCTCTAAATTTCATAAATTTCTAACGGTAAGTTGTCGGGATCTCGGAAAAATGTAAACCGTTTTTCTGTAATCTCGTCAAGGCGAATTTCTTCTACTTCTACTTGTTTGGATTTTAAATAAGCAACTGATGCTTCTATGTCCTCAACTGCAAAAGCTAAATGTCGCAAACCGCAAGCTTCAGGATTGTTAACTCTTTCCGGAGGATGGGGAAATGAGAAAAGCTCGATGGTGTCGCCGTTTCCGACTCGCAAATCTAGTTTGTAAGAATTCCTCTCGGTGCGGAAAGTTTCTTTGATAATGGAACATCCCAATACTTCTACATAAAATTTTTTCGATGCTTCGTAATCCGAGCAAATAATCGCCACATGATGTATTGCTTTTATTTTCATCTGAATAAAGTTAGTTAGTTTTGTTTTTCTGAGATGTTGCACTATTTTAAATAAGCTTTTTATGAACAGGCAAGATGCCTGTTCCACAAAAAAATTTACTCTTTGTGGAACAGGCATCTTGCCTGTTCTTGAGAATCGTGCAAGATGTGAGGTTTTTTCAAATGCACAGCACGCTATTGACAATTATATTTGACGATCGCAGACTCTGCGAGAAACCCTGGGAAATTCAGCGCGATCGCCCTTTATTTTCCCCCGCCCAAATCTTAATCCGAAAAATTTCTGCAAAAAAAGTACCCTACATTGATAAAATGAGAGTTTTGCAGTCAATCACCCAATTTGCATCTCAGGAGACAAGGATTATGGCCCGTATGTATTACGACACCGACGCGAACCTAGACCTCTTAGCCAACAAAACGATTGCTATCATCGGCTACGGTTCCCAAGGACACGCCCACGCCCTCAACCTCAAAGACAGCGGCATGAATGTCGTTGTCGGTTTGTATCCCGGTAGCAAATCTGCCGCCAAAGCAACCGACGCGGGTTTAACAGTTCACCCGGTAGACAAAGCAGCCGCCGCCGCTGACTTCATCATGATTTTATTGCCCGATGAAGTTCAAAAAACTATTTACACAGAACAAATTGAACCGAACCTTTCCGAAGGAAATGTTTTAGCATTTGCTCACGGTTTTAACATTCACTTCGGTCAAGTTGTTCCCCCTGCCAATGTAGACGTAGTAATGGTTGCCCCCAAAGGCCCCGGACACTTGGTGCGGCGGACTTACGAACAAGGGGAAGGTGTTCCGAGTTTGTTTGCAGTATATCAAGATGCTTCCGGTCAAGCGCGCGATCGGGCAATGGCCTATGCTAAAGGTATCGGCGGCACCAGAGCCGGCATCCTGGAAACCACTTTCCGCGAAGAAACAGAAACGGATCTTTTTGGCGAACAAGTAGTTTTGTGCGGCGGTTTGAGCGCATTAATTAAAGCTGGATTTGAAACTTTAGTTAACGCCGGATACCAACCGGAATTAGCTTATTTTGAATGTTTGCACGAAGTTAAACTTATCGTTGACTTAGTAGTAGAAGGAGGCCTCGCCAAAATGCGCGACAGCATCTCCAATACCGCAGAATACGGCGATTTAACTCGCGGCCCCCGCATCGTCACGGATCAAACCCGCGCCGAAATGCGTAAAATTCTCAGCGAAATTCAATCCGGCCAATTTGCCCGCGAATTCGTTCTCGAAAACCAAGCCGGCAAACCGGGCTTTACCTCCATGCGCCGTCAGGAAGCAGAACATCCTATTGAAGAAGTTGGTAAAGATTTGCGAGCTATGTTTAGCTGGTTGAAAAAGCAGGCTTAGTCAATTTTAGATTTTAGATTTTAGATTTTAGATGGGAAGACCAATCTAAAACAGTCCTGGAGGCCTAGCCTCTATCTGTAGGGTGTGCAATGCACACCTTACTGCTTTGAGGAAAATCTAAAATCTCAAGTTTAATCGATTTGAGATTGGAGGAAAAATCTAAAATCTACAATCTCAAATCGTCATGTTTGATTGTGCTTCGCTTAACCCAACCTACAAGAAAATGGCTAAGTATTGTTAGAGAAACCGGGTTTCTCGCTGGTAGCTCAAAACTATCGACTGGGACTAGGACTTTTTTGCAATTTATCAATATCCTGTTGCCTTTTCTCGTTGAAATCTCTCGGCCTCAACCAATTCGGCCACAACCCGACGAAGAACTTTCGGCTTGCCACGCTAGTATCTCTTACAGGTTTGGGGAGAAAAGTTAAAGTGTCACCGTAAAGGGTAAACAGGGCTGCCAACAGAAGCAATAGCGGGATAAGATTTTTTTTAGGCATCGCAGTTTGGGAGTAGAGTTTGTGAAAGCGCTTTGTTATATTTTGCCCTTGCACGGACAAAAAATATCAGAGACAGCTTAAGAAGAAAATCCAGCCCTGGGGGGTAAGGGGCGTCGCCTCCAACAGGAAAGCCTGCTAGTCGCAATATGATGTCCCCTCGAACTACCACTACAAACACCTTTATTATAGGTGTTCGAGCGGACATCAGATTATTAGCTAATAACTAATAGTGGTAAGGTTCGGACTGCGAAGCCTACATAATTATGTTCTGGGTCGAGAACTCAACAAAATACTATGTTTTTTTGGCGCTTACCTACTTAACGACTAATGACTAATTACTACTTATTCCCTTGAATAAAAGTTTGCACTACTGTATGAATTTCCGGGGAAATTTCTGTTACTAGCCGCACCGGGATTGCCGATGTAGAAGCAAATTGCGCGTATTCTGGTGTTAGAAAGACTGCATATTTGTCAGCTTCAGCAGTCAGTTGAGCGACGGTAGCCAAACTTACAGCTTTAATATAATTGCGTATGCTAACAGCTTGGTCGCCGACAACTTCATCGCCGGTAATTACTGTGCTCTGCCTACGAACTTGGTGTAAAGTTGTACTGGGATCTTTGACGCTTAAGTGGGTTCCTCCTACAAAACCGACTAGCCATTTAGGAGAGGGAATTTTCGGAAAGCCGGCAATTTGTTCGGCTAAGGCGGGAGTTGTTTTGTCTGCTGAAGATGCTACTATTAAGGTAGGAACTTCAATTGCACTTAAACCAGTTTCTCCAAATAGTAATGATGTGATCGGATTCATGGCGATCGCCATTTTAATCCTCGCATCCCGCAATTGATACCGTTCTTCGGGCAATCCGACCGCCGCGCACTGAATGCCTTCGCCCAAGCTGAACCCAATCAAATCTCCCTGACACCTTTGTTTGAGTCCGCTCAATTGCAGTTCGGCGCCGGCCAAGGACAAGGCTGTGGCGCCGCCGAAAGAATAGCCAATTATTATCCATCGGTCGATCGCGATTTTCCCCTGCAAATTATCATCAGTTTGGTTCAATTTTGTCAGTTCGTCGAGTACAAAACTGATGTCTTTGGGACGGTCTAAAAACTCTTGAGGAGCTAGCAAGGGACACTTACCCGCCATCGCAGCATTGGTGTTCGTCTCGTTGCTGCCCGGATGTTCTAAAGCTGCTACCACATAGCCGTGAGACGCCAAATGCTCGGCTAAGTAGCGCAAATCCGTGCGGACGGAACCCAACCCGTGAGAAAAGACGATCGTCGGTTTGTCGGCGGTCGCAGCTTCCGACCAGTACACATCAACCGGAATAGGTCGATTGCGGGCGCTATCGTTCAAATCTAGCGCCCGTACCTGCACCGAATTAGGGCCGGGCTGGGTTGGATCGAAAGGCAGGTTAAACGCGGGTTTAACCGGTGCTAACTGAGGTGCGATCGCCTCCATAAAGCGCTGAGTTTGCCAAAAACTTGCGTTCATATTTCCCAAAACTGTGAAAGCTCGATCGAGATCCACCACGACCCGCGAGCTCGGATAAGATTCAATGAAACTCAATACCGATAAGCCTTCCGGCGCGTTTGCTCCCAGCAGCAGAGCCGATCGCAGCGCTTCCACACCCCCACCGTCGCGCCTGGGTATCACTGTAGTCAAATCCGTCAGGATGGCAGTGCCGATGCCCGTATTTAGCAAGTTGCTCAGGCCGACTACATTCAGGGGAATTTTCGCTTGCAGCGCCCGAAAGATTTTACTGCGCTGTTCGTCAGACAGGAGATTGGCATAAGCTTGCAGTCTGGCGGGGACTTTTCCTGTTTCTGCGAGTTCGCGCAAATCCGCAACCGATATTGACGATTCTAAAATACCTTTGCGGACAACAACCGTTTCTGCAGCTTTTACAGGAGATGTCGTGTCGCTGAAAGGATTAATCGAAATCGAACCCAAAACACTCGCCACTGAAGAAAACCACCTGAAATTTGGTCTGATGCTCATTTTTACTTTATTGAACTAGAAAGGATAGATCACCATATTCTCAAAATTCTCCCAGATACCGAGAAATTGTCCTAGATGCCGAGAAATTGCCTGCATCGGGGTGCGATCGTCAAGGCCTCTACGCATATTTACTTGCCGATCGCACATTCCGTACCTAAGTGCACTTCTTGTGCGGCTGCTAATGATGATGAGTTGAAGGATTTTCTAATCGACCTCCCAAAAAATACCAACTTCGCCAGTTAAAAGAGCGATCTAGTGTATTTCCGAACCGCGCCAAGGTGCGGAAATTTTGCTAGCAATTCCGTTGGATTAGTATTAAATATAAGACTTACAAAATGGTCACAAATAGGGGGCTAAATTTTAGGTATGTAGTTGCCCTTGTGGGCTCTTTCCTAAGCTAAGAGCGCACAAGCGCAACTACATACCTTTGTTTAATTTGCCACTTGGCTTTAGTCCTCAAACATTAACCGCAGATAAATGCAGATTCATAACATCATCTGCGGTTAAAATATTCCTCAAGATACAGGAAAATAAACAACAAGCATCGAAATATTTTGGTGAGCCCGGGCGATCGCTTCCGGTTCTTTGAGAGTTCCCGGTTTTTCCCACAATTTCTGTTGCTGAGAAAGTGTTGTTAAAATCAGCAAATCGTGTTCTAACAAATTCTGCGAAACTAGCTTGGTAAAATTTCCCCGCACCCGATTTACTGGTATCTCAGAAAGAATTTCCGCCTCCGGCGCACTTTTGTTGCTTTTTTCCCGTTGTGTCGTCACCAACACCACTTGCAAAGTCGCCTTAAGTTCCTCGGCCAAACTCTTAGCAATATCCACGGTTTCCGGAAATCCAAACCGAGTCAACTCGCTGTCAGTTATCGCCAAAATAACTCTGGCTGTATTCTGGAGGGGATCGGGAAATCGAGCAATCAGTACGGGTACGGGCGATCGCCTTACTACATTGTCAATGATGCTGCCAAAAAAATTGTCGCGAGTCGTGGAAAATCCCTTCCAACCGCAAACTATTAAACTAGCCTCGCGTTCGGTTGCACTCCGCAGAATTCCGCGATCGATCGCATCATCTATCCTCGCGATCGGTTCAACCGCACAAGCAGCAGCATGGGCCACAGTTTCCGCAGCGGTCAAAAGTTGAGTTTGCTGCATTTTATCTGCCGGCGAAATTGCTTCCCCGCGATCGGACAAAATATGCAGCGGCAGCAAAGTTCCCTGATATCTTTTTGCTAATATCAAAGCCAAACGCAGCAAATTATCTTCCGTATTCGGATTAGCCACAGGCACTAAAACTCGATCTCCCCATGAATTCTTTCCCGAACTAGCCGCCGGCAAACTCGACCCCGGCTGCTGCATTTGTTGACCCCACCGAGATACAATCCAAGGAGAAGCCACACAAGTTACTAAAATCATCGCAATGATGCCGTTCACCGTTACGCGATCGACCAATTTAATCTCAAAAGCAACCGTAATCGCAGCCAAAGTAGAAGCAGCTTGAGCACCAGAAAGACCGAACATTACCATAATGTTTGGAAACTCAAAACCAAATAATTTCCCCGGTATCCAAGCTGCCAAAAACTTGCTCACCACCTCTGCTAAAATCATCACCGCCGCCACCAACAAAGACTGCGGCTGCTTCACCAAAATTAGCGGGTCAATTAACATCCCCACAGAAATCAGAAAAAACGGCACAAACAGCGTGTTGCCAATAAACTCAATCCGATTCATCAGCGGACTCATTTTTGGAATAATTTGAGTAATGGCAATTCCCGAGAGAAACGCACCAATAATTGCCTCAATCTCAATTAATTCTGCTGCGTAAGAAACTAAAAATAGGGTAGCCAATACAAATATAAACTCGGCATTTTCGTCGTGTCCGAATTTCTTAAAAAACCAGCGACCGATTTTGGGAACGCCCCACAAAGTAGCAAAAGTGTAGATAGCAAGGGAGGGAATGAGAACCAGCCAAAAATCGAGAGTGAGATTTCCTTTGTAAGCTTTGACAACAATTGCCAGCACCAACAGTCCCAACACATTGGTAATTAAAGTCCCCCCCAAAGTCGCAGTAATAGTCTGAGTTCGCATCAATCCCAATTTTGTGAGAATTGGCAGCGCTAAAAGCGTGTGCGTAGCGAAACAAGAAGCAATTAAAATTGAAGCCAGCCAGCTATATCCCAACAGCAGCATGGCTCCTGTCCCCAATATCATCGGCAGCGAAAAAGTAGCCAGCCCAAATATGACAGCTTTGTCTGCATTGAGTTTAAGGTCGTCGAGGCTAGTTTCCAGTCCCGCTAGGAACATCAAAAACAGCAATCCTACAGTACCTAACAAAACAATAGTAGCGTCTCGTTGCAGCAAATTGAGACCGTTTGGTCCGACAATTACGCCAGCAATAATTAAACCGACTATCCCCGGCAGTCGCAAGCGCTCAAATAACAGCGGCGCGAGTAGCATGATTGCTAAAAGAAGCAGGAAAACGGGAACGGGAGCGGTAATCGGCCCGGAAGTTAACATAAATTTTACCCTAAATATTGGCAGCGAACTGCTACTCTATTTAAAATAAAATAATCAAAATATTTATCAATCTAAAGAGGTATCATCAATAATTTACAGCGTAATTCTTAATAAGTAGGGCTGGGAGAAACCCTGTTTCTTGGTAAAACATGGGTTTGATGACTATAAATTTATGAAAAAAGCCGGGTTTCTAGTTCCCGGCGCCCAAGTCCTGATTTTGAATAATACCCATAAAAAAGGGAAACGTGCTTTTATCTCTTGCTCTTCTCTATTTAAAATCTAAAACCGGGAAAGGTTTCGCCGCTTCCATCTGCGCCGCTAAAGCAATTAAAGTTGCTTCCGCAGCCGGCCGCCCGATAATTTGAATTCCCACGGGCAAACCGTTGTTATCTAAAATGGCAGGAAGTGCGATCGCAGGCAAACCGCTAGCATTAAAGGGCGGACAAGGAGCAATCCAATTAATGATCCGCTGCAAAGTTTCTTCAAAACTCAAATCCGCCCACTCCCCAACCCGGATGGGGGAGTGCATATAAGTCGGCAAAACTAACACATCAAATTTTTCAAAGAATCCCACAATCCGCCGTGAAATCACCTGCATTTGATTCACCGCCCGCAAATATTCCCCAGCCGAAATAGTTCTTTCTAACAGCCAGCGATTCATCGGTTCCAAAGCAGAACCTGGAATGCCGCTTGCCGCCGCCCCAGACTGCCAAATTGCGATAAACGGTTCGATTAAACCCGTAAAATCCGGGCATCCAGGTTCGACATCATGACCCAAATCTGTCAATAATTTTACTGTTTCGAGTACCGCTTGCTGACAGGTAGCCGAAGCCTCGCCCACAGGGGAAATAGTCGTAGAAAACGCAATTCGCAGTTTGCCCAACTTTTGACGGGAAGCCTCTAAAAACGTCGGATTTGAATCTGGTAGCCAGTACGGATCGCCTGTTGTGTAGCCTGACATCACGTCCAAAAGTGCGGCGGCGTCCGCTACAGTGCGCGCCAATGGGCCGTTTGCAGAAATGCCGCTGAGGTAATCTCCGACAGGTGCCCAGGAAACTCGCCCCCGCGACGGTTTAATGCCCACTAAACCGCAGCAGGAAGCTGGCCCTCGAATCGAACCGCCGCCGTCTGAACCTTGGGCGATCGCACACAAACCCGCTGCTACAGCCGCCGCTGAGCCGCCGCTGGAACCTCCCGGCGTATAGTCTAAATTCCAGGGATTGCGCGCGGGCGGGAAACCTTCTGGTTCGGTGTAAGGTAATGAGCCAATTTGAGAGGTGGCTGTTTTGCCCAGAATGTTAAATCCCGCTGCTTTGATCCGCCATACTACTGACTCGTCGTAGGCAGAGATGTTACCCAGCAAAGCCTGAGTGCCGTATGTACACGGAACGCCCGTAACTGGTGTCAAGTCTTTAATGGCGATCGGCACTCCGAAAAAAGGTGGCAATTCCTGTGGCTTGTTTAACCCAGCTAGTTTTTCGGTTTGAGATTTAGCTAGGGCGATCGCCCGCTCTGCCGTTACTGTAAAATAACTGCCCAGCTCAGGGTTTAATCGATCGATCCGTTCCAAGTAGAGATTGACAATTTCTAAAGGCGACACTTCCAGGGTGCGGATCGACTCCGCCAACTCCAGAGCTGGAGTAAAAGCCCGATCGACAGAATTCATCGGTTTAAGTCCTTAATAATTGGATGAAGTAGGAATTTATACTGTTTGAGTGCGGAAAACTCTTTCCATTAAAAAATTTATCCAAAAATGTGGAAAATCCCTATTTGGTTGTAGATAAAGAGTGAGCGCATCCTCCTATTGGCAGAATATTTCCTTTGTATTGCACCAGTTGAAACTGATCTTGCGATAGACTGAGGAAAACAGTTAAGCTTTTGTGCAAGAGACGCTCTTCGGGCGCTCGGCATTGTCCAACTTCCACAAATCATCTGTTCGAGTCAGCCTTCTCACCAACTTAAGGTAGCGCATATGACACAGCAGCATCCGCCAGCTCCTCGCCCGCCCGTACCCGGAGCTCCCCCACTGCCAGGAATACCCCGCCCTCCAGCTCCAGGGATGCCCCCCAGAGCAGCAGGAATGCCGCCAGCACCGCCGCCCGCACCAGCACCAGCACCAGCACCAGCACCGCCGCCGCAATCCTTCGCCACACCTAAAAACCCGATTTCTAGCAGCGGCGGAGTTCCGAGTTTGAAAGAGCTAGTAATCCGAGCCAAAGAAGAAGGAGTATCCGACCTTCACCTCGGAGTAAACGAAGTTCCCCGCTTCCGCACGCGGGGCGAGATTGCCGACATCGGCTATCCACCGACCGATTTAGATACGTTTTTTGGCTGGTTGCGGGAGTGCATGAGCGATGAAGAAATTGAAATTTTCCAAAAAACCCTAGACTTTGACGGCGCTTTCGACTTCGGGTTCGTGCGGATTCGGATCAGTTGCATGGACTCCTTAGCCGGCCCGGCGATGGTGCTGCGGCTAATTCCTTCCAAAATATTGACACTGGAGGAATTGAAGCTGCCGGAGGTCTTTAGAAAAATATGTGGCTACCACAAAGGGCTGATTTTGGTGACAGGCCCGACAGGTTCGGGTAAGTCTACCACGTTGGCCGCGATGATCGACTACATCAATAAGAATAAAGCCTACAACATCATCACGATCGAAGACCCGGTAGAATTTGTACACGAAAGCAAAAAATCCTTGATCAAGCACCGGGAAGTCGGCAGGCACACCCTCAAGTTTATGAGCGCTCTCAAAGGCGCTCTGCGACAAGACCCGGATATGCTGCTAGTAGGAGAAATTCGGGACAGAGAGACGGTGGAAATCGCCCTGAAAGCGTCTCAAACCGGTCACTTAGTTGCAGGAACCCTGCACACCAACAGTGCGGTTAAGACCCTGAACCGGATTCTTGATATGTTCGGGGCGGAAGAACAGGATGCCATACGGGTTTCAATTTCCGAATCCCTAGTGGCGATTATTGCTCAACTGCTGTGCAAAACCACAGACGGAAAGCGGGCTGCTTTCCACGACGTTATGATCAATACCGACGTGGTTAAGGAATACATTCTGAAGGGCCAGAATGAGGAAATCAATCAAATCATGATCAAAGATACTTATGAAGGCATGACGACGATGAATAAGTCGCTCTACGGCCTTTATCAAGAAGGTCGGATTACTGAAGAACTTTGTGTAGAGAACTCGCCGTTCCCGAACGAAATGGCTCAGATGCTCCGAGGTCGAGTCTAAAGGTCGAGTGTTAACAGTTAACTGTTAACAGTTAACTGTTAACTGTTAACAGTTATTGGTGTACTGAATTGAAAGTCGATCGCCCGATTTTGCCAGAAATTTTCAAAGGCATTGCGCTGTTTACACCAGGGGGAGACTTAATCTATTGCATAGACCCCCACAAGCAAACTCGGTGGCATTTGCAGTTGTGCGTAGCTCTACAGGAGATCCTCGGTTTGTCGGAACCGCCGCATTTTCTGATACCTTGCTACACGGCAACCGTTGACTCCTGGCTCGATCCAGGCGATCGGCAGGTGCGGGTTGCTGCCGAGGCTTACCCCCCCGTGCTGCGACATCAAACGCTGCTGAACGCCATTTTTGGGACTGGCGACTTAGTGTGGCATCCCCGGAGCGAAGAAATGTGCGAACCGATGGCAATCGCTACTTATCACGAAGAATTCCCCGAACTTTGGGAAAATCACGACTTAGTTGTACAGTATGCCAGCCCCGAAGCTCGATCGGACTGGAGCAGTTCGATCGTCACTCCCTTGGGCTTTCCGCCATCGCAGCAGACTCGGCTTCCCAAACCAACAGCACTCACCCCACCGCCACAAACTCAAGGTTACGTTTTGCGTCTGTTTGTTTCCGGCAGCAACCCCAGCACCGAACGCACCCTCGAAACTTTACACCAGTTTTTAGAGCAATGCCTCGATCGTCCCTACACTTTAAAAGTAATTGATGTTTTGAAACATCCAGACCAAGCTGAGGCAGATCAGATTTCAGCAACTCCTACTTTGATTAAAATCTGGCCGAAACCCGTGCGACGAATTGTCGGCGAATTGAACGATGATGAAAAAATAGTGCGGCTGCTGAGCTATTCGGAATTTTAGATTGGGGCGAGGATTTTTGCGAGTATTTAATACTGGCGATCGCGGTTTTAGTAGGGATGGAATTAACAACATTTAGTAATTCAGTCCTGGACGCAAAAAGTGGTTTGGCGTTCTACTTATATCGGTTAGGTGTTCTTAGGCCGTACACCCTAAATATAGAGGTACTGCATCCAGGAGTGAATTGCGGGTGAGACACTGCACTCACCGCAAATAATTAGGGTAACTTACTTGGCTTGAAAATTGTGGTAAGGTGCGCCGAAGAACACCCTACTTTACCACAATCAATCTGGCAATCAGGAGAATTGAAAACCGTGCCTGATGTCAAAAAGGTCGATCGGCTTACTCAGGCAAACAAACATCGGGAGGGCACAAATTGGGGAAATCCAAAGTTGTGACTTCCAGCGTATCCAACTCAATTCTCCGAATTACATGATTGTTCGTATCAGCAACAAACAAGTGAGGCCCGATCGCACTCAACCCTGAAGGTTCAAAAAATCGAGCCTTAAGACCTTTAGCATCAACCAAACCTGCTGTACCATCTCCAATCATGGTTCTGCACGTACCGCCCCGGTGGTCGATCCGCTTAATTTTGTGATTGTAAGTATCAGCCACCCAGAGGTAATTTTGAGCGTATTCAACACCCAAACAGTGCTGCAACCTGACCTCATCACCGCGACCATCTTTATCCCCAAAACCAAACAATTCACCGCTACCGCAAACAGTGCGAACCTTCGGGTCTTCATCTATACCCACAGCACGAATCGAACTAATTTCGCTGTCGGCAACAAACAACTCCGATCGATCCGTAGCGAGGCCGCTGGGCTGAGAAAAAGCAGATTCGGCAAGATTCCCGTCCACACAGGATTCTCGGCCAATACCCGCATAAGTGCCGATCGTGCCAGTGTCTAACTGCATTTCCCAAATTTGGTGGGAACCCGCCATTGCAATAAAAAGTCTATTTCCAACTCTTTCTAAATCCCAAGGCGAATTCAATTGCGTTTCTAAACCCTTGCCGCTGCGGGGTGAAATTTCGTGACTTTGTTCGCCGGTACCAGCAACAGTTTCTACCCGTTGAGTCGTAAAATCAATCTTTCTGATAGCATGATTTTCCGTATCAGCAACATATAGAATTTGACTTTCTGCATCAAAAGCCATACCTTGAGGTGCAAAAAACTCAGCCTCTTCAAAGTCCCCATCAGTTAAACCCGGTTTGCCACTACCGATGACGTGCAGCACCTCACCTTCGAGGGTGCTGACAACAATCCTATTGTGTCCTGAATCGGCAATAAATAAGCAAGAACCGACTAAGTTTTGTATGACTGAATTAGCAGGCCCGGGCAATACAGTTTCATCTACAGATTCATTTTCCTGGCTCATTTCGCCCAAAAGCGCGACCTGTTGGTGAAGATGTTTTGCCTCCGTTGCAGCGATCGCAAATGCCAGCACTTTACCGGGAAAAGCCAGCGGTGTCGATACAGGTTTGCGCTGTTTTTCTAAGCTAAAACGGAGTTGTTTAAATTTGAGTGCATTTTTATCTTTGTATTCAGCAATTAACTTGCCAACTAACTCGTCAAGTGCTTCTCTATTGCCTTCGCCGGAAACAAAGCCGACGACATAACTTTCAGGATCGATCACCATTAAAGTCGGCCAAGCGCGAACCGCGTAGCTTTGCCAAACTTTCATGCCGCTGTCTACGATTACGGGATGTTCGATATCGTAGCGGAGGATAGCTTGGCGGATGTTTTCTACTTCTTTTTCGTTTTCAAATTTTGCCGAGTGAACGCCGATAACGGTGAGGGAATCTTTATATTTTTGTTCGAGGTATTTTAAGTCTGGGAGGACGTGCAAGCAGTTGATGCAGCAGTACGTCCAGAAGTCGAGGAGGACGACCCGGCCTTTTAGAGATTCAATGGATAAAGGTTTGTCGGTGTTTAACCAGGGGTAGTTTCCGGGGAATTCTGGTGCTCTGACGCGAGGCATGGGATCTCCTGGGTAGGATGTGAATGATTTTTTTACTTCTTTAATTTAGCGGGAAGTTTCGCGGCATGGGGAAAAAGGGAGGTTAAACCTGGGCTTTTGGACACAGCCAAGATGCCATTGCCACCAGAGGCGAGTGAGTTCAGTGTTCATATTGCCACCTTGAATACTTTAGTCTGTAGAACTTTTGTATTCAAAACCTTACTATTTTTCTCTATGCAGCCTAGCAAACTAGATCAAACTTTAGGACTAGAAATACAACGTCGTCGCATAGAGAAACGTTGGTCACAAGAATATCTGGCAGAAGTCACAGGTCTGCACAGAACCTATATCAGCCAGCTTGAGCGAGGGCTGAAAAGTCCATCTGTTAGAGTTCTTAGTCACATTACAAATGCTCTGGACATAACAATGGGTGAATTTTTACGAATTGTAGAGGAACTCTTGAGTGCTGACGGAAAACGAGATTGAAAGATTGAGGCAAGCCATTATTGCTACCATTGCATCTCCAGTTATAGGCTCGATAGAGGATTATACTTGGGAAGCTATTTTTCATTATGTCAAGCATATTCCTTTATCAGATCCAGCATTAGGACGTAGCAAACTCCTCTATGATGCTGTTGACACCACGACTGCAAGTGGTTGGTCACTCAAATCTCTTCAACTGAATACTCTTACTGTTGTAAACACATTTTTGTTTGTCATTCAGAGAGCAGATGTTATCAAAAAGGCTGCCAAACTTGGTTTTCCTGGTTTGACGGAACAATCCTCACCTGCTGAACTCGGAGCAGCTATTGTTCAGCATTGGAACGAGAAAATTATATCGAGTCAAGCAGCACAGAGCATTACCAATAGCTATGAAGGCATACTGCTGAAAACCATTAGAGGATATGAATATATTTACTGTCAATTCCCTCTTAATCCACTTGACCCAAATGCTTTTTCTTGGGCTTGGACAGTTGATAGAGTTACTGGAAGAGCGGGAGCAGGTCTACAAGGCAATGTTGCAGGTAAGCTAGAGTTAGTTTGGTACAAGAATCAAAAGCAACTTTTTAGAGCTAGAACCATTCCTCCAGAAGCAGTTCACATCAGGGTTAAGCGAACTCGTATTACACTTGATCGATATGTGCACACTGTTCTGTCAGCGTTGCAAGATCAACTCAGTACACAGTCTTTTGACAGTGAACTTGGAGAATAGATGCAGCTATTGCTTTACCTAGAAGTGGGGGTACTGATTCTCCGATTTGAGAAGCCATATCAGTGTATGTTCCCAGAAAGTGAAAGTTATCTGGGTAAGAGTGCAATCTTGCAGCTTCACGGATTGTAATTGTCCGATTTTGGGTTGGATGAAAAAACCTGCCAGAGCCGGGATGGAAAACCCACCTTGTGATAGTTCTTGCTGGTTTATCCCAATAAAGCCTTCCATAGGCACCGCTATAGTGCTTTTTAGGAGCTAATTCCGGTGGCAAGTCTCTAGCATCTTGCCCTTCACTAAGAAGACGCACTCTTGACATTTGAATGGGACTCAAAGCACGAGCAACGTGATTGAAAAGTTTTGTACTTCCATTACGTATCATTGCTTGGTACGCAGTTTGGGGTGGAAAAGGATAAACTTCAGCATTGTATTCGTCTCCTGCGTGCAATGACGGCAAATCTCCAATCGCATCTCTAACTGTGACGACTGAAGAAATGTTTGATTCTAGGAGACTAAGTTGGTAAGAAGATTTAGTAGCTCTGTAATCGCTTCTAATCTCGCCAGCGTGTGTAGGTTCAGGGAATTGAAGTGGTTTATCTAAACTAGCCAGGAAAAAAGCCCTCGATCGGGTCTGCGGTACTCCATAATGCGCGGAGTTTAGTGAGCCATAAATGACTTTATAACCTTGCGACTCAAGTTGCTGTGTAATTTCATTCTTAACTACACCACCATAAGCTTTCAAGATTTCAGGTACGTTCTCCATAACAACGTAAAGGGGTCTAAATTCCTGTACGAATTCTAAAAATGTCCGATATAACTGATTGCGAGAGTCGCTGAGGTAGCGATAGTCAGCAGGAATATTTCTTGAAAATCCTTGGCATGGGGGGCCGCCTATCAACGCTGTTAGTTCCTCTCTCTGCAAACCCAAACATAAGCGCAAATCCAAAGGATTGACCTCACGTATATCCTGATGAACAATTTTGGTGTTTGGGTAATTATGCTTATAGGTCGCTAGAGCTTTCGCATCCACCTCGATCGCACATAAAGATTCAAAACCAGCCAGGTGAAATCCTGTAGTCAAGCCACCCGCACCAGAAAATAAGTCAATAGTCTTATATGTCATGCTCGAATACTATAGTATTAGGAAGCTATTGTCAACCAACTTCAGCAATTGGCGTCTCTTGCTTCTCCTAAATTTTAGGCTTGCTTTTCCCTGCAATTATTTTCCAAAATAACCAAGACACCGTTAATTTTTTTGTGGTCGATCGCACTTGCGATCGACTTAACCACACAAAATCTAACAGCAACCGCCGCCGTTATAATGCCAAGTCGAATCCGTAATTAACACCTTATCTGGCATTAATCCGCCCAACTTCCCAGCAGTTTTATCGCACACCGCCGCCGGAACTCCCCGCTGCAAAACGTGACCTGCCCCGTCATCAAACAGATCTTCAGACCCCGTATAAATGGCCGTCTTGCCAGTGAAAATGCAAGCTCCGTCATCCGGTATAGGCACTTTGAAAGACACCGAATCCAGGCTTTCTAACAGCAAATCCGCATCCAATTGATAATTGTGTTTATCCAGCAATCGGTAAGGCCTTCTCGCCCGCACTTCCACTTGCCCAAAACCTACGTCTACAAGGTGTTGAACGTATTCTGCGTATGTCAGAGCACCCGACAAACACAAGGCGCGCAAGCGATCGTCTTCCTTCAAATGCTGCGGAATGGGGCGAGTTGCGATCGGATCGCTCATCAACAACCTGCCGCCGGGTTTCAACACCCGATAAGTTTCTTTTAATGCTTTAGCTAAATCCGCTGGTTCAAAGATATTAAACAAGCAGTTTTGGGCGACAACATCTACAGAAGCATCCGGCACCGGCAACGCAAAAGCATCGCCTTCACAAATTTCCACAAAACTCGGATCGAACCAATCATTTTCCTGGGCGGCAATTTGCAAGTTTCGTGCAGCCGCATCTCGCATTGCTGGAACCGGATCGACGGCAATAACCGCTCCTTTGTGTCTAGAAAAATATGCAAATTGTAGTGCTTCCAAGCCGCCGCCGACGCCTACATAAAGCACGAAGGGATTGCCTACAAGTTCGGCGGCGTGAACGGTTGTGCCGCAGCCGTAATTCATTTCTTGCATTTGTTCGGGAATTTTTAATCCTGGCAATTGCAAGGGACTGCTTTGGACGCAGCAAAGTCCGATTTGGGGTGTTTCGGCAACATCGCTGTAGAATTTGGCTGCTGTTTCGAGGTAGGTCATTTTTTAGTGTCCTTTAATTTTTAACCGCAGATGGAGCACGGGCGGGACGCCCATGCCACGAAGAAGCCCAGAAAGTTTTGGTTAGGTGGCAAATTCGACTTTTTGTTCGGATTTGGGCTGATTTTCGGGTTCAGAAACTGTTGTTTCTGGAGGGGCTAATTCGCTGGTTGGCTGGCTAGGAGTTTCAGCGGCAACTGGTGGCGTTGGCGGTACAAGATTGGGAGACGGTTCTGGTATCGCGGGAGTGACTACTTTTGGTACTGGAGCTTTTCCTGTTATTTCTGGCAGGGTTGGTGGCTCTGAAGGATTAGCAGGTTGGGGTTCTTGACGCAAGAAGTTGCGGAACCGATTGTAGTATCCTTTATATTCCTGTTTCTTTGGTTGGGGAGATGCTGTTGGGGTCGGTTCTATTATTTTAACGGGCGCAACAACTTTCGGGGTTTCTAACTGTGGAGTTGCTGCCGGTGTCGGTTCTATTATTTGAATTGGTTCTACAATTTTCGGGGTTTCGAGTTGGGGGGTTGCTGTCGGCGTCGGTTGTATTACTTGAATTGGTTCTACAATTTTCGGCGCTTCGAGTTGGGGGGTTGCTGTCGGTGTCGGTTCTATTACTTGAATCGGAGCAACTTGGGGAGCGACTGTTGGCTCTAAGCTCGGTTGGGTAACAGGGGTTTCTGGAACCGCTGGTGAGGGTGGGACAACTGGTGTTTTTTCTAGTTCAGGTGTCGGTTTTGGTTCGGGGGTTGGCGTTGGTTTGGGCTGGGGGGGTTGGTAGGTGTGATCGACTATACCGCGAGTTTCTGCTGCTGTTAGTTCGCCCCGCACTAATTTAGAAAGAGGATCTTGACCGAGCTGTTGGAAATTTATCAGTCTGACTGTATTATTAAAGGCGTTTTTGACGATATTTCCTCGTTCGTCAATTAATTCTAGCTGTACCCAGTTTTTCCCTGGTTTGAATCCTTTAAGATATATAGGTTGCCACGGGTCAATCGCAAAGCTTTCGCCGTTGACTGTGGCTCGAATTTTCCAATCGAGTATTTCATCTTGGGAATTTTCTTGCGCCACTTCGTGCGGGGGGGCATTTGTCAAGTAAAAGTCGAGCAGGATGGGTTCTGCCCCGTAGCTGCCTTGGGGGCTGTTGTACGTTAATAGGGGCAATGTTCGATCGGGATTATTGTCCTCTGTTTTGGTAAAAACGTGAAAGGTGGTTTGGGCCGCTGCACCTTCGTTTTTAAAGCTTTCTTCCCAAGGGCGAGCGGCGAAGACCTGCAGGGTATGGGTTCCCGGTTCTAAGTCGGAGAGCGTTAAAGGTTGGTTGATGTCGTAAACTGCTGCATAAGGTTGGTTGTCTAATAAAACTTGCAGATGGGGGCCCAAACCCAAGTTTGCATCTTTGAAAATGGGCAAGTCCTTCACTTGGAACTGAACAGACACATTTATATCCTGAAGCACTTCGTCAGGTTTTGGATTCAAAATACTAATTTGAGGCTGGTAGATTTCTAGAGCCTGACGCAGTTTTTGAATGGCTTCTGGGGGAGAAGCCTCTGAGATTCTGTTTACTGGGGCGGTAGCTGAGTCGCTCTTGTTCCCTGATTTGGGCAATTCGGGATGACCCGCGCCACAACTTGCTAAACCCAAAATTAATATTGCTGCTGCGAACAATGCCAGCAGCCTGCCCGCAACCGTTCTGTGCCAATTGATCCCAATCACGCAACCATACTCCTAGAAGCCTTCTCATAGGGAACTATAGCCCAAAAATGAATTTAGTATTGGGGAATTGTCGGCGAGGAATTCCAAAGCCTCGTAGGAACCCGGATTGAGGCAGCAGCGGGCAACCCCTCCTCTCCGACTATTAATTCCTGCAGCCGTTTTCCAAAACATATATGTACAAATGAGTATTGCTAAATTACTTGATCTTTGAGTTTTGTAAAGTTAATGGCAGTACCCCTTGACTTTTTCGAGGGACTGTGGGATTTACAGGCGTTATTACATCAACAATTGAGCCTTTTTTAAGTATTGTTAACAAGCGATTAATACTCCTCTAGCAAGCTTATAATTCATAAAACTCCCTCAAAAGGAGCAGCCGTATCAAGTCTGAATCAAGGACGCGATCGGCGACTCATCTGGAGAGAAGAGTTTGCAGTACCCAGTCACATTGTTAGCGACACTGGGAAACTGGCTTCTTCAAAGAAGCAAAATGCTTGGGGAGACGATGCACTTGCGTCTAGCTCTGCAAAGAGTAAAGTACAGTGAAGTGTCGGCTTTTTCGAGAATCCCCCGCCCAATCAAGCGCGGGGAGTGTCCGGTACATTATTCAGTTCTCGTTCCTTGTCTTACCGAGAGGAGAGTCTTCATGACCATTAGTCCTCCAGAGCGAGAGGTAAAAGCTAGGGTAGTAGTCGATAAGAATCCGGTTCCAACTTCTTTCGAGAAGTGGTCAAAACCCGGTCATTTCGATCGCACTCTAGCTAAGGGGCCAAAAACCACCACTTGGATTTGGAACCTCCACGCTAACGCTCACGACTTTGACAGTCATACAAGTGACTTAGAAGACGTTTCGCGCAAAATCTTTAGCGCTCACTTCGGCCACTTGGCAGTAATCTTCGTATGGATCAGTGGCGCATATTTCCACGGCGCTAAATTTTCCAATTACGAAGCTTGGCTGACAAATCCTACAGCCATCAAGCCCAGCGCTCAAGTGGTCTGGCCGATTTTTGGTCAAGAAATTTTAAATGCAGATGTAGGCGGCGGCTTTCACGGAATTCAGATCACCTCTGGTCTATTCCAGTGGTGGCGCGCCAACGGCATCACTAACTCATACCAGCTATATTGCACTGCGATCGGCGCCCTGGTAATGGCAGCTTTGATGCTGTTTGCCGGTTGGTTCCACTATCACGTCCGCGCTCCGAAACTGGAATGGTTCCAGAACGTGGAATCGATGATGAACCACCACTTGGCTGTGTTGTTGGGCTGCGGCTGCTTGGGCTACGCGGGACAGCAAATTCACGTGTCGCTGCCAATCAACGCTTGCATGGACGCGATCGATGCAGGTGCACCGCTGACTGTCGGCGGCAAGCTGATCAAAACAGTTGCCGACATCCCCCTGCCGCACGAGTGGATTTTGACACCGGGCTTGATGGCTGACATCTACCCGAGTTTCGCTAAAGGTTTAACCCCCTTCTTCACCCTCAACTGGGGCGCATACACAGACTTCCTGACCTTCAAAGGCGGTCTGAACCCCACCACAGGCGGTTTGTGGCTGACTGATACAACACACCACCACTTAGCTTTGGCAGTGCTGTTCATCGTTGCTGGTCATATGTACCGCACGAACTGGGGCATCGGCCACAGCATGAAAGAAATCCTAGAGAACCACAAAGGCCCCTTCACTGGTGAAGGTCACAAAGGTCTCTACGAAATCCTGACTACTTCTTGGCACGCGCAACTGGCGATTAACTTGGCACTGATGGGCTCTCTGAGCATCATCGTGGCTCACCACATGTACGCGATGCCTCCGTATCCGTACATCGCGACCGACTACCCGACTCAGTTGTCCATCTTCACCCACCACATGTGGATCGGCGGATTCCTGATCGTTGGAGGAGCCGCTCACGGGGCAATCTTCATGGTGCGGGACTACGAACCGAGCGGCAACGTCAACAACCTGCTCGATCGCGTGATCCGTCATAGAGATGCGATCATTTCCCACCTGAACTGGGTTTGTATATTCTTGGGCTTCCACAGCTTCGGTTTGTACGTTCACAACGACACGATGCGGGCTTTCGGTCGTCCTCAAGATTTGTTCTCGGATACCGGGATTCAATTGCGTCCGATATTTGCCCAGTGGGTGCAAAACATCCACGCCTTGGCTCCTGGCACAACAGCGCCTAATGCTACGGAAATCGTCAGCCACGCTTTTGGCGGCGGTGCAGTAGTAGTCGCCGGCAAAGTAGCGATGATGCCGATCGAGTTGGGTACGGCGGATTTCATGATCCACCACATCCACGCTTTCACAATTCACGTTACAGTCCTGATTCTCTTGAAGGGCGTGTTGTTTGCACGCAGTTCTCGCTTGATTCCTGACAAAGGCAACTTGGGCTTCCGGTTCCCTTGCGACGGCCCCGGCCGTGGCGGCACCTGCCAAGTTTCGGGTTGGGATCACGTGTTCCTCGGCCTGTTCTGGATGTACAACAGCATCTCGATCGTGATTTTCCACTTTAGCTGGAAAATGCAGTCGGACGTGTGGGGAACAGTAGCGCCAGACGGCACAATTTCTCACATTACCGGCGGCAACTTCGCACAAAGTTCGATCACGATTAACGGCTGGCTGCGGGACTTCCTCTGGGCGCAAGCTTCTCAGGTGATTCAGTCCTACGGTTCGGCACTGTCGGCCTACGGTCTGATGTTCCTAGCTGGACACTTCGTCTTCGCCTTCAGCTTGATGTTCCTGTTCAGCGGCCGCGGCTACTGGCAAGAACTGATTGAGTCCATTGTTTGGGCTCACAACAAGCTCAAGGTAGGTCCCTCCATTCAGCCTCGCGCTCTGAGCATTATTCAGGGTCGGGCTGTGGGTGTAGCTCACTACCTCCTAGGAGGAATTGTCACTACGTGGGCATTTTTCCTAGCGCGAATCATTTCGGTAGGGTAAACTACCCCTAGGTTTTGGATTCTCGATTTGGGAGGAATCTCAAATCGAGAATCCAAACTCAGAACCGAATCCCTTCAATTTTGTTCAGGATTCAGGATTAATCAAGGCTTATGGCAACGAAATTTCCAAAATTTAGCCAAGACCTTGCCCAAGACCCGACCACACGGCGGATCTGGTACGGGATTGCCACAGCACACGACTTTGAAAGCCACGATGGCATGACGGAAGAAAATCTTTACCAAAAGATTTTTGCTTCTCACTTCGGCCACATAGCAATCATTTTCTTGTGGACTTCGGGCAGCCTGTTCCACGTAGCATGGCAAGGTAACTTTGAACAGTGGATTAAAGACCCCCTAAACGTCCGCCCGATCGCTCACGCGATTTGGGACCCCCAATTCGGCGCTCCTGCAGTAGAAGCTTTCACTCAAGGGGGCGCTTCTAACCCAGTAGACATCTCTTACTCCGGTGTCTACCATTGGTGGTTCACTCAAGGGATTCGGACAAACGCTGACCTGTATCAAGGAGCTATCTTCTTGCTACTACTGGCGGCTGTCTTCCTGTTCGCAGGTTGGTTGCACCTCCAGCCCAAGTACCGCCCCAGCTTGTCTTGGTTTAAAAATGCTGAATCTCGCCTCAACCACCACTTGGCTGGTTTGTTCGGTGTCAGCTCTTTGGCTTGGACTGGTCACATGGTTCACGTTGCTATCCCCGAATCTCGCGGACAGCACGTAGGTTGGGAAAACTTCTTGTCTACCCCGCCTCACCCGGCAGGTTTGGCTCCGTTCTTCACTGGTAACTGGAGCGTATACGCCGAGAACCCAGATGCACCGAACCATGTCTTCGGTACTTCCGAAGGCGCTGGAACCGCAATTCTGACTTTCTTGGGTGGCTTCCACCCTCAAACAGAATCCCTGTGGCTGACAGACATCGCTCACCACCACTTGGCGATCGCAGTTCTGTTTATCGTTGCCGGTCATATGTACCGGACTAACTTCGGTATCGGTCACAGCATCAAAGAGATGTTGGATTCTAAGGCTGGTTTGGTCGGCGGCAAGAGTGAAGGGCAGTTCAACTTGCCTCACCAAGGCTTGTACGAAACCTACAACAACTCGCTGCACTTCCAACTGGGAATTCACCTCGCTGCTTTGGGCGTGATCACCTCCCTGGTAGCACAGCATATGTACGCGATGCCTCCCTACGCTTTCATGGCGAAGGACTTCACGACTCAGGCTGCGCTGTATACCCACCACCAGTACATTGCTGGATTCATCATGGTCGGCGCTTTCGCCCACGGAGCTATCTTCTTGGTGCGGGACTACGATCCTGAAGCAAACAAAGGCAACGTGCTCGATCGCGTGTTGCAGCACAAAGAAGCGATTATCTCTCACTTGAGCTGGGTGTCGCTGTTCTTGGGCTTCCACACTCTCGGTCTGTACGTTCACAATGACGTGGTAGTTGCTTTCGGTACTCCTGAAAAGCAAATCTTGATTGAACCAGTGTTCGCACAGTTCATCCAAGCTGCCCACGGAAAAGCTCTCTACGGCATGGACGTGCTGTTGTCTAACCCTGACAGCCTTGCTTCTACCGCTTGGCCGAACTATGCTAACGTGTGGCTCCCAGGCTGGTTAGACGGGATTAACAACGGTACTAATTCTCTGTTCTTGGCGATCGGACCTGGCGATTTCTTGGTTCACCACGCGATCGCACTAGGCTTGCACACCACCACCTTGATCTTGGTCAAGGGAGCTCTGGATGCACGCGGTACTAAGCTGATGCCGGACAAGAAAGACTTCGGTTATGCTTTCCCTTGCGACGGCCCCGGCCGCGGCGGTACTTGCGACATCTCTGCTTGGGACTCTTTCTTCCTGGCGATGTTCTGGATGCTGAACACCCTGGGTTGGGTAACGTTCTACTGGCACTGGAAGCACCTGGGCATCTGGCAAGGTAACGTGGCTCAGTTCAATGAGTCTTCTACCTACCTGATGGGCTGGTTCCGCGATTACCTCTGGCTGTATTCCGCTCAGTTGATCAACGGTTACAACCCGTATGGTACTAACAACTTGTCTGTCTGGTCTTGGATGTTCTTATTCGGACACCTTGTTTGGGCAACTGGTTTCATGTTCCTGATCTCTTGGAGAGGTTACTGGCAAGAGTTGATCGAGACTTTGGTTTGGGCTCACGAGCGCACTCCTTTGGCTAACTTGGTTCGCTGGAAAGACAAGCCTGTTGCTTTGTCCATCATCCAAGGTCGCGTTGTTGGTTTAGCTCACTTTACTGTGGGATACATCCTCACTTACGCCGCCTTTGTAATTGCCTCGACGGCCGGGAAATTCGGGTAACTCTGAACTCTGGTTTCTAGGTAATTAACTAAAATCCCCCGCCTTCTAGCGGGGGATTTTTTTAGGTATGTTGGTTGAGGATTGAAAGTGAAGAATATTTTTTTTATGGCGAAGTTACAGCTTTATGGCGAAGTTACAGCAGGAAACAATAGCCAGTATTAAGAAATCCTTACTCTCGGTTTTACACATTGCTGCTGCCGATTTCTGAATCACAGCCAACAGCTTCTTCTGCTATGCTGAATTTACTAGCTCAAACAATTGAGCAAGCACAAGCTGACGCCGATGCGAAGCCACTATCCGGGAAGCCAAAAGGGATTTTCACCTGCCATGAGTGAAACACCCAAACTCCCCGATCGTGAAGTAATCCAAAATACTATGAGAAATCTTCTAGGTGTCTGTCAACGACTTGACGCTCTAACTCTCAGTTTAGATGAACTAATTGCTATGGTAGAGGCTGATATTCGCAACAGTGCGATTAATGTTCATCGGCGAGAGAAGGCGAAGCGATTGGCTGAGTCTGTTAAGCAGGAATAAAAGTGCGATTTTATGAAACCTGTTCTGAATAAAGGGCAACTGACAACCTGGAAAGACGATCGGGGGTTTGGCTTCATTAAACCGGATGATGGCAGTAAAGAAGTTTTCTTGCATATCAGTGCGCTTAAGGGAGCAAGTCGCCGCCCAAAAGTCGGAGATACGATTTTGTACGAGCCAGTTGCTGAAACAGACGGGAAGGTACGTGCCACTAGAGCCTCAATTCAAGGTGTTGCACCTCGACATGAGCCAACAAAGCAGAAACCAAAGAAACCCGGTCTACTCAAAACAGTTGTGGGTATTGGGATTCTGGCTGTCATTGTGCTTTTTACAATGCAGTTGAGTCGAAGTCGTTCTCCCTCTCCAATTACATCCATCGCAAAACCAGGATGTACTATCAAAGGCAACATCTCGATCGATACAGGCAATAAGGTTTATCACCTTCGAGGCATGGAAGATTACGAATCAACAGTTATCGAGCCAGCTAGCGGTGAGAGATGGTTTTGCACAGAGTCAGAGGCGATCGCCAATGGTTGGCGTAAAGCACCGAGGTAGCCCCAGCATCCCAACAACCGCGCTGCACCGAAACGGATTGCCGAATAAACAAGCAAGAAGTCGATATCGCCCTTTTTGCTATGGTGGATTTACTCGATCGCCCAATTGACTATGCAACTCTATGTTGGAAGCAAAAGAAAGAAAATTGAGGTGATACGCAAGCAATATTCTCAAGCCGAGATTGTTGATGTGACATCCAAAGCCGATCGACCTTGGGTAAAGTTTAGTCGCTTTTAGCGGTAAAGATGAAACTGTTGACCTGGTTTTCTTCAGCTTCAAATCTCGCCCTTCATCTGCATCTGATGCACCTTATCTGCCAACTCTTGGCGGCTTTCCTCGTCGAGTGCATCAATTGCCAGCATTCCCAAGTACACGACTTCCTTCTGGGTTAGTCTGGTCGCTAGCGCTTGTTTTTGAATGACTTCCTTAATCACAGAACTGACCGCGATCGCAGTATTAGTTTTAGCCACGAAGAATAATCAACGATTAATAACTTTCCTTGATGTTACCATCCTCAATCCGATTAAGTACAATAATGTTTGAGTAAGTACAGTTAATCGTGCTATAGTGTAAAAAATACAAAAAAGCGATCGCCCGCAGTCTAGACAACTTAACGCCGATCGACCTATTCCTCAATAATCTCCACCAAGTCCTCAATCATCACATCAAAGGCCCGCGCTAACTTGTACAGGGCGGTAAAGTCAACCATTGATATTTCTGAACGACGAGCATAGCTGGTTATGGTGCTATAGATCACGCCCGATCGCTCAGCCACCTCCTTGAATGTCCAGCCCCTCTCGGCCGCTAGCTCTCGCACTTTAACTCTGACTAAACCCATACTTGACAAATAATGCAGTTGCGTTTTAAGATAATTAAATCTGAAAAAGCGATCGTCCCCGGTCTAGACAACTTAAGGGCGATCGACCTATTCCTCCAAAACCTCAACCAAATCCTCAATCATCACATCAAAAGTCCGAGCTAATTTCAGGAGCAAAGTAAAGTCAACCGTTGTCAGCCCTGGACAGCGAGCATAATGCTTAACCGTGTTGTATACCACCCCAGAACGTTCTGAAACTTCCTTGAATGTCCAGCCTTTCTCTGCTGCTAGTTCTCTGACTTTAATTCTTACTAAACCCATGCTTGACAATGGGTGCTATAACACCTTAGAATAAATTTATCTAAAAAGCCGATCGCCCCCCGGCCTGGAAAACTAAGGGGCGATCGTCTATTAAACCTCATCAGGACAGATAATCTCTGTCCTGCACATCTACAACAAAAAGATGTACACACCTACAATCAAGAGATGCGTCTATTATGATATCAGAAACTCCGGCAAAATCGCGAACGATCGCAGAATCCAGAATAATTCATAAATCTCCAATCCTGCATCCGCTGGCGAGATTCGTTACCGAAGAAACAGTTGCACTCCTGTTCAATATCGCAGCAGACGAGATTTACCGCATAGAATGCTGTCGCTACATGGTGTACGTGCACGCCAAAGGCATCAGCCGGTTTGTCAGCTACGCCGATTTTCCCCCTATTTTAGAAGTAAAGCCGATCGCACATCAAGATTTTGGCAGATGGTACAAACGCTGGAAAAGCAAGCAAGCACCTGCATTTTGGACTAAATTCTACACGTACAAGTTCAAAAAAGCTGTTTCAGTTGACAGCTTGCTGGAGTGGGGCCAACTGGTAGCTACTGTTAAATCGGTCATTTCTGGGGCGGCGCTGCAACAGCTACGAGATGTTTATGCTCAAGAAAAAGATTTGATGGAAAAATTTTAAAGTGCGATCGCCCCGGCAACCAACTGCGAGAAGGGGCCAAGGAAAAATTAAAATAAATGGCTAAGTGAGAAAATGGAGGTAGAAAATGGACAATCACCATGCCTAGAAAAATTCGCGAGTTAAAAGCTCAGATTACCGTGAGGGCTTTATTTATTTGCCAAAACGCGGAAAAGGCAGCCATGAGAGATGGCAGCATCCTTTGATTGGGAAGACATTAACAATTCCAGGCAAAGACGGAGATGATGTGCCACGCTATTTAGAGAAGCAGTTGGCAATATTGTTAGCCGAACTCGACGAATTAAAGGAGGAAGATTCATGAATCGATACAGTATGATCGTCCAATGGTCTGACGAGGATCAACTTTTCCTCGTGACGATTCCAGAGTTTGCCGAGCGCGTTGTCATGCCCTGTACCCACGGCAAAACCCGCGAAGAAGCCATCCGACATGGTGAAGAAGTGCTCGAAATGTATCTAGAAGCTTGGCAGGAAGAAGGTGAACCCATCCCCGCACCTAGCATTCTTCAAATCGCCTAGAACACCTCATCTTCGATGCCCAGCCACCATTCCCCCAGATTCATTAAATCTTTGTGAATGTCTGTAAGTTCTGTCATATACTCTTCAGCAGAAATCTCCGATCGCCTTTCTTGCAATTTTTTCAGCCGCAGTTGCACCAACAGCCAAGGTTTGGAAATCCCGTCCTTTGCTTCGATATATTTGGCTAGATCTTTGCTGTCCATAGTTATTGGGGAAGGGGCATCGGGCATCGGGCATCGGGCATTGGACATTGGACAATTTTACATTTTAGATCAATTGGTAATTTTAATCTAAAATCGGATGGGGCATAGTAATCGGTAATCATTAAGCTGTGGAGCATTTAAACCACTAACGAGGCTTGTAGGGTGCGTCAGGAGTGAACACTGACGCGCTTATGCGGGAAACACTTCTGTACTGACGCACCATACTATCGTCTTTTAAATGCCGAACAGCTTAGGAGTTTTTGCAATAACAAATTCCCGATGCCCGATGCCCCATTCCCAATGCCCGATGACTACCTATAATCCGAAGTCTGAATATTCTTCAACTTCGCAGCATATTTCATGCCGTATTCCGGGCGGCAGAAGCGATCGATCTGAGCCTCAAAGAAAGCCCGATTTGCCTTCAAATGCTTGGGATTCGGGTCATCTAAAGGATACAAAAGAGCAGTCCGCAAAGCTTGAATCACCGCCGAAGTTACGCAGTACATCGATCGCTGAAATGTTACCCCAATTTGATTGAGGATATCATCTTCGCCGCGACAGCGCTGTTTGTAGAAATCCATCAAATAAGGTGGCAGGAAATGCAGCATATCTTGTGCTAGCAAAGTCGGCGGAATCCCCGCCGTACCTACCGGGAATTTGTCTGCATACAAAACTCCGTAGTGGAAGTCTTTTTGATCGTCAGGAACTTCCTTAGCTTGAGCGTTGTAAGATTTGGTGCCTCGGAAGGGCGAAGTGCGATAAAATACAGCTTCCACGTAAGGTAACGCTGCTTCGTAAAGCCAAGTGAAACCTTTAGATTTCGGGATGATTTCGTAGGTTTCGCCGTCGATTTGAACGTGGTGGTAAATCGGGCGTCCGGCGATCGCAAATATGCCATTTACTAGGAAATCCATCGCCTGCGGGACTGTCGTAATTTTCCCTTCGTCGTACAAGTCGGAAACCTCAAAAAACACCGGCGCCATGACTTCCCAGAATAAACCGAGATTGCTGTAATAAGACATTTGGCGGCACTGTTCTAAAAACATTTCTGGAAATGCTTTGTGAAGTCCCAGCATGAACGGGTTTTTTTTGAAGTAAGCTTTAATTGCCCGATCGGCATTAGCCTTATATTCGTCACTGTCCAAATAAGGATCGAATTGATTGGTCGGCACGTACAAGCCCCGGTGCCAAAGCATTGACCTCATGCACTCTTCGGCAAATTCCATGTTAATGCGATCGTGCCACAAATGGTGAAACAGCCGCGGCATTTTACCAGTTTCACCCTTCTGCATGAACTCCAAAAGTTCCGGGTGAACACTTCCAGTCCCGCGCCAAATACGCAAATCTGCACCGTCGCCTGCATAGTGATTTTGCAAGTCTAAATACTCCTGGGGCAAGAAGTATTTAGGGCTTGCTGGATAAGTGCAGAAAGGTTACACGGCTTGGTTATGCGATCGTCCGATCAAGGAAAGTGTGCAAGATAAACAGGTAAAATAGTACAAAAGCCTTGCATCACCC
>JACJNV010000040.1 GCA_014695175.1 Microcoleus sp. FACHB-DQ6 | reverse complement strand
CTAAATTACTTTTTGGAAAGGTTGCTGTCTCTTGCTCTTCTTGACCAGCTTGATTTTTTCCCGGCACTTCATTTTTTGTAGGGCTGATTAAAGCATCTACATCGAGGATTTCAATCAAGTCGCCTGATTCTTTTTCTTGTAAAAGCATAGTTTTTCCGTGAAGGGTAAATGCGAGTTATGGTTTGAGGACAACTTTGATGCAGTTGTCTTTTTTGTTGAGGAAAATCTCGTAAGCGTGGGGCGCTTCATCCAATTTCATTCGGTGCGTAATTACGAATGACGGGTCAATTTCGCCTTTTTGAACGCGCTCGAGCAACGGCCGCAAATAGCGGTGAACGTGCGTTTGTCCCATTTTCAGGGTCAAGCCTTTGTTAAAAGCTGCACCTAGGGGCACTTTGTCTACGAAGCCGCCGTAAACGCCGGGAATTGAGACTGTACCTCCTTTGCGGCAAGCTACGAGCACTTGTCGCAGGGCAGTGGGTCGATCGCTCTCTAAACGCACGGCTTGCTTAGCTTTGTCGTACAAAGCGTCGAGACCGGTGCCGTGGGCTTCCATTCCCACCGCGTCGATGCAAGAGTCGGGCCCGCGTCCCCCCGTCATTTCGCTGAGGGCTTCCCCGGCGTCCATTTCTTCGTAGTTGATGATTTCTGCTTTCGCCGCGGCCGCCATTTGCAAGCGTTCCGGTACGCGGTCGATCGCAATTACTCGATCGGCCCCCAGCATAAACGCGCTTCTAATCGCAAATTGTCCCACCGGCCCGCATCCCCAAACAGCTACAGTATCCCCCGGCTGAATGTTGCAGTTTTCGGCTGCCATGTAACCCGTAGGAAAGATATCGGTGAGGAACAATACTTGTTCGTCCGAAAGTCCGTCGGGAATTTTTAAAGGGCCGACATCTGCAAACGGAACCCGCGCGTATTCTGCTTGACCTCCTGCATAGCCGCCCGTTAAATGGGAGAAGCCAAACAGTCCAGCCGGCGAATGGCCGTAGATTTTTTCAGCCAATCCTGCATTGGGGTTGGAGTTGTCGCACAGCGACCACAAATCGCGGTTGCAAAAGAAGCAACTGCCGCAAGAAATAGTAAAAGGAATGACAATGCGATCGCCCTTTTTTAAGTTCTTGACTTCGCTGCCGAGTTCGACTACTTCCCCCATGAATTCGTGGCCCATGATGTCGCCCGATTGCATTGTCGGGATCAAGCCGTTGTAGAGGTGCAAATCTGAGCCGCAGATTGCTGTAGACGTGATTTTAACTATCGCATCGCGCGGATTGATAATTGTTGGGTCTGGTACATTATCAACTCGCACATCATTTGCTCCGTGCCAGCAAAGAGCTTTCATTATTTTTTTCCTCTAGTTAACTACTAGCTAGCCGATTTTTGATTCTAAATCTTACCTTTACTAACCCGATAAATTAGTCGCTTCGATGTTTTTCATTTTAAGCATATAAAATGTTTTCTCTCTCTATCCGAGGTATAATTTATAAATCTATCTTCCGGCTGTTTTCAATAACAAAAATGTAAAGTTTATGCCCCTAAAGTGCGGGAAATTTTACATTCTTCTGTTAACCACCAACATTTATAGCAACCACGCCCGACGGTTAGGACGTTCTTAATTGCTAAAATCCTTGCGGATGATTGCTTCTTCCTTCTTTTTACCCTGAGCGAACTTGTACTGAGCGAAGTCGAAGTAGCCGAAAAGCCTTCAATATCTGCTATAACAGCTAATAACGAGATGGATGAGGTTGTTTTTGTCGATCGCCACTCCGAGCCTCTCACAATAGATAAAATATCAGCCCTAAGTCTCACTGTAGCGGCTGCTTGGACTCACATTAGATAAGTATTGACCTAAAACCTCTCAAGTAAAAGCGGGTTGATCGATTATTAAGTAGGATGCGTGAGTTTCGTATCGCTCAAGACTCTTCACCAATATTGAGAATCACGCACCCTGCTTAAGGAGGATTAATCGTCAAATATTGTATCATTAGTTATAGCTAAAAGCCGAGCTTGCGCTAAAGTTGTTAAAGATTAAAATTTATCGATCGCCTTTTATGCCTTACACTGCATCTACCCCAACAGACCCCCATCAACCCAACATCCGCAATGCTGACCACCGCCTACTAGAATTCACCAAGCTGACGCCGATGATGCAGCGGTATGTGGAAGTGAAAGAACAGTATCCCCACGCACTTTTATTGTTTCGAGTCGGAGATTTTTTCGAGTGTTTTTTCCAAGATGCAGTTACTATTTCGCAGGAATTAGAACTTGTTTGTACTAGCAAAGAAAGCGGCAAGGAAATCGGCAGAGTGCCGATGACAGGAGTGCCGCACCACGCCCTCGACCGCTACACGTCAATGTTAGTAGAAAAAGGTTATGCTGTGGTAGTTTGCGACCAAGTTGAAGATGCCTCGATTGCTGCGAAAGAAGGCCGTCAAGTCAAGCGAGAAATTACCCGCATTCTCACTCCCGGAACTTTGACTGATGACGGAATGCTCAAACCCAGACAAAATAATTTTTTAGCAGCAGTCGTCATTGCTGGGGAACATTGGGGATTGGCTTATACAGATATTTCTACGGGAGAATTCGTCACTACCCAAGCAGACAGTTTAGAACAATTAACCCTAGAATTACTGCGCTTGCAGCCTTCGGAAGTATTGGTACCGACTAATGCGCCGGATTTGGTGACTATGTTGAGGCCCGGAGAGAAATCCGAGCATTTACCCGATTGTTTGCCGAATTCATTCTGCTATTCTTTGCGATCGCAAATTCCGTTTACTTTGCCCGAAGCAAAACAGAGAATCCTGCAAAAATTCAAAGTGCGATCGCTTGAAGGTATGGGATGCGGCCATTTGCCCCTCGCAGTGCGCGCCGCCGGTGGTTTGCTGCAATATATCGAAGAGACTCAAAAGGAAAAAGCAGTTTCTTTGCAAAGATTGCACACTTACACTCTCACCGATTTTCTCATACTCGACTACCAAACCCGCCGCAATCTCGAAATTACTCAAACGGTGAGAGATGGGGTTTTTCACGGTTCGCTGCTGTGGGCTATAGACAAAACCAGCACCGCAATGGGAGGCCGCGCTTTGCGCCGCTGGGTGCTGCAACCTTTGCTCAGCATTAAAGGCATTGGCGCCCGACACGACACGATTCAAGAATTAGTAGAAAATAACGCCCTGCGCCAAGATTTGCAGCAGTTGCTGCGCCAAATTTACGACATCGAAAGACTGACAGGCCGCGCCGGTTCTGGAACAGCTAGCGCGCGGGATTTGGTCGCTTTAGCTGATTCACTGGGAAAACTGCCGGAATTAGCTTCGATCGCAGCCCAAGGGAGATCGCCCTATTTGAAAGCGCTGCAAAATGTACCCCCAATTTTAGAAGAATTAGCAAGTAAAATTCACGCTCATTTAGTTGACGAACCGCCGATTCATTTAAAAGAAGGAGGTTTGATTCGAGCGGGAATCAATCCGATGCTAGATGAAATGCGCCAAACTGCATCAGCAGACCAAGAATGGATTGCAAATTTAGAAGCAACTGAGAGAAAACGCACGGGAATTTCTAATTTAAAAGTAGGCTACAATAAAGCTTTCGGCTATTACATCAGCATTACCAAATCGAAAGTAGACCAAGTGCCGAAGGACTACACCCGCAAGCAAACTCTCACCAATGAAGAACGCTACAGCACTGAAGAATTAAAAGAAAGGGAAGTGCGAATTCTGACAGCGCGGGAAGATTTAAATCAATTGGAATACGATATTTTTGCTAAAGTGCGATCGGAAGTAGGAGAACACGCCGAAATTATTCGCAACGTTTCCCGCGCCGTGGCGGCAGCGGATGTTTTGTGCGGTTTAGCAGAAGTAGCAGTTTACCAGAATTACTGCCGCCCGACTATGACAGAAAGTCGGGAAATTGAAATTATTGAAGGTTGTCATCCTGTGGTGGAAAAGTCTTTGCCGCCGGGATTTTTTGTACCTAATTCTGCTTTTTTGGGCCGGGAAGAATCGTTAAACCGCCCAGATTTAATTATTTTAACCGGGCCGAATGCTAGCGGGAAAAGCTGCTACTTGCGGCAGGTAGGTTTGATCCAGTTAATGGCGCAGATGGGCAGTTATGTGCCTGCGAAAGCTGCGAGTTTGGGAATTTGCGATCGCATTTTTACCCGCGTCGGCGCAGTAGATGATTTGGCAACCGGTCAGTCTACGTTTATGGTGGAAATGAACGAAACTGCTAATATTCTCAATCACGCGACGCCGCAATCATTGGTTTTGTTAGATGAAATTGGCAGGGGAACGGCCACCTTTGACGGACTTTCGATTGCTTGGTCTGTGGCAGAATATTTAGCAACTGAGATTCGGGCGCGGACGATTTTTGCGACTCACTATCACGAATTGAATGAGTTGGCTTCTATTTTAGATAATGTCGCAAATTATCAGGTGACCGTGAAAGAATTGCCGGATCAAATCGTATTTCTGCACCAAGTTCAGCCGGGAGGTGCGGACAAATCTTACGGAATTGAAGCGGGCAGATTAGCTGGTTTACCGCCCTCGGTGATTGACCGGGCGAGACAGGTGATGAAGCAGATTGAGAAACACAGCAAAATTGCGATCGGGCTGCGGAAAGGTGTTAAAAAAGATGGCAAAAAAGAGTCGGAGGGCGAACAGTTGGATATTTTTGATGATTAAAAGTTTAAGTTGATAAAAAAGTTGGTAGATGCGTAGGATGCGTCAGAGCGTCCAAACCTGTTAAAATCGAAAGGATCGATGTCTGACGCACCCTACAACTGCGACACTTGCCTCTGCCTTAAAAAATCAGGTTTAAGGACTAAATTCCTTACTACAAACCTGCAACTAAACTTTACTTGCCATTTTGCAACTTTCTTACCTCTTTGTGTACGCTCATTCCAATTTCCAAAGCTTCATTCAGCAACCGCCCGTATTCAGTCGCCCGATCGCTCACATCCACCGCCATCAAAGCAGCCAAATTACTTTCAATATTAGCAAATAACTCGTAACGGCGGCCGATAAATTGCTGATTTTCCCTGAGAATTCTCTCGGTTTTCAAAGCACAGACTAAACTTTCTCTAGTAATTTTTAATGCCTCAATTGCATCTCCTCGCTTAATTAAATTGGCTTGTAAATTGCCCGCCGCCGTTATGCGGTCGATAATATCTAAAGCCTGAATCACCTCATGATATTTCTCAACTTCATCCAGCAGACCCGCCAGCGTTGCCAGAGGCTTTGCCTTAACCCATTTATAGACATTCCAAGCCACAGTAATCGCCAGCGACAAACCCAAAGTTATTTGTAAAACCCGGACAAATATCTCAGCCTCGCTAAATAAACCAACATTATGTTTATTAGCCAGTAAAGCAATCGGCAGCGAAACAACTAATGTCAGGCAAAATATCAGCAACTCATTCAACAAAAGAGAAAACAGCTTTTTCCCGTCCCGGAGTGCAGCAGGTCGGTAAAAATCCCCTGCAAAACCGTCGCTCAAAGCTATTCCGCTCAAATCCTCCAACTCCTTCTCAGGAATTTTTAACTCATCCAAATCCGCTTGTATCACTCTTTAAAATCTCCTTAGATAGGGATTAATTACGATCCTCCCAGAGACATAATTGATTGCCACAGACTCATATAAAAATTGCTTTCTCGGTCTCGGAAGAGTTGAAAAGCCATTCCCGACGACCCAAAAAACGGTCTCAGCGTCCATCCCAACTGAGTGCCAACAAACGCATAGAGTCCCAACCAAAAACGCAAAATATTTAGCCTGATGTCTTTGCCTTCCGCATCTTGTTCGGACAGAAAGTGCATTCCTTGATAAATGAAACTTACCCCCAAAAATCCTGTGATTGCCATAATAGCAACATTCAACACTAGAAAAAAATTGTAATTGGGACTGCTTAGAAGAAAAAACAGACTAACAGGTGCAAATCCAAACAGCAAAACGCTAATCATCGCCATCGCTGTCATCAACAATGTCAAATACTGCTCAAAAGTTCGTTTTGAACCAAACATGACATTAAAAAAGTACAGTGTGGGAAAGCAGATAATCAGCGTCAGTAAGTAAAGTGCTGGCAACTTAATTGCTGAAACCAGGCATTGCATCCACGTACTAGATGCGCCTAATATCGCTCCGTAAATGCCAAAAAATACGGTACTAGAAATCAACAAACCGAAAATTTTAGATTTGAGCTTGACACCTTGGCGAATTTCTTCGAGAAACTGTTGCCGTTCCCGCAGCAAATACATTACTACTGAAAAATATTTCACGGGCCCTCCTTGTGACTGATGCGACTCCGAATCAGTCATAACTCAAGCTGAGTTCGATCGGCAATCTTGGCAAATCAGGGCACTCTATGTTAACCAATTATTCTTGCAGATACAGGACTTACACAGAACCTAATTATGTGGGGTGCTCTTCTGCCGCGCACCTTACCGCTATTGACTATCGGCTGGATATTTCTCGTCAAATTCTAGTCACATTATCTCCAAATTGTATCCAAAAAGGTCATTTGATAGTCATTTCGTAGTCATTTGATAGTCATTTGATAGTCACTTTGACCCCCGACTCAGCCGTATTCTGGGCAATAAAAAACCTCAAACCGTTGATTTATCGTTGGTTTGAGGTTCTTATAGGCGCAAGCGGGCAGCGGGAATCGAACCCGCATAGTTAGCTTGGAAGGCTGAATGAATAAAA
>JACJNV010000004.1 GCA_014695175.1 Microcoleus sp. FACHB-DQ6 | reverse complement strand
GTTTCCGATACCATTTGCTCGCGCACTTGTTGCAGCGCCGGAGAGCGGCTGTACATTTCCGCTTCTTCTCCCTTGCCGGATTCTACAGCCATTTCAATGTCGATCGCAGTTTCGGGAGGCTGGCCCTTAGCAAATCCTTGAGCGCGCAACACGATCAGGCGTTGGCGGTTGCGGCCGGGCAAACCAATTTGGCGCTTGGCGTAGTGTTCGGTGAAAGCCATGTACTCAGCTAATTCTAGCTGCGTGCGGGGCTGGTAGGCGACATCGAGTTGGTGTTCGCGGCGGAAAGCTCGCAGAGATTCGATGTAAAAGCCTTGCAAAAAGTCTTCAATCATGTTGTAGCGAGCTTGGAAGTTCAAGTTCGATCGGAAAGAAGCAACGTGGCGGTAAATCATAGCCGCGAGGTGAGAGTGCAGTTCGACGCGGCCTTGTTTGGAACCGAGGCGGTAGTATTGCAGGGTTTTTTGCAACCGGTGCTCGGCCAAGGTGATTTGCCAAGCTTCTACTTCGCCGGAAATTTGGATGCGATCGCTTTTTTGGCAAATCCGTTCGACTTCCTTAGCAATCCGCATCGCCACTGTTTGAGCGCTGCGGCTGGCAGTTTTCATTTCGGCTTGCAATTCTTTGAGGGCGAAGTTAGCCAAAGCGAGGATATCGATGCTGGGAACAGTATTGATTTCGGCGGTTTGTTCGCTGGAGGCGGCTGGAATGCAGTTGAGGTCAGAAGCGGTGTTGCAGTTGACGGTGTTGGTGGCAGCTTTGACAGTCATGGCGTTTATCGGGTGGTAGGGCACAGCGGGTGTGCGAGGACATTTGTTAGAGAGTGAGGCGGCAGTTGCTGGCAGTTTCGCTTGCTGTGCTGATTCAACTCTCTATACATTGAATGTTACGGAAGTAGAGATAACCGCAGTGATGCCAGTGTTCCACTCTCTCATCCAACAGTTTTTGCCTGCTGAATCTGATTCTAAGCGCTGGCTGTGGAAGATTGGTTTTATTGCCGTTAAAGCCTTACTGTACAAGCATTCTGAGCTGTTAGTCTGGTAGGGCGATCGCGAAAAAGATTGACGGTGTTCCAGGGCCGCTGAGTGGACGATTTACAAACTGGTTTTTTAAGGGTTTTATGTTCTGGAATCGGGATGGGAGAAAATGTAGCGAAAACCCATGTCTTCTGAACCTACGCAACAGCAGTTAGGAAACCCGGTTAATCTGAAAATTTGCTCTTAGTAAACGCGCAACGGCTTTTTTTGAACGAACCGCGAAGACGCAAAGGACACGTTCGGCGAAGCCGTTCCCGAAGGGTAGGAAGACAAGAAAAGTAGGGTGCGGTGCGGTGCACAGACAGGCCTGTCAACCAACTCACCCGCATTCTCTCTCTAATATCAAAGTCACTGGGCCGTCATTGTCGATCGAGACTTGCATCATCGCTCCAAACAAGCCTGTTTCAACTTTTAAGCCGCTCTGGCGCAACTTTTCGACAAATTTATCATAAAAAATTTCAGCTCGTTCAGGAGCCGCAGCTCGCTCAAATGAAGGCCGCCGACCTTTGCGGCAGTCACCATAGAGCGTAAACTGACTCACAACCAGCAACTCGCCGCCAATGTCTTGTACGGACTTGTCCCAGCGCCCGGTATCCGTGGCCGAGTCGGGAAACAAACGCAATTCCAGGCATTTGCGAGCCATCCAATCGAGTTCTGCTTCGGTGTCGGTGTCTGCAATACCTACAAGCAAGTTAAGTCCGCAGCCAATTTTGCCGACAATTTGACCTTCTATTTCGACTTGAGATGATTTTACTCGCTGGATGATGACTCGCATTGACCTGCTTTTTGGTAGCGTCCTAGGATTATTTGAACAGCAGCGCAATCGCCGTGTCGCAATGAAAATGAAATTGTCAGCCACTCACCACTAAATCTTAGATTAAGCGTGGGGGCTTCAAAGGCAAGTTTATAGTTGACCCGCCTGAGTCTTAAATGACACGGCAGGCTCAGGCTTAATCCCAGGTGCAGGACACTGAGATTGGAGGGTTATGCGCGCACGGCTAATGTGTATGTCAACTAGACAGAAATGACCCAGCATTAAAATCAAACCCAAAAACAAGGCAGCGTAACCAATCAATTTGAGAAGGGCTAATAAACAATTAGCAAAAAA
>JACJNV010000399.1 GCA_014695175.1 Microcoleus sp. FACHB-DQ6 | reverse complement strand
AAAAAGTCGAACTGTCCATCCATATCGATTCTGAACTGCTAGACCAAATTAAGCACTTGACGAATGACCCCAGCAAAGTCATTGAAACAGCAATCAAGCAGTGGCTCAGAGGCGAGCGCCGCGAAGACGAACTGGCTCTGGGTTTGCGTCGCAACCCGCCAGTCCCGCCACGCGGTGAGTGGAACGACTGAGGTGATCTCGCCCCAGACGGCGCGCGCAAATCTGCAGGCTGTGAAATTTAGATCGCGGGGGCGATCTCCTGCAGATTTCGTGGCTAAAGCTACAGGTGGTGGGCGAGTGAACTCGCCTAAATCACAACCTCGGAACTATTTCAGGTGAGGGAAAAAATGCGTGAGCCATTCCCTGACTAGAGTTGTTCGCAGCCTCATATTTTGGCGTAATTTTCACACTAGATAGTTAATCGGTGCAGATTCCTAATTTCTCAATCTTAATTTTTATCTTTAAATTACCCAAAACGGCTGAGAACGAATAGTTTTGAGTTTTGAGTTGAGTTCAGAATTAAAGAATTAATATTTGATGAGCTCATTAATCACTCAAAAGTCAACTGTAGAAGCCTAAAATTTTTGCAATTTGTGAGTCTTGAGCTATTAATGTATTAATTAAAAAGCCAACAATTTTTTAATTAATAACTCACAAATTAACAGTAGAAGCCCCAAAAAATGGGGAGTATTGAGTTCATTATTAAAAACTCAATACTCCAAAATCCGAACTACTTTCATCCCCTACTCTGATGGACTCTAACACAGATTTCCGGCGATCGAGCCTCGCCTCTACAGTTTTTTTTCAAGAGTTAGGGGCAGAATTAGTATTTACCCAAGACGCCTCTGGTCGATATCTATCTTTTTACTGGCAAAAAGCCGAGCAGTACAACCTTACAGCAGAACAAATTGTCGATCGCCCTCTCAGCGAAACCCTGCAACCCCTCGTCCCTGCGCCTTATCTCGATATCCTGCGGCGGGTGCTCGAAACCCTCGTACCGCAAAGGTTCAGCTATCCATTTTGCCACGCCGGACAATATTTTCTCTTCGATATGACACTCACTCCGGTGATCGACTCAAACGGCAAAGCTGCAAAAGTCTTAGTTATGGGAAGGCTGCTGTCTGACAAACCCACAGACAGACGGCCCGACTCCCCAGAATTCATGCTCTATCGAGCTTTGCCGTCCCCTTGGGACGCCCGCCAACTAATGTCGCTTCCAGCGAGCCGTATCCCCGCTCGTCGATCGCTCCCTCCCTACTCGGAAATCGACCGTAAAGTCATCTCCCAAATCGCTCAAAACCTGCACAAAACCCTCGATTTAGACACAATTTGGCAGCAAACTGTTAACAGCTTGGGTCAAGTTTTGAACGCGAGTCGCTGCATCATCTGTTCCTACAAAAAAGACAGCGAAAATCTCGAAACCTCCCCCTTCCTTGCCTCGGAAAATCAGCCAAAATCGACCGCCGCAGCAGCCGAATTACAACAGTCAATAGCTAGCGACCCCTCGCCCCCGCTTTCTGCAGCTCAAATCGAAAATCTCCAATCGAAAACTTTTAAAGTAGTAGCTGAGTACCGCCAAGAAGCTTACTCTTCTATGCTGGGATTAGAACTGCGCGCAGCCGAACAGCCAGGGTGGATTCAAACTTTAGCCACCTTAAAACCAGTAGCAGTCGATTACGCCTCCCCCGCCGCCGATCCCTTCCACCGCCATTCCGTACTCGTAGCAGCTACCTCCTATGAAGACCAACCCAATGCACTGATATGTTTGCACCGCTGCGGCAGTTCCCCGAAATGGAGTCATGTCGAACTCGAATTCGCCCGCGAGTTAGTCGCTCAAGTCGGCAGTGCGATCGCCCACGCTACACTTTACCAAGAATTAGAACAGGCCCGCGCCGAAGCCGTGGCTCTTTCCCAACTTAAAAGTCAATTTCTTGCTAATACTTCTCATGAACTCCGCACCCCCCTCAACGGCATCCTCGGCTTCCTAAAACTGCTTGTGGACGGCATGGCAGATGACCCCGAAGAAGCGCACCAATTTATCGAAGAAGCTTACCGCTCGGCAGTACATTTATTCAATGTGATTAACGATATTTTGGATATCGCTAAAATCGAAGCTGGCAAAATGGAGTTAGACCTCGCTCCCGTCAAACTCGGTGAACTGTTGCAACAAGTTGAGAATTTTACGCGGGTTCAAGTCGAGCAAAAGCGATTGCAATTTCAAATCCAAAAACCCCCTGTGGAGGACGAGATTATTGTGTACGGCAACTACCAACGCCTGCTTCAAGTAATCTTGAACCTCACGGGCAATGCAATTAAATTTACCGGGGAAGGGGGAATTCGCATCAGTGCCGAAGTTATTAAGAAAAAGGTGACTGTTCACAACCAGCAGTTCCCCGGAATGGTGAAAATCCGAGTTGCTGATACTGGCATTGGGGTTTCTCTCGACAAGCAAGATAAATTATTTGAGTCGTTTTTTCAGGTAGATGGCGATCGTACCAGGCAATACGGCGGCACTGGTTTGGGATTGGCTATTTCTCAAAAACTGGTAGAAGCAATGGGGGGTACAGTAAATTTTTACAGTATGGGGGAAGGGCTGGGAGCGACTGTTACTTTTACGGTGCCGCTTTATCAAGAACCACTATTTAAAAATTAATCATCGGCCGTCAATCATCGGTAATCGATTATCTGGACGTTGAAGGAATCAGCAAGAAGCAAGAGGGAATCAGGAATCAGGAAAAAAACAGCTATAGCGGTTCTAAACTTTCGTGAGGTACTCGCCAGCTTTCTTACCAATTACCAATTACCAATTACCAAACTGTACGTTACTTATAAAAATCGCTATATTCGTGTATCCGTGAGTTCCGTTTCGTGAATAAAGGTCATCGATAATTGATAATTATCTTACAGCACAGTTCGATCGTCCCTGTATCAATTTTAACTTTTATCCATCGCCAATCTCCCTCCTTGGGTGCTTGCAACTGAGATCGATCGCCCCTGCCACTTCCGATCCCACTCAGAATTCGCATCAATGGAATCCGGGGGTACGAATAACAAAGCTCATCTTTATTTGTGCGCCGGGATCTCACAGATCCGAGTAAACCCGCGCACACCGCCAGCTTTACAAAAACTTAATGCCAGCTTATACGACTGATTCAGCTTCCCAACCCCCTACTGTAAAGGATTATTAAGCATACTGGACGCTCTCAGTTCTCTGGGAAAATCATAAAGATCTTGTAAAGACACCGAAACTACTTAGTAATGTTTGACGGCGTGTGGGAAGATTTAAGTAGAATTACGTAATCCCTAAGTCGGCCAGCGGCAGGCTGGCAAATTCAGTAATTCCTACTCTGTTGGCGGAATGGTAAACTTTTGCCAGTCTATTAGAAAAAGGGTTGCTATGAATCAGCAAATATCAGCTCAATCGCAAAAACTTTTACTCCAAATTGGCAGAAAGATTCGTCGAACCTTGGATCTCGATAGCATCTGGCAGCAAACAGTTAACAGTCTGGGAGAAACACTAGGCGTCAGCCGCTGCATCATTTGTCCCTATGAAAGTTCTAGCCTGCAAGTCAAAGTAGCTGCTGAATACTGCCAAGAACCATTTTTACCCATGCTGGGAATGGACATCTCCCTCACAGCGGCACCTCATTTCATTCAAGCTCTAGCCACCCTCGAACCGGTGGTAGTAGAGTCCTTTGCAGCCAATGACCCTTTTGGGCCGCAGTCGCTGCTAGTGGTGGCTACCGCTTATCAACAGCAAGCTAACGGCATAATTAGCTTGCATCAGTCCAAGGGCCGATCGTCGCGGAAGGGAAAGACCGATCGACCTTGGACTCAATCGCAGATCGAATTCGCACAAGAACTTGCCGAGCAAGTAGGAAGTGCGATCGCCCTCGCCACCCTCTACCAAGAGCGCAGCAAGCGAGTACAAGGACTATCCCAGCTCAAAAAGCAATTTTTGTTGAAGGCGTCCCACGAGCTCCGCACTCCCCTAAATCACATCATCGGTTATCTACAACTAACCATAGACGATCAAGCTGACGATCCGATAGAGGAGAGAGATTTTATCCAAGAAGCTCACCGTTCGGCTATCCACCTTTCTAAGGTAATTTCCAATATCTTAGATTACATTGAGTTAAGTGAAGCTTGCCAAACTCACGCAGAGTTAGCCACTTTCAGGAGTCAGGAAAAACCTGGGCATCAGTAAACCTTCTAGTGGCGTATTTAACAAGTCTAATATTTACCGCACCAACAAGTTTTACCTCGGAAAAAGCTGACACTTTATCGATAGATTCCCTCACTAAATTCGGTAGCTGGTTCATCAATTATTTTTAGGGAATTATAGTTTTACACAGTACAGAATAGCAACTAATACACGTACTAGCCCGGTGTATTTATCATGTTATGTCTGCTGGAACGACTTCCCTCAAATACGTTATTTGACCGGAAAGGATATTGCAAGCATAAGATTGCACTTTCGCACTTTTAATGATTTTAACTTGTGCTTGATAGAATTACCCACTGCCCTTTTTTTTCGGAGTTTTTGGAGGGCTGACATAGCGCGCCCAAAAAGGTTCCTCCATATCTTTCATCGCTGCTAGTTTTTGGCGCTCTTCCTCTATGCGCTTCCGTTCTGAAAGATCGGAAAAGATGTTGATACTGCCGACAGTCTGGCCGCCCGGATCTCGCACGCGTGCGGCCCAAAGCCAAACATCGATCGAACTACCGTCTTTTTTCAACAAAGATATTTCCAAACCGTTTTGCGGTTTGCCATTAGACGCAGACTTTAGCAGCGCGTAAAAATCTTGCTTTTGGCCTTCAGGAATATTCGGTAAAGGTTTCCCTAAAACCTCAGCCGCAGTCCAGCCAAAAAGTTGTTCGGCGGCGCGGTTCCAAACAACGGTATTGCCGTCATTGCTGGTACAGTTAATCGCCAGCGGCGCCGATGCTATCTGGGCTTGCAAAACTTGGTTAACGAGTTGCAGCTTCAATTCTACTTGCTTGCGATCGGTAATTTCCTGACAAGCGCCCCACAAACGGACAACCCGTTCAGCAGTTTTGTCCCACACCACTTGCCAGTAGTCCCGCACCCACCGCACCTCGCCTTTTTGATTAATAATGCGATACTCATTAGCTCCAGTGCGGCTGAAAGTACAGCCTTCTAGTTGTTTAATTAACATTTCCCTGTCGTCGGGATGAACGACTTCGGAGTTCCACCAACCAAATGATTCTAATTCTTCAGGAACGATCCCGGTGCAGCGCTCAAAAGCTTCTGTCGCCCACTCGCAGGCGAACTTGCCGTCGGGCAGTCCTTTAAAAGAATAGGCAAAATCCGAAGTAATTTGCGACATAACTCTGTAGTGGAGTTCCGACTCTCGGACTGCCATTTCCGCTTGCTTTCGTTCCCCTATTTCCCGCGAATTAATTATAATTCCCTGCACGCTAGAATCGTAAAGCAAACTGTTACCTATCGACTCCATGTAGATCCAAGAACCGTCAGCGTGGCGTTTCCGATATTCGATTGCCCCCCCAATTCCTGGAGATTCTAACAACTTACCAAAATACGTCTGCCAAGCCAGCAAATCGTCGGGATGGATTAACTCGCCGTGAAATTTGCCAATTCTTTCTTCTGGGTTGTAACCCAAAAGCCGCTGTAGAGCTCCGCTGTGGTATCGAACTCGCCCGTCGGAGCCGACAATGCTAATTAGATCCGGAGAATTACGCAGCATAGCTTGCAGTTTTGCTTCACTTTTAGTTAATGCTTGAGTGTCCCTTCGATGCTGGCTGATTTGTTTTTCCAACTGCTCCCGTAGCTGTCTGATTTGCCCTACTTGCTGGGCTACAGTGCGTTCCAAGAGGCGATTATTTTTTTCAGTTTCAACCAGCTTAGCCGCGTTATTTGTTGCGCTTTCAAACAAGCGACTGCCTGCCATTTCCTGTAGAGAATTTGATAAATCTTCCAAAACTTTTGTGAAAATTTCCTGTTGCGGGTGTGGCAATTCCCTAGCTTGTTCCTGCAATGTTTCTAAGTGTTTGTAGACAGTTTCTAGCATTTTATTAAGGGGGGAATCTAATAGTTGCCTGCGGGTGCAACCCCTAAAAAGCGGACACAAGTTTTTTCAACATAACCCATAACTAAGACTGGTGTCTGGCTTGCGACCCATCGCGCTCTCAATAACCAGGCATTTTGTGACTTTATTTTCAAATCATAGCAACCGATAGAGAAAGTAAATTCTTGTTGCGTCCTAATTGCCAGCCCAGCAGCACCCCCAACAAGTGCTCGCCAGGAGTGCGGGTAACTCCCCTACCCAGTGAATGTGGGGCTTCTCGCGGTTAAGCTAAACTAGATGGGTGTCAAGAGAAAGAGGGATTTATGACAGAGCAAGCCAACGCTCGCGATTTGTTTCGCGCTGCTTACGAACACCGCTATACCTGGGATGCCAATTTTCCCGGTTACAGTGCGGATATTGAACTCAAACAGGGCGACGAAGTATATACGGGTCATGTTTCCATCAAACCCGACATGAGCGTGGAAGTCAGCGGCATTCAAGATGAGGAAGTGCAGCAAAGCGTCTACACTCAAATGCGCGATATTGTCACCCACCGCAAACGCTCGACATTTGAAAAATCTCACGGCAAAAATAGCTTCACCCTGGGCGAGAAGGACAGCACCGACGCTGTGGACATCTTGGTGCAAGGCGACTCAATGGGCTCGAATTATAAAATCCGAGGTCTCTCAATTTGTCAAGTCAGCCGGGTGATGGGCCGCATGGCTTTCGTAATTGACACGCACAAAAGCTTAGAGACACCCGAAGGTTCTTTGGCCACCCACTACGATGCCGTTTTCCGCAACCCCCAAACCGACGAAATCATCAAAGAACTCGAATTTGAAGATACCTTTGACAAGATAGGCGACTATTATGTCATGACCAAGCAAGTTGTTCGAGCCAAAGAAAAAGGTCAACAGACAACAACCGAGTTCAACTACTCCAACGTCAAACTGCTAGAACCAGCAGTAGTGTAGCGCGATCGAAAACCCAATTTCTTAAATAAAACGGGTTTTTTTGGATAACGTATCAGAATCCACTTGATTTGGCAGCAAGTAAGGCTACGATCGAACGAGAGAGCGAACTCAGATCGAGCATCAGCGTGACAGAAACCGGGTTTCCTGCCGCGGGCTCACCTGAGTGCCTAAGTATTTTATCAAAAAACCCGGTTTCTTAAATCCGCGCGGGTTGAGAATGCTGTACTTGAGTCAAATCGAACTTTCATCAACTGCAAGAAATCATCACAGAGGCGAAATATGACACTAGCACTAACCAGAGATAACGTCGAAACAGTTCTCGATGAAATGCGCCCCTACCTGATATCCGACGGTGGCAACGTCGAACTCGTAGAAATTGACGGCCCAGTAGTACACCTGAGACTGCAAGGAGCTTGTGGCTCTTGCCCGAGTTCCACAATGACTCTGAGAATGGGCATTGAACGTCGCCTGCGCGAGGCTATCCCAGAAATTGCCGAAGTCGAACAGGTAATGTAATTAGTCAGTGGGCAATTGGCAGTTGGCAGTTGACGGTTGACGTTTGACAGTTGACTGTTGACTGTTACCAATTACCAGTTGACGGTTGACAGTTGACAGTTGACTGTTGACTGTTACCAATTACCAACATTTAATTGCCAATTACCAATTACCAAATTTAATTACCAATTACCAATTACCAATTACCAATTACCAATTACCAAATTCAATGTCTCACCCCCTTTATGTAGCCTTCATTTGGCACCAACACCAACCGCTCTACAAATCCCGAGTATCAGGTAGCGCAGGAGCAGCCCAGTACCGACTGCCTTGGGTGCGCTTGCACGGAGTCAAAGACTACTTGGATTTAGTGCTAATGCTGGCAAAATATCCCAACCTGCATCAAACCGTAAACCTGGTTCCCTCCTTGATTTTGCAGATAGAAGACTGCATCGCAGACAGAGCATTAGACCCTTACTTGGCGGTGACATTAAAGCCAGCAGAAACTTTAAATATCGAAGAACAAGAGTTTATTTTACAACACTTCTTTGACGCCAATTACCACACCCTGATTCAGCCACACCCCCGCTACGCTCAACTCTACACTCAGCGGCAGGAAAAAGGCATTCAGTGGTGTTTGGAAAACTGGAAATTGCAGGATTTTAGCGACTTGCTGGCCTGGCACAATTTAGCTTGGATTGACCCGCTGTTTTGGGACGACCCCGAGATTGCAGGGTGGCTGAAACAAGGACAAAATTTTAGTTTGGCAGACAGAAAAAACATCTACTCAAAACAAAAAGAAATCCTCGCTCGCATCATTCCCCAGCACCGTAAAATGCAAGCTGAGGGACAGTTGGAAGTCTCCACAACCCCCTACACACACCCGATTTTACCGCTGCTTGCCGACACTAATGGGGGCCGCATAGCCATTCCAAACATGACGCTGCCACAACACAGGTTTCAGTGGGAAGAAGATATTCCCCGACACCTGAGAAAAGCCTGGGAAATGTATGAAGACCGGTTCGATTGCCAACCGCGCGGTTTGTGGCCGTCGGAACAAGCAGTCAGCCCGGAAATTTTGCCCTACATTGCCAAACAAGGCTTTAAATGGATAGTCTCGGACGAAGCAGTATTGGGGTGGACAATTAAACACTTTTTCAACCGCGACGCGACAGGGAATGTCTACGAACCAGAATTCTTATATCGCCCTTACCGTTTAGAAACTCCTGACGGCGATTTAGCCATAGTATTTAGAGACCACAGATTGTCCGATTTGATCGGGTTTACCTACGGTTCGATGGAACCGGAAAAAGCAGCATCAGATTTAGTGGGACACTTAGAAGCGATCGGCAGAACTCTCAAACACCGACAACCCGACGGCCAAACAGCTTTAGAAAATCCCTGGTTAGTGACGATCGCCCTAGACGGCGAAAATTGCTGGGAATTCTATCCCCAAGACGGCAAACCGTTCTTAGAATCCCTCTATCAAACTCTCAGCGATAATCCAGATATAAAATTAGTCACAGTCTCAGAATTTCTCGACAAATTCCCAGCAACCGAAACAATTCCCGCAGCCCAACTGCACACAGGTTCCTGGGTAGACGGTTCCCTCACAACTTGGATAGGCGATCCCGCGAAAAATCGCGCTTGGGACTTGTTAGGGCCCGCCAGACAAATGCTGGCAAACCATCCAGAGGCGACAGAAGAAAGCAACCCAGAAGCTTGGGAAGCGCTTTACGCTGCCGAAGGTTCCGACTGGTTCTGGTGGTTTGGCGAAGGCCACACGTCGAACCAAGATGCCATGTTCGACCAGCTATTTCGGGAACACGTAGCGGGAATTTACGAAGCTCTCGGCGAGCCCGTACCCCCGGAAGTGCGGCGGCAAGTAGAGGTGCACGAGGTTCAAGGCGACCACCAGCCGCTGAGCTTTATTCACCCGGTGATTGACGGTATCGGCAACGAACAGGATTGGGACAAAGCCGGCCGGATTGAAGTTGGGGGAGCAAGGGGTACGATGCACCGGAGTTCGGCAATTCAGCGGCTTTGGTACGGGGTTGACCACTTGAATTTTTACATTCGCGCCGACTTCAAGGCAGGGGTGCGGCCGGGAATTGATTGCCCTCCAGAGTTAAATTTGTTCTGGTTTTATCCCGATCGCACGATGAAAAACAGTCTGATTCCGCTGTCTGGTTTGCCCGACGAAGCACCGCTAAACTACCGATTCCACCATCAGTTAGAGATTAATTTGCTCACGAAATCGATTGCGTTTCACGAAGCAGGAGAGGGCGATGAGTGGCAGCCCCGCCTCAGCAGGGCTCAAGTGGGAGTGGATAAATGTTTGGAGATAGCAGTGCCCTGGGCGGATTTGCAGATTATGCCCGACTGGCAGGTGAGGCTGATTGCAGTTTTATCGGAAGGGGAGCGTTACTCTACCTGTATGCCGGAAGATGCTTTAATTGAGATCGGAATGCCGTAAAAAGTCATTAGTCATCAGTCTTTAGTCATTAGTCTGTAGGGGCGGGTTTAACAAACAAAATAGAACAGCAAACCCAAATATATATAAACCCGCCCCCCTAACTAAATTAGTCAACAGTCATCAGTCATTTTTTGAACGAACAAACAATTAAATAATTATCAACTTTTATTGCATAGGGGCTTCTACTCTGGCTGCCTAATGCCTTGATACTTTCGATACCGTCCGGTCGATATAGGGCTATAAAATTTGTTTGTAGTGAGGACTTCAGTCCTCATAAACAAGAGGACTTCAGTCGTCACTACAAACCGTATAATGGTTAATTTACCGTACATCATATCATTAGTCATGGGGAAATTAACACACTAATGAGCCGCATTTTACTCTTGGTCGATCGCCACCAACAACTTAATTTGCCGATCGCCCACCTCAACACCGAGCATGAGGTGATCGCACTCGATCGCGGTTTAGATCCAAACTCCGACTTTCCCTTTCCCCAAATCGCTTTTGACTTGTGCATTCTCGACGAGGCAAATTTCGATCGCATCGGGCCGCTGGTAGAATCATTAAAAGCTGCCGCCGAGCCGATATTTTTACCGTTCTTGCTTGTTAGTAAATCCCAAACGCCTGCTCTTTTTGAGCAGCCCTTTTCGCAGCAGGCAAAACAACTCGAACGCAGAATAGACGATTTGATAGTAAGTCCCGTCGAACCCACCCAACTGCACTTGCGGGTAGAAAATTTGTTGGCCCGCAGGCGGCTGTCGCTAGAACTCCACAGACTTCAGGAAGTAATTAAAGAAAGAACTTTTACAGAAAGTTTGTTAAAGGACTCGCTGCAAACGGCAAACGAAAACCTGCAACGGGAAATCGCCAAGCGGGCCGAGGTAGAAACTGCACTGCGAGAAAATTCCTATCTCGACTCGCTGATCAATGCCATGCCAGATATTGTCTGCTTCAAAGATGGCGAGGGCAGGTGGCAGGAGGCAAATCAAGCCCTATTGGAAGTGTTCGAGCTAGAAAAGATAGACTACCGCGGCCTCAAAGATTCTCAGCTAGGAGAACTCAGCAGTTTTTACCGCGAGCCCCTACAGGCGTGCGAGGTGAGCGATAGAGAAGCGTGGGAAAAAGGTGAGCTTTCTAGGGGAGAAGAAGTGATTCCCCGATCGGACGGTACTGTGAAAATGTACGATGTGATTAAAGTACCTGTATTTCACCCCGACGGCAGGCGCAAAAGTATAGTGATTTTGGGTCGCGACATTACCGAACACAAGCAAACTAGAGACGAACTCGTGCGCTTGGCGTCGATTGTAGAGTCTTCCGACGACGGCATCGTAGGCAAAACCCTCACCGGGACTATTCAGAGCTGGAACGCAGGAGCAGAGAAGATTTACGGCTACTGTGCCTCGGAAATCAAGGGGCAGTCGATCGAGATTTTAGCCATACCCGAACGCCCCAAGGAAATGCCTCAAATATTGGAAAATATTAGGGCGGGAGCCAGCATCGACCATTACGAAACCGTGCACTTGCGGAAAGACGGTCAACAGATAGATGTGTCCCTGACGATTTCTCCGATTAAAGACGCCACTGGAGCGGTAACAGGGGTTTCGACAATCTCTCGCGACATCAGCGACAGCAAGCGAGTCGAAAAAGCCTTTGAACAACTCCGCCACCAAACAGAAATGATTTTGTTCTCCGCAGGAGAAGGAATTTGCGGGTTGAACAAACAGGGAAAAGTAACTTTTGTCAATCCTGCGGCGGTGAGAATGGCTGGGTGTGAATCGAAGCAATTGATCGATCGACCACTCTATGAAAGTTTACACCGTCCACAGGAAGAATGCTCCAGGGCGATTAAGCAACTGTCCCCTGCAACAGACATCAATTCAGCCTCTGAACTTGTCCCAAACTGCGCCGCACAGCAGGCGGGCAAACTGCTGCCGAACCGGGTAAGTTCTCAAATTTTAGCCACCTTGGAAGACGGAGAGGCGCGGCGCGTCACCGATGAGATTTTTTGGCGGCGAGACGGCAGCAGTTTTCCGGTTGAGTACGTTGTCGCTCCGATGCGAGAAGAAGGCGAAATTATTGGAGCTGTAGTGACTTTTAAAGATATCACGGAGCGGCTTGCCGTCGAGCGCATGAAAGATGAATTCATCTCTGTTGTCAGCCACGAACTGCGGACGCCCATGACCTCGATTCACGGTGCCCTGGGCCTCCTCAACAGCGGCCTGCTTGACGCTTACCCCCAGAAAGCCAAGCGGATGCTGGAGATTGCTGTCACTAACACTGACCGTTTGGTGCGCTTGGTCAACGACATCCTAGATTTAGAGCGGATGGAGTCAAGTTACAGCACTGCCGTCAAACAAACTTGCAACGTGGCTGAGCTGATGTTGCAGGCGGCTGACGAGATGCAGGGAATGGCTCAGCAGGCGGGAGTTACTCTGTCGGTGAAGCCTGTGGGGGCGCAATTGCAAGCTGTTCCCGATCGGCTAATTCAAGCCTTGACAAATTTACTCAGTAATGCTATAAAATTTTCTCCTTCCGGCGCTACGGTTTGGCTGAGCGGGGAGTTGACCCACAATCTGGATTTGGCAGAAAAAGCAGCGCACAAGTCGGTGTCGTCTCCGTCTTTGTTGTCTCCTGACCCTGCCGCCGCGCCTCCGCACTTGCTAGTTCCGAGCTCGTGGTACATCGTGATTGCTGTGAAAGACCAAGGGCGGGGTATTCCGCCAGACAAACTGGAGATGGTCTTTGAACGCTTTCAACAGGTTGATGCTTCTGATTCTCGCCAGAAGGGAGGTACTGGTTTGGGGCTGGCTATTTGTCGCAGTATCGTGCAGCAGCACGGGGGGCGGATGTGGGTGGAGAGCGTTTTGGGGGAGGGCAGCACTTTTTTCTTAAGTCTGCCACTTCTCAGGGAGGGGCTTGCAACTGAAAGTTAATTTCTACCTAGGTGTACCCAAAGTTACTGATTTTGTGCAGATTGTTCGATGAGTCATCGACAAACAATCTCAGCCTTTTCTGCAGTTTGGGGACAGCAGGCAAAAAGCGCGATTTGAGGTCGAAAAGCGGCTTTTTTTGGGTGGGATGTTTTACAGCAACCGCGCCAGACGGTTAGGATGTTCTTAGTTGAAATCCTGCCGCTCGATTGCAACTTCGGTCTTCCTTGTTCCTTCTTTCTTCAACATCTGCTATACAGTTTTGAAAATTTACTGTAAAGTCCGATCGGCTAAAATAATTTGCTTTACAAAATATTCACATTTCGCCTCTAATCTGTGATCAGTTCTCATTTCTAAAAAAATGTTAATTTTGACTGCCAAGCGCATCTTGGTTATTGACGATGCCGAAGATATTCGGGAAGTAGCTCAAGTCAGTCTTGAACTGGTGGGGGGCTGGGAAGTCCTGACAGCGAGTTCGGGCCGCGAGGGGGTTGCTAAGGCTCTTGCCGAACAGCCTGATGCTATTCTATTGGACGTGATGATGCCCGACCAAGACGGGCCTACTACTTTTCTACAGTTACAAGCTAATAAGGCTACGCAGCACATTCCGGTAATTTTATTGACAGCTAAGGCTCTGGCTGGGGACAGGCGGATGTTCGCGGATTTGGGGGTGGTGAGCGTGATTGCTAAGCCTTTTGAACCGATGTTTTTGGCGGCTCAGGTCGCTGAGGCTTTGGGCTGGGAGCAAGAATAGATCGATCGCGCGCATTGAATTGTGCAGCTTTTCAACCAGTAGTTTTGCAGGCAAAGAGAGTTAAAAAAACTTGGTTTCTTTGGTATGGCGCCGAGCGATCGAATCGGGTCGATCGGACAGGATATATGTAGCGACTTAGGCGCCGTACCTTTCGTCCTGTCAGCTTAAGACTAAAAACATCAGTCCGGTATCAGTTTCAACCCTGTCGGTCTGGGGGTGAAATTGATACCAATTAGGAATGCCTAAGTCCCTATTGGTAGTGCGTTCATTTAACCGGATTCGACCTTAGCTATGAACTGAATATTCCTGTGGATTTCTCGGGAAAATATAAGCTGGCAGGATTATTTTACTTTTTGTAACAACTGGCTCGTCTTCATAAGTTCTTCAGGTTTTAGTTTTAAGTTTAAGCACATGGTCAGGGATCGCTCCTGACTGTTGGCAGACACATTGGGAGAAGACGACTATGCCCTCAGCTTACATTTTGCTACTAATAGTTTCTCTGGCAGCCGTCTGGGTTTACTGGCAAACCTCTCAAGATATTTTTGTTCTTGTCGCTTGGGCTGGGCTGGGTTGTTTTATTTGGGGTTTCTCTTGGGCTCCTTGGAGCGTTCAGCTTCTGATTGTGGTGTTGCTGTTGGGCCTCCAAAAGTGCTACTTGCGAGACGCTCAAAGTTGTGAGTGAAAAAGATTTTTTGTTGTTGTGTCTGGAGTTGAGATGCACCGGCACTCGTCAATCTTTGTAATGATTCGGTTATCGCTGCATTATCTTAAAGAAGGTTTAAAATATCATGAATAGTTGCCCTTGTTGCTCCTCTAAATTACTCCGCCACGCTCGCCACAATCGCGTTTATTGGTTCTGCTCGCACTGCTGGCAAGAAATGCCTGATCTGTCGGAGATGATTTTAGGTAACAGTGCGGGGACTCACAAACGAGACGGTTTGGTAAAGCTTCCTGGTTTGACTCCTAAATTGAGAAGGTTGGATTCAGTAGGAATTGCTTAGTTTGCTGGAGTTAGTCTCGCGATAAATATTGAGACGGAAAAGATTTTTGATTGTGCCATCTGGTGGATTTTTTGAGAGAAAATGCAAAAGCCCCCTTCCGTGTGAAGTGAAGGGGACTTATTAGCGGGGGGGCTTTTGCACTTGTGAAGGGGTCGATCGCCTGAATTTAAGCTCTTGTATGCAGTTAAGCTGATTACATCAAACCGATTTGAGAGAGAATGCCTTGACCGGTGAGGAATTCGGTAGCTAAGCCGATAACGAAGCCCAACATTGCCAAACGGCCGTTCCAGGTTTCAGCGAACTCAGTAAAGCCAACTTTTGCGTCTTTGTTTTCCATAACCAGAAACCTCGTTTAATTTCAACCTTATGTAACTAAACTTAACACAGCAGTACCAAGTTTGCAACATATTTTTACATTTACTGTTTAAATGCCGGAGATAAGCGGGATGGGCCCGCAGGGAGAGGGGTTCGCGGGGGGAGGAGGAGAGGGTTTTTGATGTGGGAACGGTCGATCGGGTAAAGTGTATCAGGGCGATCGGTGTCAAGTTGGCCAAAACCTTGGTGAGATGTATAAGGATGTAAAAAAATTATTTTGAGTTAATACTTGACATCCAATAATTAGAAGGCTAGCCTAAAAGCACAGCTAAAACTAAATATCGCATTCAAAATGAAGGAATGTTGATTGAGTCGTCTTAGCTACACGGTTTATAAAACTGGGGCAAGTTTCTAGCACCCCGTTGAGCGGAATGTGAGTCTAATGTCGTTTTAACAAGTTGATACAAGTTTGAGAAAATCGAAACATTCTTGAGTTCCATTTCCCTTCGCGGAATGTGAGTCTAATGTCGTTTTAACAACTTGATACAAGCTTGAGAAACTCGAAACATTATTGAGTTCCATTTCCCTTCAACGGGCTGCTACTAAACTCGTTCCAGTTCTGTAAACCCTGTAGCTAAGACGCTAATCAAATCCCAACAAAATTACAGTGTTTTGTGGTAACACATTGTCCTGTGCCGAGATGTTCATTTTTGAGAAAATCCACAGGCAGCGTTCCATTAATCCTAGATGCGCGATATGTCGAGGCTGTCGAGTCAACGTCTTTGCAGGACATAATCAAATGACAGACAATCATTCAGCAATTGGCAAACAAACCGAGCAGTTGCCGCCTCTAGTTTCTACTATTTACGTCGATATTCAGAACACACACTTAACTCAAATTCTAGGTAGTCAATTGCTAGAATTTGCCAAATTTCAGGGGATCTTGATTGAAGCAAAAGTCTACTACAATTCACTCTGTCCCGCTCAAGTCTCTGCAAAAAACAAGCTGCAAAAGCTTGGTTTTAAATGTATCGATGTTCCCTGCCCTCTAAAAAATAGTGCCGATAATCAATTGATGGTTGACTGTCTTGATGATAGTTACAGCAATCGGCCTCCCGATACAGTTATCCTTGTATCAGGAGATGGGGACTTTGTAAACTCGGTTCGCAATTTAAAAGATCGTGGCAAAAAAGTTATAGTCTTTGCTCAGCGAGGTAATGTCAAACAAAAGCTGAAAGAACTTGTAGGTAGTGATTTCCACTTTCTTGATGAATTGCCTAGCTTGGTAGCGCCCAAGACTCAGCAGCAAATAGAAAATGTTCAGTGTCATCTCACTTACAATGAGGCTGTTGAGTATTTGATCGAAGCTATCAAAACAGCATTAAGTAAAGGGAAGGGTACAGGATTAGGTTTTATTAACAACCTAATGTTGCAGCTTTTTCCCAAGTATCAGGGAGTAACTTTTGTCGGCCAACATCAGGGAAAAACATTTTCACGCTTTAGCGAGTTGGTTAAGGCTGCCGTGAAAGATGGAAAAATCCGATTGCAGGATCAGCAATTGTTTGTAATAGAAGCAGATAAATTATCTGCATAAAGTGGCACAGTCCGCCAGGGAATGAATTCCCTGTCTAATAGCTAAAGTCGGTTAAAACCGACTGACTGACAGTTAAAAAACACAATCTTCAGTCCTCTTAAGAGGACTTTAGCTATGAGCCAGGGGTTTTAACCCCTGGCGGACTGACAGACTAACGGACTAATAGTATAACCGCCAAATATCTGTTAAAATTTACCTCACCGCAGATAGCAATAATCCAGTTTATTTGATAAACTAGATTCTCCAAATCAACCGCTATTTGCGGCTATTTTATGTCCACCTAACACCACCAAAGTCCACACAATAACCCTTAGAAAACTCCTATGCCATTAACTAATCCCACACAAGAGATAGAAATAACCCTTCCCGAATTCCACCATGAAAAACTGCTGCGCCAAGCGCTCACTCACCGTTCCTACGTCAACGAAAACCCCACATTCCGCGAAGAAGACAACGAACGCTTAGAATTTCTCGGCGATGCTTTGCTGACTTTTCTCAGCGGCGAATATCTCTATCAGCGTCATCCAGAAATGGGAGAAGACCAACTGACTCGCCGGCGTTCTGCATTAGTAGATGAAAAACAATTAGCCAGATTTGCTACTGAAATCGGTTTAGACTTAAAAATGCGGCTCGGAAAAGGAGCTTATCGAGAAGGTGGGATTACTAATCCAAATTTGCTCAGCAGCACTTTTGAAGCCTTTATTGGCGCTTACTATCTCGACACGCAAGACATGGACAAAGTTCGCAACTTTGTGCAACAAATGTTTGATTCTGTTCCCGAAAATGTGGTGGAAACTCGATCGACTGTAGACTCGAAAAATCGCTTTCAAGAATGGGTACAGGCCAATGGTGACACGACTCCCCCCAAATACGTGACAGTCCAAGCAGGAGGCACACCCCACAAGCCGGAATTTCTCGCTAAAGTTTATGTTGCAGAGAAACTTTATGGAGAAGGTAAAGGCAAAAGCAAAAAAGATGCTGAGAAAAATGCGGCAGAAGATGCGCTAGCAAAGCTGAAAAAACGCGGACTGATCTAAACTTGAAAACATCGGTAAAAACTACTAGCTTTTTTGTGCGATGCGGCAGTTGGCGAAGCCCTCGAAGACGATCGCCCGAATTGAGTGCCAGAGCACACAATCGGCTATAATCAGGACTTGTGCAAGTGTTACCGCCGTCGATTGAGGGTTGCAATGACAGAAATTCGTTGACGAGTGCCCGATGGTCGATCGTAATTTTGGGAAATATCAGAGCAATTCATGTCTACTCACAACCCGACTACCCTAACTGTTGAAGAAGCACAGCAAATCCTCAAAGATTTCACTTGTCTGGATATGCAATCTGTAGCATCGCCCCTCGAAAAAAAGGCACTCCGTCAAGCGATTTTGCTGGTAGCAAGTTTGTCGGATTATCAAATGTTGGGAGTGTGCGCTTCTTCGACGGATGAGGGATTTTTAGCTTTAGAAGCTTATTTAAAAGCTTTGGGATATCAAGCTGTTTTAGATCCCAATGCTGTCTCGACCTTTGCTGGTTCGGTTTATATTAAGTTCAATACTTTGAAGGGTTCGTATTATGTTGACGGCTATCCCGGAACTTACCGGGGCGTTTTGGTGTCGTGCCAATCTTCCTCAGAAGGTGGAGTTAGCGGAACTTACGGTCATTTACCTCTCGATTTATTTGTAGATTAATTGGGCATTGGGCATTGGGCATTGGGCATTGGGCATTGGAACCAAAAACTAAAAACTAACAAATAACAACTGTCAACAGTCAACTGTCAACAGTCAACTGTCAACAGTCAACTTACCCATTACCAATTAACCCTTGCCAACGCTCAATTCCGGCTCTTGTTGCGGTGCGGTTTCTTCGGGTGGCAGTCCCAAAATATCGCTGTACAAGTTGATGTATTTCCGGGCCGAAATATCCCAGCTAAAATCTTCTCTCATGCCGCGCTGTTGCAGTTCTCTCCACTTATCTTTGTAGCGGAAACCTTCCCAAGTTCTGATCATGCAGGTGAACAAATCGAGGGGTTCGTAGCGATCGAAACAGTAACCTGTACCAGTATTGTCGATCGGGTTGTTGTGGGAAACGGTATCGACTAAACCGCCCGTGCGACGAACCATTGGCACGCACCCGTAGCGGAGGGCGAGCATTTGGCTAATGCCGCATGGCTCGAAACGGCTGGGCATCAGGAAGCTGTCGCAGCCTGCGTAAACGCGCCGAGAGAGGGCCTCGTTGTAAAGTAGTTGGGTGGACATCCGACCGGGATAGCGGGCTGTCATTTGCCAGAGTTGGGTTTCGTAGTAGCGATCGCCCGTTCCGAGTACAATAAATTGAGAGTCGGTATAGGCCATGAACAGATCGAGCATTTGAATTATCAAATCCAATCCCTTCTGTTCTACCAGCCGCGTCACCATGCCGATCAAAAAAGCATTTTTATTGACTTCCAAACCGACTTCTTCTTGCAGCGCAATTTTATTAGCGGGGCGCTTTTCAATAGTATCAACACTAAATTGTTGATGGAGGTACTTGTCAGTTGCTGGGTTGTAAGATTCTGTATCAATTCCGTTCAAAATGCCCGATACTTTACCGCCGATGTAAGACAGCAAACCTTCCAAACTTTCCCCATAAGCTGGGGTTTTGATTTGTTCGGCGTAAGTCGGGGAAACTGTATTTACTCGATCGGCAAACTGTACGGCGGCAGCCATTGTATTGTGACCTTGCATATACCAAGGACACCAAGTCATCTGCTCCAAACGCCAGCGCCACGGCCCTTGATAAGCTAAATTGTGAATAGTAAAAACCGTGCTGATATCCGGGTCTTGGCTCATCCAAACAGGTATCATCCCCGTATGCCAGTCGTGACAGTGGATAATTTGGGGCTTCCAATGATTCCAGGCAAATTCAGCCGCAGCATTGGCAAAGAAAGTGAACCTCCAATCTTCATCTAAACCGCCGTAAACGCGGCGCGGCAAGAAAGATGGATGTTGTAATAAGTATAAAGGTACATCGGTTCCCGGCAAAACACTTTCAAAGACCGAGAAGCTTTGGAACATGGCAGACCCATCCCAAACAGGTTTTTTGGGAACGTCCATTTTGTCGGGGATGAAACCGTAGTAGGGCATGAAGATGCGGACATCGTGGCCCATGCGCCGCAGAAATTTCGGCAAAGCGCCGACGACATCGCCCATACCGCCCACTTTGGCGAGGGGTGCTGCTTCGGCGGATACAAATAAAATACGCATTATTTTTTTGTGTTCCTTGAAATTGTTAGTCTAGATTAAGTTTAAATGGCGAGCGACACAATATTAACGCGCCGTCCAAAAACAAGTATAAATCTGAGTTGCGGTAGCGATCGCAGTTTACTCAAGTATGCGATCGCCCTTTTTCCATCCACGTCGCTGTGCGGTGAAAAAAAGAGCAATCGCCCGTACTCTCCTCCCGCGAGAATTTTCACGATCTAATCAAATTTATCTGTCACTTTCTGAGGGACGGTAAACATCAAAAATTGTATGCAGTCTGCTCACCTTTACGCATTAGTAAAACCGCACGCAAAGCCATCAGTATGTAATTAAGGAAATAGCGATCGCCTTTTTCACCCCCTCTGAGAAAAAGAGCGATCCTCTTCGAGGGTTTCGCCAACGCCCGAATCACATATTACGGACAACGGGAGCATCTCAATAAAAGCAGCCAAGCTAGAAATTGCAGTTTTGAGGCAAGAGACAGGAGACAGGAGGCAGGAGGAAAGAAGAAGAAGGAAGGAGCCACAAGAAGTGTTTTTACAAATATGAGATCCTCTCCGGATAACTCCCGACTAATTCTGAGAATTGTCCTCAAAAGTCTCCTCAAATCCCGCTAGAAAATCATCCAAAGCTTCAGAGGCGATCGCCAAATTAATACTGTCGGCATCTTCCAATCCCCAGGTATTCACACCAACCACTTGACCGGCCATATTAATCAACGGGCCGCCCGAATTTCCCGGATTAATCGCCGCATCAGTTTGCAACACCTTCACCTCAGCAACATCTTCTTCATCGTCGTCGCCTTCTTCATATTCCTCGGGTTCGCGAATTGCACTCACAATACCTTGAGTTACAGTTGAAGCAAACTGCCCCAAAGGATTGCCCACAGCAATTACTCTATCTCCCACTTTCACATCCAAAGACAACTCTAGGGGAGGATATTCTTGGGGAGAGTCCACTTGTTCCCCTGTGTTGGGGTCGAAGGTAAAATCGCTAATTAAGAGTAATGCTAAATCTTCTTCAGCATTACCAGTAAACACCACCTCGGCCAATCTCAATTTTCCGTCGTGAGTTTCGACTAAAACCTGTTCGAGTTCATCTTCATCATAGTAGTAATCTTCATCGGCAATATCTTCTACAACGTGATAGTTCGTGACAATTATGTCCGGCGATACAAAGAACCCGCTTCCAGAAGAAATCTCTTCTTCTGTATCCCAATCCATGACGTAAATTGACACTACCGACGGCAAGACTTGCTCGACTACATCCGACAAATTTCCTGCTTGAGTTTTGAACTCTTTCACTTGCTTCTGCAAAGCTTGTTGGTCTGCCTGCATTTTGCTATACAGTTGCTGAACCTTTTTCAATTCCAGCTTTAATTGAATTTCTCTAGCGCTCATATTGGGCTTTTACCTGAAATAAATTGCTGATTAATTTTGGATGTTTGATTGTAGATTGTGGATGGGTAGGTTAAGAATTATACGACTTACGAAAAAAAACCGGTTTTTACCATAAATCTTGGGCTATACAGCGAGACTTACATCAGAAACCGGGTTGCTTAACACCCGTGCGGAGCGTCCTAAATTAGTCAGATATTTTTGAAATCTATCGCGCAAGTCTTACCTAAAATCCCATCAAAAATCTACAACCAGACTGCTACTCTACCTGTTTTGCCAAAGCAAACCGCCTGTTATTTTTATTTTACAAAAGGCGATCTATCACGTCTAAAAGCATTGACAAAGAGATGCGGATCGGTTTTAGGAACCGCGCTGAACTTGGACAAATATTTCCTCCAAAATTTCACTAGCTCCCTGTTGGCGCAGTCGGTGAGCGAGGTCAATTCCGATCATTTCAGCAGTCTCGGCGGCGCCGGAAACACTATCTTTGACGAATCGCTTGCCGTCGAGACTCGATACCATTCCGGTTAAGGTTAATTGACCGTTTTCTATTTTGGTATTGACGCCGATTGGCACTTGACAGCCACCTTCTAATTCCCGCAGAAATGCGCGTTCGGCATAACATCTTTGGGCGGTTTCCGAGTGTTCTAGAGCTTTAATCACGGCCATGATTTCTGTATCTCCAGCGCGGCATTCGATGCCCAAAGCACCTTGTCCGACGGCGTGAAGGGAGATATCAGCAGGGATAATTTGGTGGATGCGATCGCCCATTCCCAATCTTTCGAGGCCGGCCACTGCTAAAATAATCGCGTCGTAACCGCCCTCATCTAATTTAGCGAGTCGAGTATTGAGATTGCCGCGAATATCTTTAAATTCAAAATGAGGGAAATGGTGCCGCAGTTGAGCTAGCCGCCGCAGGGAAGAAGTGCCGATTACTGAACCTTCTGGGAGGGTGTCGAGTTGCTTGTCTTTGTGCTTGGAGTGAACTACCAAGGCGTCAGCGGGATTTTCCCGTTCGGTGACGCATCCTAAAATTAAACCTTCGGGCAAATTGGTAGGCAAATCTTTGAGGGAATGAACGGCAAAGTCCGTTTCATTGTTAATCATCCCCGTTTCTAATTCTTTGGTGAAAAGTCCTTTATCGCCAATTTTAGCGAGGGCGACATCAAGAATTATGTCCCCTTGGGTTGACATGGTGTGGACTTCAAAAGTGTGTTCCGGGAAGTGTTTCTGTAGCTGTTGTTGCACCCAGTGGGTTTGCACGAGAGCGAGTTGGCTTTTGCGGGAACCGATGCGAACGGTTCGGGAAGGGGCAGATGTGGTTGGGGACATAAGATCGATCGGAGGATAGCTTGAAATCAGCCAATATATTCACCTGATCTAGCGTACCGCAGGTGGGGACTTTAATTGCTGGTTGGGATAATTCGGGCGATAAAATAGAAATACCAGGTTTTGACCGCCTGTGTGAAAAAAGGATGCAACGGTAGGCAAGCTCCAAACCTTTACATAATAAGCCATTGCCAATCTAAAATCTAAAATCGTATGACCGCCAGTAGCCGTAAGCCTTGATGATGTTTCCCATCCAGCATTGGGCGTCGCTTGCAGTCCAGGCGATCGACATTCCCAAGCAAAGGCTGCCGGCGATGTAAGATTTACCTAGGGTCGAGCCGGATGAACCTGGTTGACATGAGGAGTTAGCTTAGCTGCAGCGAGAAAGAATTAGCTCAAAAGTTGCGATAGATATTTGGATAGAAAAATGTAGTGGCGAGGGGAAAAGGGCGATCGGATTTATTTGTAGCAGCTTCGGTGACCAAAGGGCGATCGACCTTTTAGCCCTCAGCTACGGCAATCAATAACTGAACTTCAATTCCTAAAGTCCGAGCACTGCGAGCCAAAGCTTCATCGCCAGTCACCAAAAGCAACTGATTAGAACTTGCTACTGCTAAATGCAGTGCATCTAAGGTACGCAACGGTACTTCAAAGCGGCTAATCCAATCGCGAGCTAAATTGTAATGAATTGGCTCTCAGGGGATGCGAGTATAAAAATTTTCATCCAAGTCAGTTTGAAAATTGTTCGCTATTTGTCTTGCCTCTTCTGGAGAAATTTCCCTCATTCGCAATTTGCGGGCAACTGCTGAAAACAGTTCCACCTCAACTAATTGACTTAGTGCGGGTGTGTCTTCAATCCTCAGCAATTCATCAACAGCATCGCTGAGAGCTTCCGGTAAATAGAAGGGGACAAGAACGCTGGTATCTATATAAATCAATACCGTGCTTCCTCCCTTAGCCTAATGACTGTTGCACTCATTGGCTCGCCCTTGACATTAATGGAGTTTCGGAATGCTCTACGCCTAGCTAAGCGCTGCTCCTTGGATAGCGGCGGGACTACGCGAGCTACTACTTGGCCTTGGTGTACGATCGTCACTTCTTCTCCTTTGGCCACCTTTTCCAAGATAGCTTGCAGACTCTGCTTGGCTTCTTCAAGGCTAATCGCAGGCATCTCATTAGTTTTTTAGGTACTTTTTAAGTGTACAGCAACGGGATATTTAATGCGAAAAAAGTGGATTCCATACCCTTCGGGAACTCCTGCGGGAAGATAGCTTCGCTCGCGCGTACCTTTTCCATTTCTAACCAAAATTTAACGTTGCCCTGCTTGAAGTGCAGAATTTGCTATCTGGACAACTTCTTGCTGCCGTGCGTTTTTCCTTGTGACTCGGTACAGCACCCCCAGCCTTTGCCACTCAACAAAAGCAGTGCAGTAAGCACCGCAATTATTGAAATAAATTCCCCTGAATCCGCCCGCCAATTCAACGCTTCTGTAAGTATCCTGCGGCAATTGCGAAGGAGGGGAAAACGGTTCATTTCTTTTAGCTTCGATTGTGCCGAAATAACAGGTTCCTGCGCGGCATCCTTTGCCTAAATACATTCCCACAATGTAACCGTGGGAACCTGCTTGGACATCAAAATCAACTTGCTGAGTGTTAGATAAAGGAAGTCTGCTCGGAAGAAAAACAGGCACTCGCGTTTTGCCTTTGATTTGCCTAGAAATGTTACTTGCAGGAAAAATACTGTTACCTTGGTTTGCTGACTTCTCGGGAATTGGGGGAAACTTTTGCACAAAATTCCTCCACTGCACAACTCTATTTTTAGCAATGTTAAAAGTGGGAATCGAGTATTTTTCTAGCGCAAAAGAAGGGCGACCGTTGGTCAGGTTGAAGCTGCGGCGAATCACTGTACTTTCTGGTTTCCCTACCCCGTAAGCTGTGGCTATGGAACGGGCGAGATTGCAGCTAATTTTGAAGCGTCCCATCTCAATACTGCCATTTTCCGCTTGATAAGACCAATTGTAACCCTCAGAAGCACGATCGCGATCGCACAGAAAATGAGAAATCTCAAACATCTTGGCAATATGAACATCGTACAACCGCAACTTGCGGCTGCCGACCGATTTTGCAGTGTTGCGATCGGGCACAATAAATTGTATCGGTTGCCAGCTATCTTCAGGGGAATAATTAAACCAGCGGATTTCTGTAATCGGGAGTTCAGTCCTGGCTAACGCTGAGTTTGGTGTCAAAGGTGCGTGAAGCGAAGCTATCCCGTTCCCCGCAGGGGTTCCCGAAGGGTAGGGAATCGTAAAAGCAGTCACCACACAAGCAAAAATCGCCGCAAATAGCCATCTTCCCCTCATCCTGATTTCCCCCTAAGTAGGTCAGCGCAAAAAAAACAATAGCATCTTGTAAGGGGCGAGTGCGAGTTAAGATATATCATACAATAACGGTAAGGTGCGCCCTTACGCACCCTACATATAGAAGTTGTCCCTCCCAGACTGCTAAACTTAACGCTTCCCAGCTTGAATAGCAGAATTTCCTATTAAAATTAAATCAGATTCTCGTCCGTTCTTAATGGCGACGGTATACATAAAACCCTGAGTTTTCCACTGAAGAGTTGCTGTGCAGTAAGCCCCGCAACCGTTATGAAAAACTCCTTTCACTCCGCCCGCAAGCTTGACATTTTTTAACGTCTTAGTTACCCCTTCTAGTTTTGTAGTAAACTCCCCGCCTTTTTGACCTAGAATTGACCCAAAAGAGCAAACTGTCGTACCGCCGCAATCTGGTTTAAACTCGATTGAAATAGTATAGCTGTTTGCTTGTGCTGTAGTTGGATAGTACATTTTTCCCGAAAGCGGAATCCTGCTGGGAATAAAAATAGGCACTTGCGTTTTGCCTTTTAACTTTTGCAAAATTTGATTTACCGGAACCGCAGTGCCTCCTTGAGCAATTTGTGTTGTTCCCGATTGTCGCTGCGACAATTGCGAAGATCCAAAAACAACCGAGGGAGGTACTAAAGCCGTCAATACACAAGCAGAAGTAGCCAAAAGCAATAATTTCTTCTTCACCGTCTTTTCCCTTAATATTCCAATAGTTTAGTTGGGCGGCGAACCGCATTCACGTATGTACAACCATAATTCAAAATACCAAATTAACACTCGCTTTTCCGGAAAAAATGTTTTTTGACTATCTTGACAAGGTTGGCAGAATATGAAGTCATATATAATATAGAGAAGGCGAGCAATTTAGGAGTATATCGTGGAACTGCAAGAGTATTTGCGCCAGCACGGATTGGAAACTTTGTCCGAAACTTATCATATCAAAGTTACCCGCCACCGCCAATATCCCGATTTAGTCTGTCTGAAATACTCGCAGATAGAATCTCCCCTGGGCGAAAAAATAGTCCAGCAGTGCCGAGGCATTATTTTAGATTCATCTCAAGATTGGCAGATAGTTTCTTATCCCTACGACAAATTTTTTAATTACGGAGAAATTCACGCCGCTGCAATTGATTGGAGTCATGCCAAAGTCTACGAAAAACTAGACGGTTCTCTGACTGTACTGTATTTTTACAAGGGAGAATGGAGAGTGCAATCTAGCGGCACTCCCGACGCCAGCGGCGAAGTTAACGGTTTTGGATTCAGCTTTGCCGAACTTTTTTGGAAAGTCTGGCAAGAATTGGGATATCAATTGCCCGAAGAAACCGACCAGTGTTTTATATTTGAGTTGATGACGCCTTACAATAGAATAGTTGTCCAGCCCAAAAACAATCAAATCGTGCTGCACGGGGTTCGCAACACTCAAACGCTGCTAGAAACCGACCCGAGTATTTGGGCGAATAAATACGGATGGGAATTAGTCGCATCCTATCCTTTAACTAGCTGGAAAGAAGTTATCGAAGCGGCTCAACATTTAGATCCGATGGATTCGGAAGGGTATATTATCTGCGACGCTAACTTCAACAGAGTTAAAGTTAAGTCTCCGCAATATGTCGCGATTTCCCATCTCCGCGAAGGGTTTTCGACCCGCCGCCTGATAGAAATTGTTTTAACTAATGAAGGAGAAGAGTTTTTAGCTTATTTTCCTGAGTGGAGTGAGTTGTATCAAAAAGTTAAAGACAAATATCAATCTTTGGTTGAAGAAATCGAGGAAGCTTACCGACAGCACGAACATATCGAAGTTCAGAAAGATTTTGCATTAGCTGTGAAACATTTGCCGTATTCCGGGATTTTGTTTTCTTTGCGGGCCCGAAGAGTTGCGGGAGTGAAAGAAGCTCTCCGTGATGTTACGATCTATAAAATAGAGGAGCTATTGGGTTTAGATTACATCCATCTAGGTTTGTAGTAAGGGCTACAGTCGTTTCTTTAATGAGGGCTGTAGTCCTCACTACGAACGAAGATTAACATTATATTTTAGCTGACAGAAGAAAGGAATGCACCTAATTAAACCTAAGATACAGCTAAAAAGCTTGCTGTATGAGCATTCTTCCTTCTTCCTTCTTCCTTCTTCCTTCTTCCTTCTTCCTTCTAATTGCCATGAAAAGAGTTATTGTACTTGTTGGTTTACCTGCTTCGGGAAAATCTCAATTTGCTAGGGAATTGCTGCTGTCTGAACCTGCAAAGTGGGTGCGTAGCAATAAAGATTTGCTCAGAGAAATGGCTCACGCTTCCCATTGGTCGCCGGCGAATGAAAAGTTTATTTTGCAGTTGAGAGATACGATTATTTTGATGGCTTTGGAAAGTGGCAAGCACGTCATTGTTGATGATACTAATTTTGGCCCTCACATCGAGCATATCAAGGAGTTAGTTAAAGGTAAAGCTGTTGTCGAAGTTAATGATTCTTTCTTGCAAGTTCCGGTTGAGGAATGTATTAAACGGGATTTGAAAAGGCTTAATTCGGTGGGCAAAGATGTGATCCTGAAGATGTACAATAAGTACGTGCGGGTTCCCGTTGAGCCTCCGGAATATAACCCGGATTTGCCGGATGCAATTATTGTTGATATGGACGGTACGCTGGCACTTCTCAATGGCAGAAATCCTTTTGATGCTTCGACGTGCGATCGCGATTTGCCAAATCAGCCAGTTTTAGATACCGTTCGCAAGTGGCAGTCTAGCGTTAATATCATTGTAGTGTCGGGCCGGACGGATGACTGTCAGCCCCAAACTAAAAAATGGTTGCAGCAGTACGACGTTAATTATGCCAGTCTTTATATGCGGAAAACCGGAGATATGAGGAAGGATTCGATTATTAAAGAGGAGTTCTATCGGCGGCATATTGCAGGAAAATATAACATTAAGTTTGTTTTGGACGATCGCCAGCAAGTTGTTGATATGTGGCGGTCGTTAGGATTGACTGTATTTCAAGTAGATGAAGGGGATTTTTAAGGCAGGGTTTGTTTGCGCGGGCGCTCTCCCAACTCCTAATGCTACAATCAAAGTAACCCGGAATTGATCTAATTTATCTGCGTTAATCTGTGTTTATCTGCCCTCATCTGCGGTGAAAAAAAGAAAATTTCTCGGGCCGCAGATGACAAGGGATTCACGCTGATTCACGCAGAGGTCGAGAAGAGAGATAGGAATAATTCCGATGCTAACAGATTTGAGATTATTTACTTATCGCGTCCAAGCCAACCAGCGATTGAACAAATTTTTCACAAACGGCGTCAAACGAGTGCGATTGTAAGCATCTCCTGCTTTCCGAATTGCCTCAGATTGTGTCGGATACGGGTGAATTGTGCTAGCAATTTTTCCCAAACCAATATTGTTAACCATTGCCAAAGTAATCTCGCCGATCATATCCCCAGCGTGTCGCGCTACAATAGTTGCGCCTAATATTTTATCGCTGCCTTTTTTGACGTGAATTTTCACAAATCCTTCCTCTTCGCCGTCAATAATTGCCCGATCGACTTTATCGAAAGGTATCAAAAACGTATCGAGATCAATCCCTGCGGCTTGCAACTCGCGATCGCCCAATCCGACGCGCGCAATTTCCGGGTTTGTGTAAGTACACCAAGGTATCGTCAAAGCGCTGAGCTTTTTGCGTCCGAAAAATAGAGTGTTTTGAATTACCATTCTCGCGGCAAAATCAGCAGCGTGAGTAAATTTATGTTTCATGCAAATATCGCCGGCGGCATAAATGCGGGGATTAGTAGTTTGCAAATTGTCGTTGACAAAGACGCCAGTTTGTGTATCGTATTCGACACCGACAGCCTCCAGATTCAATCCTTCGACGTTGGGCGATCGCCCTGTACTCACAATAATTTCATCTACTGTTACCGATGCTTCCTTACCTTGAGATTTATAATAAATTACTTTGCCTGCATTTGTTTTCTCAACGCGCTCTATTTTGGATTCTAGTATTAGTTGAATTTCTTCGCGTCCAAAAGCCTGCTGCACGATTTTAGCAGCATCCGCATCTTCTTTGTCTAAAATCTGAGCATTTTTGTGCAGCAATACGACTTCCGAACCCAGCCGTTGAAAGGCTTGAGCCAATTCGCAGCCGATCGGCCCTGCGCCAATTACTGCCAAACGTTGAGGTCTTTCTGTCAGGTTAAAGACAGTTTCATTTGTCAAATATCCAGCTTCTTGTAAACCGGGAATTTGTGGTTGTAGCGCCCTTGCACCTGTGGCAATTACTGCTTTTTTAAACCGGAGAGTTTGACCTGCAACTTCTACTGTATTATTGCTAGTAAAACGACCCGAACCTAAAAAAACATCAACTCCTAATTTGTGCTGGTAGCGTTCAACAGAATCAACATCGCTGATTCCCGCCCTGATGCGGCGCAGCCGTTCCATCACAGCGGCAAAATCCACTTCTACACTGTCAGAAACATTAACACCAAATTTACTTGCTTCCGAGATATCGCCGACAATACGAGACGATCGAATTAAAGCTTTTGAGGGTACGCAACCGACATTCAAACAGTCGCCGCCCATCAAATGTTTTTCAATTAAAGCAACTTTCGCGCCCAAACCTGCGGCACCGGCAGCCACAATTAATCCGGCGGGCCCCGCGCCAATTACTACTAAATTATAAGAACTAGCCGGCTGCGGATTTACCCAATCGGGCGGATGCAAATAGGAGACTAATTTCTGGTTGTGTTCGTCCATCGGGGGGACAGTTACGCGATCGACTTTTGACTGCGACATTGGCAAATCCTGCTAATTAAATACTTTCTTCCAAAGCTTTGCTAGCTATCCTAGTGAGAGAGACAGTTACAGCAACCGTAGCCAGAAAACCGAGGATATTGAGCGACCATTTTGCTGCTTCTGTTTGGGGATTTGTTGACTGACAAAACGCGCCGATAGTCGCAATATTTCCCACCAAAGAACCGGAGTAAACGTACATGATTGTACCCGGTATCATGCCCAAGGAACCCAGCACGTAATCTTTCAAAGAAACCTGAGTAATTCCCAGAGCGTAATTCAATAAATTGAAAGGAAATAAAGGACAAAGACGAGTCAAAAAAACTATTTTTAATCCTTGTTGGGAAACTGCGCGATCGAGAGCTTTAAACTTGGGATGAGCTTCCATATATTTTACCACGCGATCGCGGCACAAATAGCGCCCGATCGCAAAAGCAAATACAGCACCTAAAGTCGAAGCCGCAAATACGTAAACAGAACCCCACCACAAACCGAAAATCGCCCCCCCTCCCAGCGTCAGTACCGAACCCGGTACAAACAGCACAGTAGCCAAGTTGTAAATAGCTACAAAAGCCACTGGTCCCCACCAGCCTAAATCTTCGATCCGCATTAACAGAGTTCTCAAAACATCTTGAACGTAGGCAGATCTAGTTGCTACAATTAAGAGAGCTAGCAAAAGTGCGAGCGAAAAAAACCACACTATGCGTTTAAATTTTACCCTAGCATAATCTTGGATTCGTTCTTTGGCCATGATTCACCCGCAAATATTTATCAGCATTATACTCCAAACTTAAATTATTACTGTAAACAACCCTACAAGCGATAGGTCATGACACCAAAAACCCAATTTCCAATACCCGAACATTTCGACCATAAAAAAGTAGGCGAAGTCTGGCGATTCCCCTACGGAGAACGCGCCGCCCAAGCGAAAGATTGGGCAAAACAGCACAACATCCAGCCAGCCGCAAGGGACACAAACCGCATTTGTTTGCTGATAATCGACGCCCAAAATACCTTTTGCTTGCCCGAATTTGAATTATTTGTGGGCGGGCGTTCCGGTAGCGGTGCAGTTGATGACAACCTGCGGCTGTGCGAATTCATCTATCGCAATTTAAATGCAATTACAACCATTGCGCCGACAATGGACACCCACACCGCCATGCAAATTTTTCATCCAATCTTTTGGATCGACGAAGCAGGCGAACACCCCCTACCAGCCGCCACTTCTATTACACTCGAAGATGTCCAAAAAGGCATTTGGAAAGTCAACCCAGCCGTCGCCCACAGCATCAGCGGCGCCAATTTTTCAGCACTGGAAAAACAGGCTTGCTACTACGTCAAAAAACTCAGCGACGATGGGAAATATCCCCTGACAATTTGGCCCTATCACTCGATGCTGGGCGGCATCGGACACGCGCTGGTTTCTGCGGTGGAAGAAGCAGTATTTTTTCATACTATAGCCCGCAACAGCCAAGCACTTTTTGAAATCAAAGGCGGGAATCCACTGACAGAAAACTATTCTGTTTTGCGGCCTGAAGTTTTAGATGGATTCGACGGCAATCCGATTGCGGAAAAAAATGCTAAGTTTATTGATAAATTGCTCGATTTTGATTCAGTAATTATTGCCGGACAAGCTAAAAGTCACTGCGTTGCTTGGACAATTGATGATTTGTTAACGGAAATTTTGGCGCGAGAGCCGAATTTGGCAAAGAAGGTTTATTTGCTGGAAGATTGCACTTCGCCTGTGGTTGTTCCGAGTGTTGTTGATTTTACGGAACAAGCAGATGCAGCTTTTCAAAGATTTGCGGCGGCGGGAATGAATGTGGTTAAATCTACTCAGTTTGAGGTACAATAAACATAAGTTAGTAACAGGCTATGAGTATGAGCTTAGCATCTAATGCTCCGTCGGCTATTATCCGTACAGAGCGCGGGTTGTCGATCGCAGGTACCGCCGTCCTATCTGCGAGCGTAAAGATCGCTCAGTCAATCGCTGCTTAACTCGTGATATTAAATCCGGTTAGCTATTAAATAATAAAACAAACAAGGATAATGAAATGTAAGGATTCAGGTAAAAAATAGTGAGCGTGAGAGCTGAAAAATATGGTAATGTAGTCAGATGAGCGAAAAGTCAGAGTTATCAGCAGCACTAAAATTAGAAATGGTTGACCAGTTGAGCCACCAGGAGCTGGTCAAAATTGTGCTCACCCAACAGAAGCTGATTGAAAAATTACAACTCCAGCTCGAAAAGCTCCAAGAGAGACAGCCTAGCAATAGCAAAACATCATCGAAACCCCCATCAAGCGCTCTGATACAGAAATCAGAGACAGCCAAAGTTGACAACTCAAAAGAGTCAGAGTCCGAGCCAAAGCGCAAACCAGGAGGACAGCCCGGACATATCGGCA
>JACJNV010000398.1 GCA_014695175.1 Microcoleus sp. FACHB-DQ6 | reverse complement strand
GCGATCGCCCGCCACATCCCTCAAATCATTATGACCGGCCCCATCAACCCAAAAATTGAATTTCGGCTCGTTGGCGGTGGCAAACAACTTCTCTCCATGCCAAAAATGAACCACCTCATCAGCCTTACCATGAATCACCAAAACAGGCGATCGAACTTTGCCAATCTTATCAATATTCACAAACTTGTCAAAGGGTAAAAGCGGAATCCGCGTCAACACCCTAAAAGCCGAAACAAAGGAACTTTCAACCACCAAACCGCCGACTTTTTGCCGCGAAGCCAAATCAATTGCCGGCCCACCTCCCACAGAACGCCCGTAAAGAATAATTTGCTTTGCAGGTATTCCCAACTGTTGGGTTAAATAATTGTAAACAGCATCAATATCACGATAAGTATTATACTCAGAAGGATTTCCCTGACTCGTGCCGTAACCTTGATAATCATAGGCAAACACAGCCAACCCGCTATCTCGAATCTCTCTGAGCAGCCACAAAATTCCCTCCAAGTCTTCCGCATTCCCGTGACTGTAAAGTATGGTATATTTAGCTTGCGGGTTAGGAAAATGAACAGCAGAAATTTTCACGCCATTAGCTGAGCTAACTTTGATAACTTCCCTGCTCTCACTCTGACTAGATGGGGGAGGTTGAAAAATTAGCCGTTCTGAAAAAAAGAAACCGTAAAAACACAGAAATGCGTAAATAAAAATTATAGATCGCATAAGTCGTTTGACAGAAAATTCTCCAAAAAGCAAGCGTTTAATATTTTTTCTGTTCCACTTAGTCATTACTAAAGGCTCATAGTTGAATAAGATTTAACTAATACTTTTTTATTGCGAGAAAAGACATGGCACTAACATACCCCGATGACCTGAAATACCTAGACACCCACGAATACATCAGACTCGAAGGCGAAATTGCCACCATCGGCATTAGTGCTTTTGCAGTTGACCAACTCGGCGATATCGTGTTTCTAGATTTGCCAGAAGTGGGTGCCGACTTGCAAAAGGGCGAAGCTTTCGGTACAGTCGAGTCAGTGAAAGCCGTTGAAGACTTGAAAGCACCAGTTACCGGTACAGTCGTAGAACGCAATGGTGACATTATAGAGTCTCCTGAAAATTTGGCGGAAGACCCCTATGGCGCTGGGTGGCTGCTGAAAGTCCGCGTTGACAATCCCAGCGAAGCAGATGACGCTTTCTCGGCCCAAGCGTATCGCCAAATGGTGGAAGGGGAGTAGTTATGAGTTGGGAGTTTTGAGTGGGAATTTGGGCATAGGGCTCGTTGATTCCTCCACAATCCGCCAGGGGTTGAAACCCCTGGCTAATAGCACAAGTCGTCTAAAGACGACTGATACCAAATCCGGCTTAAATACCCCCTTTATCTCGCTTGCCCCCTACGGCAGAGTTCGTTTGACTCTCGACAGCGGTTTGAACCACCGACCTTAATCTACAGTCGTCTTCAGACGACTTTAGCTATGAGACAGGGGTTTCAACCCCTGTCGGACTTTGATACACGCAAAAAATCTTCCTTAGTCGTCTTCAGACGACTTTAGCTATGAGACAGGGGTTTCAACCCCTGTCGGACTGGCGGACTTTGATAGACGCAGAAAATCTTCCTGGTTTTCTTAGCAAAATGTTACAAACAAAGAAGCAACAGTCAATTCAGGAGAATCCGCCTTGGTACTCTACAGCCCTCAACTTGAACCCACTCAGCAGCAAAACCTTTCCTCCATCAATGGTTTTGCGGGCCGGCACATTGGCCCGACACCCAGCGAAATCCAGCAAATGCTCAATGTTTTGGGCATTTCCAGCCTCGATGAGTTGATTGACAAAACGGTTCCAGCGGCGATTCGCATTTCTCAACCCTTACAACTTCCCGCAGCGCAAAGCGAGTACAGCGCTTTGGCAGAATTGAAAGAAATTGCTGCAAAAAATCAGGTATTTCGATCGTACATCGGCACTGGATATCACGACTGCATAACTCCCCCCGTCATCCAGCGGAATATCCTAGAAAATCCCGGCTGGTATACAGCTTACACTCCCTACCAAGCCGAAATTGCTCAAGGCCGATTGGAAGCTTTGCTGAACTTCCAAACCATGATAATTGACCTCACGGGTTTAGAAATTGCCAACGCTTCTTTGCTAGATGAAGGGACAGCGGCGGCGGAAGCGATGGCGGTGAGTTACGGCGCCAGCAAAAATAAGGCAAAAGCGTTTTTTGTTTCCCAAGATTGCCACCCTCAAACTATTGAAGTGGTGCAAACTCGCGCTAAGCCGTTGGGAATTGAGGTAATTGTCGGCG
>JACJNV010000397.1 GCA_014695175.1 Microcoleus sp. FACHB-DQ6 | reverse complement strand
CAGGAAATGAAGGCGCTGATACGCTGTCTGGCGGTCAGGGAAGCGATACAATCTATGGAGGACAAGACTCCGATTGGATATTTGGCGATCGGGGTAACGATTTGCTAATAGGCGGCGAAGGCGGGGATATCTTGACAGGAGGGGCGGGCGATGATTTATTTGTGATTGAAAGAACCGCCGCCGCATCTACTATTACTGAAGCCGATATAATAACTGATTTTGGCAACGGCAATGATAAAATTGTCTTGACAGAAGGCATGAAGTTTAGCGATTTAGAGCTTTCTGTTTCCGACAACCAAACTATTATGAAAGATAAAAATTCTGGCCAATATTTAGGAGTTGTTTCGGGAAATTCTAATCTGACTGAATCCAACTTTATTTCGCTGTTTGGCCAACTAGATAGGGGTCAGCTTTTGCCAATTTCGGTTAACACGATTATAGCCGATCGCGCGATCGGACTGGAAGTGGCGCAAACTCCCCAAGAGCAAGCCACAGGTTTAATGTTTCGGACAGAATTACCGGAGGACAGAGGAATGTTTTTCCCGATCGAACCAGCGCGCAACGTGCGTTTTTGGATGAAAAACGTGTTGATTGAACTCGATATGGTTTTTCTGCGGGAAGGCGTAGTGCAGGCGATAATTCCTAACGTACCGCCGTGTTTGAGCGAAACCTGCCCCAACTACGGCCCGGATGTTCCCGTTGACGGAGTGATCGAACTAAGAGGCGGAAGGGCGGCCCAATTGGGACTGAAAGTTGGCGATCGGATTCCCAATTTACCCTAAAAGGTATATGATTTTATCGCAGCCTTCAACATTTGTGCATCCAATGAATCCTATTGAATTAAAAATAATCCCCAATCAAACTCAAGACGGTTTAGCTTACCAACATTTGCGCTTGCGTATTACAACTCAAGACGGTATCATTACGCCAAATGATTTACAAGGTTTGAAACTTCCTCAAGACGTTCAATTCAGCCAAGGAATTGTCATTGAAGGTAGAGGAGCAATTTGGCTGTACGGGTATTTAGTACACGAATGTCATCCTGCGGCTTGGGTTGGATGTTACGATCCGCGATTAGAAGGTGCAGTGGTAGTAGCGACGCACAAGCATGAGGTATCTGTTGGACAGGTATTAAAATTGAGTTTACCGAGCGATTAAGACTCTCCGTAGCGGGTGTAGCGGCTTTGGTTTTGAAAGCCAATCCGACTCTTACTCCGCCCCAAGTTGAGTATATCTTGACGACAACAGCCAACCCAAATGGGATAATAGCCTAGAAAAAATAGGCAGCCACTATTCAGAAACATTAGTCGATCGCCATACAACCGCGCAAATCTGTTTTGTCCGAACCTCCGCGCGGATGGGATGTGGATGCAATCCAGCAATGGCAAATATGGATTGACTTCGCAGTTAGAAGTTTGGCAGAAACTCGGCGGTTCTAGTTGTCGAACTTGTGAAGGTCAAATTCAAAATTTTAGCAAGCAAGTAGGATGGAACATGAGCTCGCAAGTAATCCCTATACCAAGGGAGTTTCCAGGCTAGTATCCAACAGTTGCTGCATGAAGTTGGCAAAGTTATGTTGACAGCGATAAAAGCATAACTAGGTACAGTCTTTTTGCTGGCGCGCAGACATGACAAGCGTGGAGAGTTACAAAAATTAATCTGTTTTCTACTTTCGCTTGCGGCAAGTAACAGTTAATACCGCATATTCCAGGTTCATGAACTAGAGTAGCAGCTATATTGTGTGGTGTTAATCTGTCGGGTGCGGATCTGCGAGATATTGGATAAAAATTGCCGATTGTTGATGGCAACGCACCTTACTTGCTGGACTTTTCAAGGCTTTTTACCTATGCCTGTTTCTCACAAATCATTTAGGATTGCTATAAATTGAGAGGGGTTTAATAATATTGAGGAATTGCTGCAAAATGGTGGACGAATGATTAGGCCGCCAAACAGCAGTTAATTGAGTGGTTGTCGTTTGTTCCTGAATCTGACGATAGACCACTCCTTCGCGTTGAATATTCTGTACGTGAGATGGCAGAATGCTGATACCTGTTTCGCCTGCGACTAATCCCAAAATTGTGACCATAAAGACGGCTGTTTGAGCAACTTTAGGAACAAACCCTGCTTGCGAACATACATGGTAAATTTCCTCAGATAAGCCAGCCACAATCTGATGAAGTGGCATTACAAATTCTTGATCCTTTAGGTCGGAAAGCGAAATTTTGGATTTGGCTGTAAGCGGATGGTTTTTGGGTAAAACGACGACAAGTGGTTCTTGCGTGAGAGACATCGTTTCTAAATCATTGGCTTCAGAAATATCGTGGTAGAGATAGAGAAAAATGATATCAGTCTGGCGATCGCGCAACCTCTGAATTAAGAAAGCACTGTGTTCTTCCTGCAAAATCAGTTGTACCTCTGGATATTGCTGTCGAAAAGTTCGCAGAATCTCTGGAAAGACACCATTCGCGATCGAACTGGGAAAACCCACCGTCAAATAACCCAATTCACCCTGATCGATGCGCTGGGTTTTATGTACCGCTTGTTCTAACTGTACCAAAGTTGCGCGAGCTTCTTCTAAAAACGCCTGTCCTGCTGGGGTTAGCTGAATCGGGTGACTTTTGCGATCGAATAGCTTCACACCCAGTTCAGCCTCTAAATCTTTAATTTGTTGACTTAGGGGGGGTTGGGCAATGTGCAATCGCTTTGCGGCGCGACTAAAGCTCAGTTCGTCTGCCACTGCAATGAAGTAACGAAGATGGCGAAGTTCCATAGGTTATACGATTTTAGATTTTAGATTTGAGAATTGAACGATTGGGAATGAATGATTACTATGATGGTTTGGAGCACGGGCCTACAGTTACATTCTCTTTTGTAACGGGGATTAAATACTATATTTTTTAAGTATATTGTTATATAAAAAATAGTATTTGACATATAGCACTAGCTTCTTTATCTTGAAAGTAATAGTTATAAGTTTCGGCACAAGATACCCATTTAAGTATTGCTTAATGAGGATTATTCATGATTTCGCAAGTAATTCGACGAGTTGCAGTTGTGGGAGGAACCCACGGAAACGAGTTGACTGGGGTTTATCTGATTAAGAAGTTTCAACAATTCCCCGACTTACTGAAACGATCGAGCTTTGAGGTGGTTACTCTATTAGCTAATCCTCAAGCGGTAAAGTCCAATCGGCGTTATGTCGATCGCGATTTGAACCGTTGCTTTGCCGAGGAAGATTTGTCTAACCCAGATTTGATGGGTTACGAGAACAGACGTGCTAAGGAAATCTCCGCCCAACTATGTCCGAAAGACGAACATGGGGCTGATGCGATCGTTGACCTTCACAGCACAACGGCCAACATGGGGCTGACAATTTTACCATCTAGCAAACATCCATTCAATTTGCAATTATTAGCTTATTTGAGTGAGATCGAGCCCTCACTGCGAGTTTGTTTGGGAGAGCATTCTGGCCAGGATGCCCCAATGCTGCGATCGCTCTCTGCTTTCGGTTGCACCATAGAAGTTGGGCCCATCGCCCAAGGAGTCGTCAATGCTCATCAGCTTCAGCAAACCGAAATGCTGGTTCACGCCATTCTGGATTATCTCGACGCACAAAATCGGGGAAAGCCGCTTCCTACACCATCACATTTAACTGTATATCAGGCGATCGGCTCAGTAGACTATCCCAGAAATTCAGTAGGTGAACTGCAAGCTGCGGTCCACCCCCAACTTCAGTTCAAAGACTATGAACCCTTGCATCCCGGTGAACCGATGTTTCTCACATTTACGGGAGAATCACTCCCCTATCAAGGAGAATCTACTGTTTTCCCTGTATTCATTAACGAAGCTGCCTATTACGAAAAACACATAGCGATGGTTTTGACGCAAAAACAACAGCTTCAGCTTGAAACGGCATAACTTGCCGAAAAATATGACTTTTATGAAATTAGGGTTATGACTTTTATGAACTCAAGCAATGAATTTATGAATTGACTTATCATCTCGTATCGGGAATAATGTTAATTAATTTAAAATCAAGCATTGTCTCCCGTCAACAAAAGTGAATCTCAAATTATCGGAGCCAATTTATGGAAAGTACGCTCGGTATACTTGCAATCGATCGCGAACCGCAGATCACCGCAGCATTAACAACCTTTGGTAATAGCGGTCAGCTTAATTTTTTCACGGCCTCCAGTCAATTTAACGGTAGCGTTCCCGGCAACGGCTTTGACACTGATAATTTGAAAGTGATCGGCAGCACCGAACAACAACAAATAGCAAATTTTATAGTATCTCAAAATAGCGAGGTTTTCAGTTACTCAGGCAGCGCTCCAGCCGCTAGCGGTACATCTGCTGCTCAACAAAAATCGAACTCAGATGCGATCACTGTCGGCACAGATCCCCTCCCAGGAACGAGAACGGCTAATCAGTTGAATTTATCAGACCCAGACAACTCCTTAGCCACTGCACGCACTATTGGTGTTGCTGATAACAATCGCCTCACCTTCAATGATTTTGTCGGAGTTGACGATAACGAGGATTATTATCGCTTTACTATTAACAACAATAGCGATGTAAGCTTGCGTATCGATGTTTTGAATGGAGCAGGAATCGAGTTGATTCAAGATAAGAATCGCAACGGCGAGGCTGATTATGATGAACTTCTTGGCAGCGATTATGCCTCACCCGGTGCATCCGGCGAGATAAATTTCTTCAACCTGACTCCTGGAGATTACTATGTCGCAGTTTATAGTTACTTTGACTATAAGAATTACAACCTGAATCTGGCTGCAACGCCTGGTACTGGTTTTAGCAGCAATTACGGATACGGTTTAGTGGATGCAAATGCAGCAGTAGCCCGCACTTTTAACAGTCCAGTTAATTTCCCAGAAGTTCCTAATTTGGGCGGGAATGATTGGGCAAGAGACATGGTAAATGCGCCGGAAGTTTGGCAGGGGGGAATTACCGGAAATGGGATTGTTGTAGCTGTCGTCGATAGCGGTGTTGACTACACCCATCCCGATTTAGATGCCAATATTTGGCAGAATGCGGGTGAAATTCCCAATAACGGAATTGACGACGATCGCAACGGATATATTGATGATATTCGGGGTTGGGATTTTGTGTGGAACGACAACAACCCAATGGATGGGGATTTGGACGGTCACGGGACTCACGTAGCAGGTGCGATCGCGGCCGAACGAAATGATTTTGGCATAACTGGAGTTGCCTACAATGCAAAGATTATGCCGGTGAGAGTTTTGCCGGAATTTGGCTCTGGGAACTTCAATAATTTTGCTGCTGGAATTCGCTATGCTGCTGATAATGGAGCGAATGTAATTAACTTTAGTATTGGTGGCTGGTCGCCTAGCATGGAGGTTAATGAGGCAATTCAGTACGCCACTAACAAAGGAGTTGTTGTCGTCATGTCAGCAGGAAATGATGGTTTTTATGAACCAGACTATCCAGCTAGATATGCCGATAGCTTCGGAATTGCTGTGGGAGGAATTGATATAAATGGCAGGATGAATCAATTCTTTAACCGTGCAGGTGCCACACCTTTGGATTACGTAGTTGCACCGGGAGAAGACATCTATTCTACAACTCCCTACAACACCTACGAAACCTACAGCGGCACATCGATGGCAGCCCCTCACGTAGCGGGTGTAGCGGCTTTAGTTTTAAATGCCAATCCGAATCTAACTCCGGCTCAGGTTGAGCAAATTTTGACTGCAACAGCCAATCCAAACTGGGTAATTGTCTAGAAAGTGCCCGTACAGAAACATCCCTGTAATTACTGGCAAAACTTTCTCGCAATCTGTGCTTTAAAAAATAAAACTTATTTTTTTGCATAAAAGTCGGAAGCTTTGCCTGAGTAGAAAAATAAATCGAGACATCGCCAGGAGAAACGAACTTATGACTTTACGAACAGATCCATCAGGAATACCCCGCTTAATTGGCGAAGACAAATCCGAATTAGTTGATTTATACGATGTTAATTCCCAATTTGGAGAAGCATCCAAATTCCCTTCAGGAATTTGGATGCTCGGAGGTAACGATACAGTTCACGGATCTTTAGCTAATGATTTGGTATTTGGTAATGACGGGGAAGATAGTTTCAGAGGGGATGAGGGAGATGATTCTTTATTTGGAGGAAGAGGGAAAGACTTTTTGCAAGGAAATGAGGGAAATAACTATTTAAGTGGGGGTCAAGATGCAGATTGGATTATAGATAACGGAGACGATGATATTTTATTGGGCGGTAGAGGCAATGACATTCTCTACAGCGGTTACGACAATGATACTCTGGTTGGAGGTTTGGGTCGAGACTTCTTATCAGGTGTAGTTACTGGGGTCGGTAGCACTACTCCTAAATGGACGGGAAGAACTTTATACGTTCTCCAACCTGAACCCGGAGTTACTGATATCAATCAAGCCGATCTGATTAACCATTTCAGATTGGGTTTCGATCGGATTGGATTAGCAAGTGGTTTGACACCTAACGATGTAGTTTTGCAAGAGTTGACCAATACAACTATTTTTATACAGTTTGATGTGCCAGAAGATGTGAAAATCTTGATGACGCCATCTGAGTTAAATCCTCCACCGCAAGTGCTTTCAGGGACTCTCATCAAACTCAGGAATACCGGAGATTTCCTAGGTTTTGTTCCAGGTATAACGCCCGATCGACTCCAAAACAGCATCATCTCGGTTCAGGAATTATAAGTTAAAGCAATTTTTGCCAGTGGTGGCAATTAGCATTATATGGCGGGGTTTCCCAACCCGATTTGGTATTATGTAGGGTGCGCGGTGCACACCTTACCGCTGTTGCCAATTGAAAACCCCGATCTTATACTAATTCTAAAAAATCCTGCAACAGTAGCTGTAGGGTGCATACAGTCTTTCAGGAAACAAACCAAAAACTCATAACAGTTGCATGATTTTGGAGAATTGGTATTAAATTATGGCAAGTTACAGAACTGTGTTGTTTTTAAACAGTCTAACTTTAATGCTGGTTGGGCTAGTGACGGCGTGTCTGAGTTTATTTGGTTCTTCGGTAAAAGGGTTATTTTTGCCTCCTTGCTCTGCCACCTATCCGGGTGCAGGTTTCTTTTTTTTAGCCTTCCAAATGTTATTTTATTTATCGGTAATGGTGTGCGCTTTTACCTTTGGATTGCTGAAAATTATTCAACCAGACCGCCCAGAAAATCGATTTATTTTATATTCGGCACTGTTTGCCGGTTGCTTTCTTTTCAATGAAGTTTTTCGCACCCACGTTCATCTTGGACGTGCGGGTTTCCCGAAAGTGACAATTGTCATATTTTACGCCGTGCTGGCAATTGCATACGGATTAGCTTTTCGGAGACAAATTCGCTCCACTCCCTATGCTTTACTGCTGAGTGGCGTTGGTTTGCTATTTGTTGCCTTTTTTGCAGAAGCGCTGCCATTAAAAAACGAGATTGTTTCGAGCTTGCTGGAGGGAATACCGAAGCTGTTGAGCGGGATTAATATTGCACTTTATTTTTGGTTTTTGTGTCAGGGTTTGATAGTGCGATCGCTCAATTTTTCTAACAGTAAATCAAATCCCGAATGAAGTAAGATGAAGATTTGCCGTTGGGTGGGGGCGGGTTTTTGAGATTGTCGGTTTTTGGCAAATATTGTTGGTAAAACCCGCCCCTAGATGATTGTATAATCGGTTAAAACTGAGATATTGCACCCTTCTCAATTAGGCTTTTATGAACAGGCAAGATGCCTGTTCCACAAAATATAAATTTTCTTGTGGAACAGGCATCTTGCCTGTTGCTGACAATGGTGCAAGATATCAGTTAAAACAAAAAGTACCGCTGCGCCATTGGCAAAACTGTTGCCGGTTCGCAAGTTAACAATTCCCCATCCGCCCTGACTTCATAAGTTTCTGGATCGACTTCCATTTGTGGCAAATAATCGTTGAGTTTCATATCTCTTTTGCTAATTTGTCGCGTCCCGGAAACTGCTACAGTCGGCTTTTGCAAACCGAGCTGTGCGGCAATATCTCGATCGCGCGCAGCTTGGGAAACAAACGTCAGACAAGTCGCCCCAATCGCCCCGCCAAAACTGCCAAACATCGGCCGCATATGCACCGGTTGCGGCGTCGGAATGCTGGCGTTAGCATCTCCCATCTGCCCGTAGGCGATCGCCCCTCCTTTAATTACCAGTTCCGGTTTCACCCCAAAAAAAGCCGGCCGCCACAAACACAAATCCGCCAATTTCCCCTCTTCCACCGAACCGACATACTGACTAATTCCGTGAGTAATTGCCGGATTAATTGTATATTTCGCAATGTAGCGCTTCACCCGAAAATTGTCATTTTCTCCCCCTGGTTCCCCCCCTTGGTAAGGGGGGGTTAGGGGGGGTAAAATCCCTCTTTGAACCTTCATTTTATGAGCAGTTTGCCAAGTCCGAATAATCACCTCTCCAACTCTTCCCATCGCCTGAGAATCAGAAGAAATCATACTAAACGCACCTAAATCGTGCAAAATATCCTCAGCAGCAATAGTTTCCCTTCTAATTCTCGATTCAGCAAAAGCCACATCTTCAGGAATGCCTCGATCCAAATGATGGCAAACCATCAACATATCTAAATGTTCTTCTAAAGTATTGACAGTGTAAGGGCGAGTCGGGTTAGTTGACGAGGGCAAAACATTAGCTTGTCCGCACACTTTAATAATATCCGGTGCGTGTCCGCCGCCAGCACCTTCGGTGTGGTAAGTATGAATGGCTCGATTCTTAAAAGCCGCAATTGTAGCTTCCACAAATCCCGCTTCATTGAGAGTGTCGGTGTGAATTGCAACTTGCACGTCGTACTCGTCAGCTACACTCAAACAAGTGTCGATCGTTGCTGGTGTAGTTCCCCAATCTTCGTGGAGTTTCAAACCCATTGCACCGGCAAAGATTTGTTCAATTAATCCTTGGGGTTGACTGCTATTTCCTTTACCTAAAAACCCTAGATTTACGGGGAAAGCGTCGGCTGCTTGCAGCATTCTGTACATATGCCAAGGCCCCGGAGTGCAAGTTGTGGCGTTTGTACCCGTTGCAGGGCCTGTGCCGCCACCGATCATTGTCGTGATTCCAGAGGCGATCGCCACTTCAATTTGCTGCGGGCAAATAAAATGAATGTGAGTGTCAATTCCCCCAGCGGTGAGAATCATTCCTTCACCGGCAATTACTTCAGTACCAGGCCCGATAATAATATCTACCCTATCTTGAATATAAGGATTTCCGGCTTTACCAATTTTGTAAATTTTGCCGTTTTTAATACCGACATCTGCTTTAACAATTCCCCACCAGTCTAATATTAAAGCATTAGTAATTACCGTGTCAACAGCGCCGTCTGCATTAGAAATCGGCGATTGTCCCATGCCATCGCGAATGACTTTGCCACCGCCAAATTTAACTTCATCCCCGTAGGTTGTGAAGTCTTTTTCAACTTCTATGAATAATTCTGTATCGGCTAACCGGACGCGATCGCCCACAGTCGGCCCGAAAGTTTCCGCATAGGCGCGACGATCCATTCTGTAACTCATTTTAATTAGCTCCTTACTTGATTTAATTTGGCCACAAACTGGTTCACCTGTTCTTTTGTTTTAAAGAATCCTTCAGCAATTAAACCAAAGGAATCATTTTGTTCTATTTCTTGATAGTTAGGTAACAAATTAGCAAACTCTTCTGCATCAATGTTTAAATAGTTTGAAATTCTATCTATGTATACCTTAACTTTTAGACCATTCCTAGGCGTGCTTTCAGTTAACAAAAGATTTAAGATAAGTTTGCCATTTTGACTTCTTTCTCTCAATGCCAGACCTTTTGTTGTTGTATTTATCCAAAATATATCTGGTACAACTTGGTCATAAAGTAGTCTATACACTTTTCCAACTTCATTGCTATCTGCTATTTCAAGTAATTGTTCTATGGTCAAGTTGGGATTTTTTTTTGATATACTTACAGGTTTTATTTCAGCCTCGATAAACATTTTTCTTGCTAGTAACTCTCTACCGCTTGAGTCACGGAAATACTGGAATGTTGCGACATTGATTCTCACACCATAAGTTTCTGACAAGTATTTAATAATCCTTTCAGAAATACTATCTATCTGTGCAGCTACAATTATAATGTTGTGCTGATAATTCAAAATATCAGGGAATTCTGAGCTAAATTTATCACAGAAAGCATCTTCTAAGTTACTGCCATTTTTAGTCAGTAAATAAGCATTGGCAATTTCTGTAACTCTCTCCTTTGACAAATCCTTAACCCATGAGGCGTAATCCAAGGCTTGTGCTGTTACTTCTCTTGATGTTTTGTCCTTCTTTAACTCAACAATG
>JACJNV010000396.1 GCA_014695175.1 Microcoleus sp. FACHB-DQ6 | reverse complement strand
CTCAATACTTCCCTTGAAAAACAAGCTATGAATTCTGTGCTGTGAGACTCTGGGCGCAAGTTCGGCGCAGGTTGCTTGCGCCGAATTCAGACTAACCTCTTGACCGATCTGGAAACTTTTGAGTTATGGGAGTTAGAGTACCCCAAATCTTAAGACTATATAAATTATACTTCCCGTTGACTATGCTTTTGAATACCTCCGGCTCTCTAAATCTAAGAGCCTCTGTTGAGAGGAAGCAGCTTTCCAAAATATAACGCGATTGCTTACCTAGAATTTTTTAATCAGTTTAATTGTATTTTAACAAACTTGTCTAATCCTGGGTAGCTGGCTTGCTGGTAGATTTAAATCAGGGGTGTGTGCCACAATACCAGTGTCCTTTAGCGAGCTGTGCCTTAGACGGTCGTTCAACTACAGTTAGGAGATGAATTACAAAAGATTGGTAAGATGTTAAACTTTGTAACAATAGTTACTCCAACTCGACCTTCTAGGGTTTCTGGGCCCAGATGCACATTTTGCAACTGTTGTAATCGCTGAGCGACAACTCTCCCAATCCCTTTTTTCGAGTTTGATGTAAAAAAACAGGACTAAACTTTCTACTAATGTTCCAACGGGGTTGGCAACTATTGCACAGAGGCCACTCTAAAAAAATGACGGGGGGAAGTATGTTTTGTATTTTCAAGAACTATAAATAAACAGGGAGAAGAATATGTCTGCAAGTAGCAGTCAAGTACCAACTATTTTGGCAGTTGATGATAGCGTCGTGATGCAAGGACTTGTTAAACAGGCCTTAAGTAAAGAGTTTCGAGTTCTCGTAACAGACAATGCAGTGGATGCTTTGTCAACGATTTATCACGAACAAATTTCGGTTTTGTTGCTCGATGTTTCGATGCCTGGTATTGACGGATTGGAACTCTGCCGCACGGTGCGGAGCTTGCCTCAGTTTCAGAATTTGCCGATCGTAATGCTGACAGCGCGAGATGGAGCTTTTGATAAGGTACAGGGGCGTTTGGCGGGAGCAACAGAGTATTTAACTAAGCCGTTTGATGCTGAGAAGTTGCGCGAGGTAATTGGTAAGTTTATCAAAATCAAATAATCGGACTTAGAAAAAAAATTCGGTTTTGAGTAATTATGAAGTAATTTGAGTAATTAATGAACTAAAAAGTTGCGAGCGCGCTCTCTTATCCCCGATTTTTTTAACAAGTCCCGGCGCGGGGTATTGTACACTATTTGCGGGGTAAGTCCTAAATTTTTAATTTAGCCAGGAGTAAGGGAGCGATCGCACTGACAGGTAGAACATATTGGGCGGCACCGAGGGCGATCGCCTCCTTGGGCATTCCGAAGACAATGCAGCTAGCTTCGTCTTGGGCGATTGTCAAACCGCCCTGTTTAGCGATAGCCAACATTCCGTCAGCACCATCTCTACCCATTCCTGTCAGCAAAACACCCGCTGCTGCCCGACTATAAAAATTAGCTACCGACTTAAATGTCACCGTTACAGAAGGGCAGTGTCCCATGACAGGAGCAGCTTCTGAATAAACAAATCGCCCTTGAGAGTCCAATTCTAAATGACGTTTTTCGGGGGGGAAATAAACAGTCCCTGCTTGTGGTAATTCCCCAAAAGAAGCTATCTTAACTGGCAGTTTCGATTCATTACCCAGCCAATCAACTAATCCTTGCAAAAAACCTTCACTGATGTGCTGGACACAAATTACAGGCACGGGAAAACTAGCCGGAAGTTTAGAAATAATGGCGTATAGTGCTTGCGGTCCCCCTGTAGAAGCTCCTATAGCCAATACTTTAATAGTTGGATATTTAAGATTTTCGTGGGAAAACTTGTAATTAGCAACTGGTGTTTGGTTAATTTTTACCAGTGGGTTATTATCTTCTGTTTGTATCGTTTTTTGATGCCGTGTAAATACTTTAACTCCTGAGAGTATTTTAATTTTAGCTATTAATTGATTTCCTAGCCGCTCGTAATCTGATACCAAGCCACCAATCGGTTTCGGAAAAACATCCAATGCACCAGCCTTTAACACTTGAAACACATTGTGAGTATCATTCGCTTGTACTGAAGCACTAATTACTAAAATTGGTAGCGGATATTTCTTCATTACTTGTTTCGTAAATTCTAATCCGTTCATTGGTGCCATGTTCAAATCCGTACAGATTACTTCAGGGTGAAGTTTCGGGATTAATTTTAGTGCTTCTAACCCATTGCAAGCGGTTCCTACAACTTTGATTTCGGGGGAGGACTCAAAAATTCGTTTGAGGACGATTGTAACTACTGGAGAATCTTCAACTAACAATACTTTAATGGGCGATAACATCAGTTTGGGGGAAAATTGGGAATGAGCAATTGAGAACGGGCAATTGGGAATGGGCGACTTGTACAGCCCTTCGACTTACTTCCCTTCGGCTTCGCGAGCGACTAAGCTAAGCACGACTCGTTCAGGAACCGCGTAGTCTAAGTATTGGGCTTTGGGAATCGATGCAATGGTAATTGTGCACTGGGCACTGGGCATTGGGCCTCGCTAATTAATAGTAAATAAGAAATGGCTAATAACTAAAGACTAATTACTAAACTAACCTGTTTAGTGTCTCTATGAGCACATCTTGATTGAAAGTCCCTTTAGGAATATAAGCATTTGCTCCCGCATCAGCTCCTCTTTTTCTATCTTCATCCGACGCCAAAGATGTTACTAAAATTATCGGTAACTCACTGTATTCTTTTTGCTCCCGAATCTTAACAGTCAGGGCCAAACCGTCTAAATTTGGCATTTGTACGTCAGAAATCACAGCATCAAAATGGCGAGTTTTTAATTTATGGAAAGCATCCAATCCGTCTACCGCTGTCACAACTTCGTAACCCGCACCTTCCAGGATGCGCTTTTCTTGAGTGCGCGTGGCGATCGAGTCTTCTGCTAAGAGTATAACTTGTTTTCTGGTAGCAGTCTCAAGTTGCGATCGCGCACCAGAAACCCCACGGGACGAAACTTGCTGGCGTAGAGATTTTATCAAATCGTGGGGATTGAGTACCATACAAACTTCCCCAGTACCCAGAATTGTGGCACCCGAAACATTTCGCACCCGTTTCAGCAACTGACTTTGAGGTTTCATCACCACATCCTGTTCGTCGATCAAAGCATCTACCAATAATCCCAATCTTTCCTCCCCAACTTTCAAAACAATACAAGGCATTTTTGAATCAGTTGAATTGAGGAAGTCTTGGGAATTTTTTCTCAGAATTTCGCTCCCGGTTTCCTGTCTCAAATATCGAGTTTTTTGCCAACCTTGTCTATGGTTTAATTCTAGTAAATCTCTTAGATGAGCAACTGACAGAGGCTGACCGTTTGAAAGTATAGTTTCTTTACCTTCTATAGAAAATATCTCCGACTGAGACACCTGTTTTGCCGTCTCTACAAACTCGACTGGCAGAGCATAAGGAATGTCTTCAACTACTACAATTAATACATTTACTGTAGCTAAAGACGTGCTTATTTGCAGCCTCAAGGTGCATCCTTTTCCCGGTAAGGACTCTACTTGAATACTACCCTTTAGGGCTTCAACATTAGTGCGAACTACATCTAAACCTACCCCGCGGCCCGATACTTCTGTAACAAACTTTTTGGTCGAAAAACCAGGACTAAAAATTAAAGAATGTACTTGAGTCTCGGTCATTTCTGCCAGTTGTTCCAGCGTACAAATATTACGTTTTATAGCCGTTTGTTTAATGCTCTCTAGATTTAGTCCTCGACCATCATCAGCAACTTCAATAATAATATTGCTAGCAATATTATAGCCTTTAATGCGGAGAGTAGCCACGGGAGGTTTACCTATTTTTTCCCGCTCTTCAACAGTTTCAATACCGTGGTCGATCGCATTTCTAATCATGTGCATTAAAGGGTCTTTCATTTCCTCTAAAATGCGTTTATCTGCTGTAGTTTCGCCTCCTTCAATCACTAATGCGACTTCTTTACCTTCCCGTTTTGCTAAGTCTCGAACTGTTCGAGGAAATAAATTAAAAATAGTAGACAAAGGCAGCAGTCTCAGAGTGCGAATTCCTGATTCTAATGCCTCAGCGATTAATTCGAGTCTGGCAGTATCTTCATAAACTCGATTGCTCAAGCGGTTGACTAAAGTTCCGAGACGTTCTAAACGTTCTGCTGTACGTTGATAGTAATCCTGCAATTGGCTAAATTTACCGTTGGCTTTAATACCGTTGTCATCTATTGGCATCCGATCGACAGTCAAGCTCGTTACAAAATATTCTCGGCTCCACTCTTCCCACAAAGTTGTAATTTGTTCGATCTCTGCAACTCGGTGTCCTAGCCGAGTTTTTGTGACAGTAAGTTCCCCTGCTTGAGTCATTAAATCGTCTAAATTTTGAGTAGCAACGCGAATGGTTTCAATGCGGTAAGATGAGGTTGAGGATGCAGTAACTGCCGACTGCGAAGCCGACGCAGCGGCGGGTCCAGAAGGTGCCGCCAAGTTTTGAGATTGCAGTAGAAATTCTGGCTGGGATTGTAGGGGTAAAAAAGAGGAATTTGTCTCTAAGTTAAGGACTTCAGAAGTTTCAACATTTGTTTCTAGTTCTTGGGTAGGAGGCTCAATAAATTGCGGTTCTACCAACGGTTTTTCTGGTACTTGTGAAGATGAGGGAGGTACTATTGAGGCTGCCGCCTGTGGCTGTGGCTGACTAGAAGCACCCATCATGCTAGCGAGGATGTAAAATGTATTAACGCCGGAATCTTTGCCCGTAACGGCTTCGTTAACGAGTTTCCGCATGGCATCTAAACCTTGCGAAAGTCGATCGCTAATATCCGAATTTAGTTGAGTTTCTCCCCGCTGGATTGCTTGCAAAAGATGCTCCATTTGATGAGCTAAGGATGCTACATTTTTTACTCCCAGCATCCCCGCATCACCTTTAATAGAATGGGTTTCCCGCAATAATTGTTCTAACTTAGCTGAGTCGCCCGGATGTTGTTCCAAGTACAGCAATCCGTCGTCTAGTATCTGCAAGTGTTCTTCACTAGCAATTTTAAATACATCTCGGAGTTCTTCATCTTCAATCATATATATCTTTGGGGAATTGGGAATTGGGAATTGGGAATTGGGAATTGGAAATTGGGCCGGAAATCATCTTCGCCGAAAAGAATTGGGAATTGGGAATTGGGCACTTTTCCCACTCTCCCCCTCTTCCTTCTTCCGACTTCCATAGGACTTATTCCTTCAACATCTAACTAAACTACTAATTTTAAATCTTGGGCTGCGTGGTGGAGTTGAGCAATGCCGAGTTTGACTTGAGAAATGCCGGATGCTGTTTCCTGAGTGGCTAGGTTAAGAGAGTTGACTGCTTCAACTACATCCTCAATGGCGGTCGCCTGGTTTCTTGCAGTAAAAGAAATTTGTTTGCTGTTCAAAACAATGCGATCGATCGCCTCTGCCACGCCAGCAAATGCGTCGGCGGTTTTTCGGGCAATTTTCACTCCATTTTCCACAGTTTTTGTCCCGTTATCCGTCACCGTTGCTGTCGAACGAATCGCTTTCTGGATGTCTGCAACTAAAGCATTAATCTTGCTCGCTGATTCCTTGCTTCGATCGGCTAATTTGCCAATTTCGCTGGCAACAACAGCAAATCCTTTGCCGCTTTCACCGGCTCTAACTGCTTCGACAGCAGCGTTGAGGGCGAGCATATTTGTTTGGTTTGCTAAATCGCTGACTAAACTGGAGATATTGCCAATGCGATCGGTTTGCTCGCTCAAACGCAAAATTTGCTTTTGAATTGCTCCTACATTTTCTGTCAAAGTTGCCATTTCTTTCAAGGTATTGTCTACTGCTTGACTGCCTCCTGCTGTGAGTTTAAGAGCCTGTCCGGCCCCGAAAGCGGCCGCTTCGGCTTGCTCGGCACAAGCTTTGCTTGATTCGCCCAATTCGTCCATTTTAGTAGCAGTTCGATATGCAGCATATAGTTGTTGGGTGACCATGCGTTCTTGCTGTTCGAGGGTGACAGCAATTTGCGAGGAAGAAGAGGCGATCGCCCGCACAATTTCATTGATCGAGCGAGTAGTTCGACTAGCAAAAAAAATTGCGGTCGCGCTAACAATAGCAGCCGTCATTCCAACTCCTGCAATCAGAGCCGACAGCAACTCTTTTTGCGGAGAAAATAGATTTTTTGTATCGTTAGCAATAATCACGCTCCCACCCAATTCTGGCATATCTTTTAATGTTTCAATAGGAGCGTAAGTAATGAGTTGCTTAGCTCCATCAATGCGATCGATATCTATAACACTGTGAATCTTTCTGTTGGCTTGCATTTTGGCAAAAATAGTAAAGTCTGACCGTGCATCTCTACTCACCTGCTGAATTTCTGTTGCTGAGAAAAAGTTGCCATTGCCATCTATCAAATGGTATTCCTCTTGTTTTAATTCCTCCGAGTCTCTGGTTAATTTATCTGGGTTTTCCTGAAAACCCTGCTCTAAATAAGTTATAGGGGTGCGAGTTCTGATGACAGCGATAGTTTTTCCTGTATTGATATCGACAATTGGCGCCGCAGCAAAAAAAGCGTATTTGCCATTTATAAATGACTTTCTTGGCTGCACAAGCGTAGGACGATTAGTTTTAATTACTTCCTGAAAATACTCGCGCTTGCCGAGCTCTGTAATTGGTTCTCCGCTCGATTGCAAAATAGTATTCCCCTGGAGGTCTGCGACTGCAATACTGTCGTAGCCTTCCCCTTCTTTTACATATTTATCTAACAGAGCTTGTTTTTTACCGATTGATGTTGTTTTGCTGACTCGGGGGTCGTTCAGTATAGCTAAATTAGCTAGTTCCTTAATGTCTAGGTAGCGTTCAAAATTAAAGTGGCTCACTTCATTTCCTGTAGAGATAGCCCGTGATTCTTGGTACTTAATTACGTACTTAGTGAGGTACTCGCTGGCAAATAAATAAGTCATCGCTCCTGTCAATATAAGTGGGATTGTACTGAGGCAGAGCGCAAAAACAATAGCTTTTATTCTTAAAGACAAAATTCTCACTTTTATTTTCATAATTAAGATTTAATAAATGATAACTGATAAGTATTCTAAACAACTGCTTTCAAATCTAAAGCAGCTTCATTCAATTTTTGAGTGCCGACTTTAGTTTGACTGATACCGCTAGCGGTTTGGGCTGCGGCTTGATTGAGGGAGTTCATAGCTTGCACTACCTGTTCGATCGCGATCGATTGCTGTTGGGCATTGAGCGAAATTTGCTGAGAACTCAAAACCACATTGTTAATGGCATTGGCAACTCCTGCAAATGCTGCTGCAGTTTCTGAGGCAATATTCACGCCCGATTCCACAGTTTTAGTCCCTTCGTCTGTCGCCATTACCGTTGAGTTAATTGCCCTTTGAATATCCGCAACTAATAGATTAATTTGTGATCCTGATTTTTTACTGCGATCTGCAAGTTTGCGAATTTCTGACGCTACCACACCAAACCCCTTGCCGTGTTCCCCGGCCCGGACTGCTTCAACAGCAGCATTGAGTGCTAACATATTAGTCTGGTTCGCCAAATCGCTAACTACAGTTGAGATATTACCAATGTGATCTGTTTGTTCGCTCAACTCTATAATTTGTCCTTGGATATCCTGAACTTTAGTTTTCAAAGTTGCCATTGCTTCTAAAGTTTGTTCTACAGCTTTTGTGCCACCTCCAGCTAAATTCAAGGCTTGCATTGCTTGAGCCACGGCTGTTTCGATCTGCTGTGATGTCGCCCTGGAAGAGGCTCCCAATTCGTCCATTGTAGTAGTAGTTTGATTTACTGAAGCTGCTTGCTGACTTGCCATACGTTCCTGTTGTTCCACGGTGGCTGCAATCTCAGTGGAAGAAGAGGCGATCGAGCTAATTGCCCGATCGATAGTTTGGGCAATTCCTGAAGAAATCAGCCAAGCTATACCCGCACCAAACAGCACTAGCAGCACCGAACCAACCAGCAGCGTCGATACCAACAAGCTTAAAGCTTCCTTCGTCATTTTCGTTTTTTGCTTAAAGATACTTAATTCTGTGTGCCGAAATTCCCCGTTCACTTTTAAAAAATCATTCAGAAAATTTGTGTACTTCCCTGTATTAAATACAGCGGTAGCTTTCGCTGTCTGATTTTGCTGCAATAAGCGAACAATGTCTTCATTACAAGCATCATAATATTGATTGAGTAGCTCTCGCATCCTTTGCAAACGGGTTCTCTGTTCTGGATCTTTAACGGTATGCTCTATATTATTCGCTGACTGGCGAGCCAACTCTGCACCTGCTTGAAAATCCTTTAAAAACTGCTGATTTTTATTATTAATTAAATAGCCGCGCAGCCCCCGTACCATTTGCTCCGCACCTAGCGATATATTACTTATTTCCTCGACTACATACTGTACCCTTTCCGTTTCTTCTAAATTTTTAAACACCTGATTTGTAGTAGCAATAACTAATACGGGAAACCCTAAGTATATAGCGGCTGGTGCTAGATATCCGAACAGCATCTTGTTTCTAATGTTTAAGCGGTTTATTTTAGCAAACATATTTTTCTCCTTGATTTAAGCAAGTGCATACACGAATTAGGTTCCTTTGTCAAATAGCGCTTGAAAAGCAGATTCGCTATAACTAACTTCTTTAGTTTTGGACGCATTTCAAGATAATCCTCTCAAACTGAGTCCCGCTCGTTACCAGTCCCGAGCTCTGCGTTGGATCGGGATTGCGAAGGAAATGAAGTATCAAGCCAGATGCTTCACTTGACTCATGACACATATGCTTTGCGTAAGTCTTGTTCTTGATTCAAACCTCTTCATCCACAACTACTCCTCCTTTTGTGAGCAGTTTTTGCAAGTTCAGAATAGCCATCATTTTTTCTCCGTAAATAGCTGTCCCCCGTAGATATTCGCGGTTAGCAGAATGCAGTGCTGCCGGAACAGCCGCCATTTCCGACACATTTAAGTATATAATATCTAATATTTCGTCAACAACTATACCAGCGACCAAATCGGCCACTTCAACAACGATCGCCTTAGACAGATAATTTGCCGTCTCCAACATATTTAAAGACATATTTAAAACACTGCGAATATCAATTAGCGTCAAAATTTCTCCCCGTAAATTCATATTTCCCACTATGCGATCGGGAGTGCAAGGAACCGGAGTTACTTGGTTAATATCAGTAAATTCGCGTACTACATCCAAAGGAATACCAAAGTATTCACCATTCAAAACAAACACCGCCAGGGACATATTAATTGCAGCATCATTTTCCCTCTCGTCTCGCAGCCTCAAATTATTAGTCCGCGAGTGAAAAATTGCTTTTTCTTCCGGGGTAGCCTGCGGGCGAAAAACGTGACGATTGCTCAAAAATTGAGGATTTTTGCCTAACAATTTTGCATTTATTTGCCACTGTAAACTTTCCGTATCTGACTCACCTGCTGTTTCTTCATTACCTGCATTGCTTGGAGAAACAGGCCAGCTTTTCTCTGACTTTTCGGGAGAATATCGAATTAAGCGATCGAGATTCAGCAGCATGATAATATCGGCTTCGCAGCGGGCAAATCCAGCTACAAAATGATGAGAGGTTTCTGAATTGTCTCGCCCGTAAGATAACTGCGAGGTGATGGCATCTTCTGAGAGTTCCTTAACTTCGCGAACTTGATTGACAATTATACCGACTTTCGATTCTTGCCACTCGATGACGATCGTACTATCTGTCACAGCATACTCCTGCCAAGCGTATCCAAAACGCAGATTCAGATCCATCACGGGCAGAATTTCGCCCCGAAGGTCGATCGCCCCAACAATATCTTGAGGTGCTTCTGCAATTGCTGTCAACTCCGGCAGAAAGAAAATTTCCCGAACATAACAGGCTTCTATACCGCAGAGAAAACCGTTCTGTTCAAAGATAAGATACGGTTTAGTGTCCATATTTTAGTGTACAGTTTCTTTACTGTATAATCTTAACAATTTTTTTTGAACATCCACCAGCACTTGATTAGCTGTCATTTTACCCTGTGAATCTATGGGAGTGTGTTGCGGTAGTGCTTTCAGTATTTCACAAGATGAATTGTACATTTTAATCGCTCTTTTTACTTGACCTTCTTTGTTGTATATATTCCCTAGTTCTATATAAGCTGAAACAAAAGATGGACACATATAAATAGTTCTTTTTAATAAAATTTTTGCTGTTTCCAGTTGCCCCTGTTCTTCAGCAATTTGAGCTTGTAAAAAATCAGTAAATACTGAAGCCGGATCTACTTTTCTAGCTCGATTACAGTATTCTATTGCCTGAGAATAATTGCCGGCATTTGCCTGAACTTGAGCGATTAAAAAATAAGCATCAAAATTATGCCCCTGCAAGTCTATTGACTCTTGTGCCTTGTTGATTGCCTCAGCATAAGCTTGATTTTTAAATAATTGTTTAGCCTCTAAAATTAGCATTTGAGGCGTTTTATTTTGAGTATTTTCTGCTATTATTTTTTGTGTAACTGACACGGCTTTGCTCCCCAAGCCGTCCTCCAGATAGCGAGAGCGGAGCATCTTCCCCAGCGGATTACTTATTGTTAATACGGGTGGCATCTCTGGAAAATTGTTGTTAGTAACACTAGGTAGCCTCGTTTTTCCTGTTAGCAACTCACCACTATCATCCCCCACAGTATCTGGTTTCGGGAATTCCCGAAATGCCGAGTTGGCTTGCCCTACCGTCGCAACCCTAGACTCTATTTGGCAGCCTTCCTCCGGTACTGCATCCCGACGCTGATAAACCACCGACTCCGGAAAAATCTTGGGTTGAAACTCGTTCATAATTTGACCGTAAACTTCAGCGTGACCGGTCATTAAATATCCTCCAGGTCTCAGGGTATTGGAAAATTTTTTCAGTACCATTGAAATATACTTATGTTCAAAATACACAAAAACGTTTCTACACAAAATTAAGTCTATGTTATAAATATTTTGGTAAATATTAGGAAACTCATCTGTGATTAAATTTACACAGCTAAAGGTTACACTGTGGCGCAATTCTTGATTAATTTGCCAATCATCTTGCCTCTGATGAAAATACTGTTTTTGTATCTGCGGTTCAACCAGGCGAAACGACCAATGACTGTAAACTCCCTGGGGCGCTTTATTAATTACTTTTTCATTGATATCTGTACCTAAAATTAATATTTTCCATTGTTCCCAATCGGGAATCAACTGTTTTAAAACAATAGCTAAAGAATAAGGTTCTTCACCGGTGGAGCAGCCCGCACTCCAGATTCGCAGTGTCGGCTGCATTCCCAAGGTCTTGTGCAAGTCTCTTTTCTGCTCTATCAATTCAGGTAAAATTACTTTTTTCAACAGATCAAACTGTCCTTTATCTCGCATAAAATAACTTTCACTTGTTGTTAATAGCAATATTAATTCTGCCCATTCATTTTTAGTTTCAAAACTTTTGGCGGTTAAAAGTTTATAATATTTTTCTGGTTCTGCGATGTTTTTTTTTCTCATTCTAGTCATAATTTTATGAGACAAACTCTCTCGCTCTTGGAACCTAATTCGCACACCAATCTCAGTAGTAATTAAGTTAATAAATAGCTGAATTATAGAATCATTCATGTCAACTCAGGTAGATTCATTTAATAATTTGGGAAGTGGCAACTTTTACTGAGCTTGTGCTGAGTTTGTGTTGAGGATAACCTATCGCCCGCGGCTCGTCAGTTCCCAAAGCCGAAGGGAGCCGAAGGGAAGTGCGTAGCTGAACTATTGAGAATTGGCTAACTTGTAAGCTTGTGTAGTCGAAGAAGTGGTAATTAGAAATTGGGGAATTTGGAATTAGAAATCGGGAATTTAGCCGATCGCATTAACAAGAACAGTGTCACAAAACATCATATCAGAAAGTTGCCAGCTACTTAAAGGAAAAAGGCAAAAGGTAAAAGACACAAGCCAGGAAAAAATTCTACCTTCTGCCTTCTACCTTCTGCCTTCAAAGGCACTACTCTCCAACTTTAAGCTGGATATATCCGCAAGCGGCGATTGGGTTCTTCCCCAAAACTGTGGGATTTCAGGTGATAGTGTTCCACAAGTTCGTGCTGCATTTTGCGGACGTTGGGAGAACGGGGCAGGAGTTCCACCGGCTGTCCCTTCGGAATGACAATTTGCTCGACTGCTAAGCGCGTTTCTTCCAAAGCTTCGAGCTCGTCAGAAGAACCGCTGCGGGCGAATAAGGCGAGGTCTGCCACTTCCGGGGTGCCCGGGTCATCCATGTCCAACAGGCGCCGCAAAGCTCTGGCTACGTGGGGAATAGTGGCGGCCTTAATTGTGTGCACGGGAACTTGGCGAGTTTTGGCCAAGTGCCTCAATTTCGACTGGTTCCGAACGTTCGATCGCAAAGCCACAACCACGTCAGCACTCTCAATATCCTTCGTCAGCAGTACCGGCAGGTTCAGCGTCGAAATCACCTGTTCGAGCTGGTGGCGAGGTATGCCGTAAGGATAAACGTGGAGGGGCAAATCTTCGCCGTTAGGGCCGACATTATGGGAATAGCGTCCGGCCTTGGGTACCGGCTCGACGGACAGGGATTCTTCGAGCAGTTGCTCGAAATACCGAGTCTCAGCAACCGGCGCGCTCTTAGCAGCGAAGTTCTCGCTGGGAGCGGGCATCGGCACCATTTTGCCAGCACTCCGCCACCCAGAGATCGGTGTGACGGGTCGGATTGCCGATACAGCAGCCGGGCCGCTGGAAGCTGACATCCCCGGAAACCGGGCGGGGGGAGCGGCCGACTCGCGCTCGATAATTACTTCTCCACTCTCGGTGACACTTCTGATTTGCTCGTGCGGTTCGCGTCCCCGCAGCAGAGTGTCGATCGCATCTGCAACTCGCTCGTGGATCACCCAGCGCTGGCGTTCCAGCATTTCGACGGCTATTTCAAAAGTTGGCGGTGATTTGCGCTCCAAAACCGTCTTTTGAGAACCGCGCCGCCTTGCTTCGTCATCTCCCAGCGTCACCGCTTGGATGCCCCCAATTAAATCGGCCAGAGTCGGGTTTTTCATCAAGTTTTCGAGCCGGTTCCCGTGGGCGGTACCGACCAACTGTACGCCCCTTTCGGCGATCGTCCGAGCCGCCAAAGCTTCGAGTTCCGTGCCGATTTCGTCAATCACGATCACTTCCGGCATATGGTTTTCCACTGCTTCGATCATGACTTGGTGCTGCAGTTCGGGACGGGAAACTTGCATTCTGCGAGCTCTGCCGATCGCTGGGTGGGGAATATCTCCATCTCCGGCAATTTCGTTGGAGGTGTCGATGATTACCACCCGTTTTTCCAAGTCATCGGCGAGGACGCGGGCAATTTCGCGCAGGGCCGTGGTTTTGCCGACTCCGGGGCGGCCGAGCATCAAAATTGACTGACCGGTTTCCACCAAATCGCGGATAATGCCGATCGTCCCGAACACAGCGCGGCCCACCCTCAAAGTCAAGCCGATAATCTCGCCGCTGCGGTTGCGAAGGGCGCTAATTCGGTGCAGGGTTTGCTCGATACCGGCTCGGTTGTCGCCGCCGAAGTGGCCGACTCGCTCGATGCAATAGTTGAGGTGTGCCTTGGAAACCGGCATTTGGGAAAGAGGTTCGGCCAAGGATGGAAAACGAGCTTCTGGTCGGCGGCCCAAATCCATGACAATCTCAATGAGATTGTTGCGCTGCGGGTGCTGCTCTAAGGGCTGCCGGATCTCATCTGGCACGATGTCTAATAATCTGTTGAGGTCGTCTGTAATCTGCATTCGCCTCGATGTGTTCGGTGACTTTTTCAACTTTTTAGTCAGTTGTCAGTTGTCAGTTGCCAGTTGTCAATTGCCAGTTGCCAGTTGCCAGTTGTCCGTTGCCAGTTGTCCGTTGTTATTTGTTGTTGGAATTAACTACTAACCACTAACTAATGACTACTGACTACTAACTAATGACTAATGACTACTGACTACTGACTACTGACTAATGACTACTGACTAAAATTCTTTGAGCTGGGAAACTAGAGAACAAGCTAAACTCACAGCCTCCGAGAGAAGTTCTGGGACAGCTTCGAGCTGAGGTAGCCGAGATGTTTGAACTCCGGCTCCTGGCCGCGCCACTGCCACCGGAACGGCACAGGCTCGATCGGTCTGCATTGTTTCTAATTGTTCTAAAATTGGCGATAGCAAAACCCTGGCATAGCTGCCGTAAGCTACACCTGCAATGTATGGGACAGGGGGAACTGACAAATTTTTCCCGCCATCCTTCATCAGTCCGTCGGCTCTCAGCTTGCTGACAGTGTGAGCATTAGTGCCGCCTGCCAGTTGCACGTATCCCGGCAACTGGGCCGCCAAAACTTTTTGACCGAGTTTGACCGCGGCTCTGGTAGTTCCTGTTCCGATATCTCCGCTCATTGGCCTACCGTCGGTTTGCCAAATTAGGGGACAAGGAAGGGGGGAAATTATTTGATAGAGTGTCCGCAAATAATCAATCAAACCGTCTCCATCGGGGCAACTAATTGCTATTACCTTGAGTTGACCGATCCAGGGAGCTATGCTCGACCAAAGTCGCCCAAAATCTGCCTCTCTGCCTACTTGCGTGTGGATTTCTAGGGCGTCGGCACCGGATTGCAAAATTAAAGGTGCGATCGCGGCGGGAGCAGACACGTAAGAACGAGTGTAAATCAGTTGGCTCGGACAAATCGGCAGACAGCGACCGCAGCCATAGCATTGCTGGTCTATCACCCCGGAAAAACCACTGCCAGCACTCTGAAAAACTATTGCTTCGGCTGGACATATTTTTTCGCAAGGCCGCCAGCAGTCCGCCGGACAATCGGCTGGGTTGAATTCGGCTTTGCGAAAATGCGGGTCTTCCCCATCATTTAAACTCACCATCAGCAACGGCAACCCTTTGCCGCCAAACCTGCGGTTTTGAGTTCTTGCCTGTAATTCGCTGGCCACTTGTAGGGCTTCTTTCGCTGCGGCGACGGCGGCGGGATCGGCCGCGACATCGATACAGTCAGCGCCTGCTAAGGTGTAAGCCAAGGTGAGATTCCGTACAGCAGGCAGGTGTTGAAAGCTCGCCCCACAGATCAGCTTGAACCAATGGCCATCTTTTAATGAGTTTAGGGGATGATAATGTTCTGTCACCCTTATATGCTAATCCTTTGAGCTGAAAATTACTATGTGGAAATTTCTACTTAATTTTAAAATTTAGGCTCATACAAGCTGGAAACGCTACTGATAGCAGTAGCTCTGGTGCTGTTGGCCCTATATGTAGAGTTCTGAGGTACTATTTTTGAGAAATCTAATTTTTTTGATACTGCCTAACGATGAGGCGATTTTCAACTTTGCCGATCGCCTAGAGTTACACCTTGACTTACAGACAGACTCTCTAGTCTATCATATTTGGGTGGATTTAGCAAGGAAAAAGTAGACTAGAGATTTTTTTTGAAGTGATCGTGCAGTGGCCATTGCCATAAAGTTCGATCGAGCATTGAAACCAATCGACCAACCGCAGATGAACATTCTCCTCCCGGACTATAGCCATCCTAAATCAGTTGTACAAATATGTAGGGGTAGTGCCCCCGTGCCTACCCACGGAGCGGGGCAACCACGGGGGGTTTGCCCCTACAACAATTACACAATTCATTTAGGATCGCTATAGAAGCTAAATTCATCTGGGTTAATCTGCGATTGGTCGAGCTATACTACTTGCTCAGCCGCTTGTAAACCGTAGCCAAAGCATGGCTATCCCCCACATTTCCCGGGAACAAAACCACTGGTAAATTGGGAAACAGAGGATGATCGGCATCGGTTTTCACGACCGAACAACCGGCAATAATTTGACCGATTTGCCTGACACTTTTCAGCGACAAACCTGTACTCAAAACATCATTAGAAGTTATGCCGCCCTTGCTAATCAAAAATCCGATATCTGCAGGCAGTCCCCGCACGATATCCATCAATAAAGCAGAAACCGCCTCTCCAAATTTTAACCTAATTTCTGCATTGTCAAATTCGAGTTCCTTGCGGCTGGTATAAATTACAGGCGTTTTGCCATCGGCATGAGAATTGCGGACTTTTTCGAGAATTTCATCGAGCATTTGAGTGCGATACTCGGGTGAATCTTCTACCAAGTGAGATACATCTATTTCAATGCTAACTATATTGGGCTCTTTTAACAAGCGCTCCAATTGTTCAGTAGTTTTCTTAACGTGGGAACCAACTATTACTGCACCGGGTTTGCCCTCCCTCACGTATTTTGCCATTTCCTCGGCTGCTACTGGCTGCGGGCCGAGGTCAGCTAAGGATGTTAAAATACTTGCTGCACTGCGGAATAAAAACTTTTTGCCTTGACTGACTGCATGGAGAATGTGTTTGGCAAATGTGTCTAAATCGCCTTGGCTTTGGCCGTCAACAACTGCACATTGGTTGTCTGTCATATCCATCAGTCGATCTAAACTTCCGTAGCGAATGTCTCCGAGTAAAATGCGATCGACTGCATCAGCGGGGATGCGACCTTTGGTTTTTTCTTCTACATAGTCTGGGAGGTAACTGTGACTGTAGCCGAAGACTGAATCTTTGGCAAATTCGGTTTGATGTACTGGTGTCGGGACGCTGTTAACTATTAGGTAGTGCACGCTGTGGCGAGTCATTCTGCCTCCTTCAAAAAAGGCGGGAATCAGAAAATGAGCGTCGAAGGGGCCAAGTTCTTCGGCGATCGCGTCGGTTTCGATGGGATAGTGGCCGCGCAGGGTAGAATCGGAACGGCTAACTATTAGGAAGTCTTCGATTTTTTCGCTGGCGATCGCCCTTTTTAGATTTTGGCACACTTCGCGGGTGACGGAGGCTGCTTTTTCGGGAGTTAGCGATCGAGTATTTGTCAGTATGAAGAAAATCGGGCACTTGTCCCGCAGCCCCAAACGCAGGGTGTCTTCATCCCACCGTGTCAGCAGCAAGCAACTGTGCACGGTTTGAGAACCAGTCGGATCGTCGTCGAGAACTATAATCTTGGGTTTGGCAGAAGACATACTGACCTGGTTGTTAACGTCACCTTTCCAAGATATCCTTACCTGTTACGTAACAGGAAAAAATTTACAATAGTTATGATATTTTTTCACAATTCTCATAACTTATAATTTGGAGAATGTGTTTGAGTTAGATCGGTTCAGTAAGCTGCATATTGCTACTGGGTAAGAGGCACACGCAGCCGTGCACGCTACTAAGTTTTGCCATTTTTAAAATTAGTAGCGTTTCGATCTTGCAACTTTTTCATTTCTGCTTGAACTCCGACAGCTACCTGCAAAGCTTCGTTGAGCAATCGCCCTTGTTCGCTGGCTCGATCGCTAATTTGCAGGGCATTCAAATTTTTTAAGTTATTGGCAAATAATTCGGAGTTAGTAGCGACAAATTTTTTGTTTTCCCTAAGAATTCTTTCGGTTTTCAACGCTCGAACTAAATCGTCTCTGATTAGCTGCAAAGCTTGAATAACTTTTGCGCGATCGCCGATTTTGACTTCCGCATTGCCGGCATCTTCTATCTGATCATTGATTTCAATCGCTTTGATTATACCATTATAGCGATCGACATCATCAAAAAGATTGATTAAATGTTGGTTTTGCTGGCTGCACCGAATTTTCCAGGCATCCTCAAAGATTAAACCAACTATCGCAGCGAAGTGAAGGGCGAACCACAACAAATAAGCTCTAGGAAATATCGCAACCAGCAGCCAACAACTGATGAGAACCAAAACAATTAAACCGACTGTTTTCAAAGCTTCGCGGGCAAACTTAGTCGCTGTCGCCGGCCGGTATACGCGATCGGGCCCGGCGCCTGTGAGGTGCTTGAGCTCACCGAGAGTAATTTCTAATCCCTGAATGTCAGCTCGCATAAATCTTTACAAATATATGTTAATTATAAAGTTTTGTAGTAGAACAAGGGGCTCGTCTACAATAAACCTAACACTTTTTTCACCCAAAACTGCACTATGTCCGCACGTCCTATATACCTCGACAACCACGCCACAACCCCCGTAGATCCACGGGTACTTGATGCGATGCTGCCGTATTTCACCGAACAATTCGGCAACGCAGCCAGTATCAATCACGTCTACGGCTGGGAAGCAGAAGCAGCGGTAAAACAGTCACGACAAATCATAGCAGAAGCGATCAACGCCTCCCCAGAAGAAATTGTTTTTACCAGCGGCGCCAGCGAAGCAAATAACTTAGCGATTAAAGGCATCGCTGAAGCTTATTTCAGTAAAGGAAAGCACATTATCACAGTAAAAACCGAACACAATGCAATTCTCGACCCCTGTACCTATTTGCAAAAATTGGGGTTTGACATTACTGTTTTACCGGTGAAAAGCGACGGGCTGATTGATATAGGCGATTTGATCAAAGCGATTCGGGCCGAGACAATTTTAGTTTCAGTGATGACGGCTAACAACGAAATTGGCGTCATCCAGCCGATCGCAGAAATTGCTGCAATTTGTCGCGGAAATGACATTATTTTTCACACAGATGCGGCACAGGCGATAGGCAAAATTCCCCTCGACGTAGAGGAGATGAATATCGATCTAATGTCCTTGACAGCCCACAAAATCTACGGGCCAAAAGGGATCGGTGCTCTCTACGTGCGCCGCAACAAACCGAGAGTGCAGCTAGCGCCGCAGATGCACGGAGGAGGCCACGAACGGGGAATGCGATCGGGCACTCTCTACCCACCGCAAATAGTTGGGTTTGCCAAAGCAGTAGAATTGGCTATTGCAGAAATGCCGTCTGAAACAGAACGAGTGGTTAATTTGCGGCAGCGTTTGTGGGAAAAATTGAGTGAATTGGGCGATGTTTTTCTCAACGGTCACGCTACTAAGAGATTGCCGGGGAATCTCAATATTAGTGTAGCCGGGGTTGACGGTCAAGCGTTGATGTTGGGTTTGCAACCGGCGGCGGCAGTTTCTTCGGGATCTGCTTGCACTTCCGCAAAAATATCGCCATCTCATGTTTTAGCAGCGATCGGGCGATCGGACAAATTAGCTTACGCTTCAATTCGGTTTGGTATTGGCCGGTTCAATACCGAAGCAGAAATAGATGCAGTCGCCGAACACGCGATCGCAACTATTCAATCTCTCCGACAAGCTCAAAAAGTCAATCAATTTTAGATTTGAGATTTTAGATGGGAGAATTGAAGATTAGGAAGTAGTTTTGAGTTTTAAATGATTTAACTTAAAACTCAAAACTGTTCCTCTTTTGGTCACCGAGTATAATTGGTATCAAGCCCTTATTTAGAACCAAACACCTCGCGCACCCGATAAATCGGTTTTCCCTGCGACTCGTGATAAGTCCGCATCATCACTTCCGCCAGCAAACCAAAACAAAATAACTGCACGCCCGTCAACAGCAAAACCACAGCCAAAATCAGCAAAGGACGGTTCCCAATAATTTGGCCAAAACCCAATTTTAAGACAGTCAAATAAATTCCTAAAATCGTTCCCAACGTCATAGAACTCAGTCCCAAAAGTCCAAAAACGTGCATCGGTCGAGTCAGG
>JACJNV010000395.1 GCA_014695175.1 Microcoleus sp. FACHB-DQ6 | reverse complement strand
TCCGAACCTCGGGTGTTGAAACACAGGCCAAAGCCGTATCCTCGAATGCAGGAACCTCGCTCTATCTTAAAAGGTAAACAGGCCTTGCGATCGAGACTTTTTCAGTGACATTGCAGTATAGTCAAGTTCGCCGCATAAATCAAAGCAAAGGCGAAATACTTTTAGGCGACCCGACTTGAATCGAGCACTATCATCCTAGCCCGACTCTCTGTGGATAAAGGATACAGGTAAGAAGATCGTACCGCCATACCAGCAGTTTCAAAGTACGCCCCAACCCTCAGCCGAAGGGGGCTAACTTATAATCGTATCGCAGTTGCGGTACAGTAAGGGATATAATCAAACAATACCGCAGCTCGACGATCGCCTACATCTTTCTTACTCCCCATCAGCATTTCCCTTCATCGAAGGTTAGGTGCTGTAATGAGAATTAACTAACGGCTACAGCCTCCCCCAAAGGATGCTGCTGTAAAACCGCTTGCAAATACTTCCCAGTATAAGACCTCTGATTTGCCGCCACATCCTCCGGCGTCCCCGCCACAATAATTTCGCCGCCCTTATCTCCCCCTTCCGGGCCTAAATCGATCGCCCAATCGCAGCACCGAATCACATCTAAATTGTGTTCGATCACCAAAATTGAATTACCCTTATCCACCAATCTTTGCAGCACATTTAACAAATGGTGAACATCATAAAATGACAAACCAGTCGTCGGTTCATCGATTAAATAAAGCGTCTTCCCAGTAGCGCGGCGCGACAGTTCCGTTGCCAATTTTACCCGCTGCGCTTCGCCCCCAGAAAGCGTCGGCGCCGGCTGTCCCAACTGAATGTAACCCAAACCAACATCAACCAAAGTTTGCAGTCTGGCGCCCGCCCTGGGAATATTTTTAAACATCTCCAAAGATTCCTCTACGGTCATGTTCAAAACATCAGAAATGGACTTGCTCTTGTACTTAACTTGCAGCGTTTCCCGGTTGTACCGTGCACCCTTGCAAACCTCACACTGCACGTAAACATCCGGCAGAAAATTCATCGAAATCACGTTCACGCCTTGGCCGCCGCAAGCTTCGCACCTTCCCCCTTTCACGTTAAAAGAAAACTGCCCCGCTTTGTAACCCCTTGCCTTCGCTTCAATGCTTTCGGCAAACAAATCCCGAATCACGTCAAAGACTCCGGTATAAGTAGCGGGATTAGAGCGCGGAGTACGACCGATGGGAGATTGGTCGATTACAATTACCTTATCAATCACATCCTCTAGAGAGCGTTCCCCTTTAGTTTTGAGGGCGTCCATATCGGGTGGTAAAGGCACTTTTTTGGTGATATAGTGTTGCAGCGACGGGTACAGCAATTCATTGATTAAAGTTGATTTTCCCGAACCGGAAACCCCCGTCACGCAGACGAGTTTTCCCAGCGGAATTTCCACATCAATATTTTTTAAATTGTTGCGCCTCGCATTTGTGATTGAAAGAGCTTTGCCGTTGCCTTTTCTCCTTTCATTAGGGGTTTCAATTACTCGCTTTCCCGACAAATAAGCACCCGTCAAAGATTCCTCTGCTGTTAGCAAATTTTCTAAACTTCCTTGCGAGATAATTTTGCCGCCGTGCACGCCAGCACCGGGCCCGATATCGACAATGTGGTCGGCCGCCCGCATGGTTTCTTCATCGTGTTCTACGACAATCAAAGTATTGCCTAAATCGCGCAATTTTGTTAAGGTTTGCAGCAGGCGAAAATTGTCTCTTTGGTGCAGTCCGATGCTGGGTTCGTCCAAAACGTAGAGAACACCCGTCAAACCCGAACCGATTTGAGTCGCCAGCCGAATTCGCTGGGCTTCTCCGCCAGAAAGCGTCATTGCTGCGCGGTCTAAAGTCAGGTAATCTAACCCGACATCAAGCAAAAATTGCAGTCTTGCTTTGATTTCTCTCAGGGCTAAGTCGGATATTTGGAATTGCCGATCGCTCAATCCCAAATTATTTACTCGTTCGCGGCATTCGCGAATCGAAATACTGGTTAAATCCACAATTCCGTACTGTCCCAACCGCACCGAAAGCGCCTCGGGTTTCAAGCGCTTGCCATGACAAACCTCGCAAGAACGATCGACCCGATACTGTTCCAACTTCTGCTTGATCAGATCAGAACCCGTATCGTCGTACTGGCGCTGCAACATGGCAATCACGCCATTAAAATCTCTCCTCAAATCAGTGCTGCCCTCGCGCTTTTTACCTTCTGCGCTGCGCTTGGACTCATTGCCGTACAAAATTACCCGCTGGTGTTCGGGCTTTAATCGATACCAAGGAGTGTCGATATCAAACCCGCAAGTATCAGCAATACTGCAAAGCAAAGAAAGATAATAGGAATTGTCTTTGTCTGACCAAGGCGCGATCGCACAATAAAGAGGCGCTTTCTCGTCGGGAACTACCAACTCCGGCGCAAAAGTCCGCAAACTCCCCAAACCGTGGCAGTTCGGACACGCGCCGTAAGGCGAATTAAAAGAAAATAACCTGGGTGAAAGTTCCTCCATTACTGCGCCGTGTTCGGGACAAGCAAAGTTTTCGGAAAATACGATCGGCCGCTGTGGTTGGGAATTTTCATCACTCGGTAACTCTTCAATAATCGCAATTCCCTCAGAATGGCGCAAACAAGTTGCCAGAGAATCAACTAAACGTTCTTCTAAACCGGGTTTTTTAATTAACCGATCGACAACTATCTCGATATTGTGCGTATGATTTTTATCTAATTCGATATTTTCCGAAAGTTCTAAAATTTCTCCGTTAACTTTGACGCGAATAAATCCTTCCGCAGCTAAACTCGACAATAATTTGCGGTGAGTGCCTTTTTTTCCGCGCACAACTGGTGCCAGAAGGTGAAAGCGAGTGCCGTCGGGAAGTGCCATGACTCGATCGCACATTTCATCAATTGTCTGCGGCGCAATGCAGCGATCGCAAATCGGACAGTGCGGTTCGCCGGCTCTGCCGTAAAGCAATCTGAGATAATCGTAAATTTCTGTAACAGTGCCAACAGTCGATCGCGGGTTGTGAGAAGTTGACTTTTGGTCGATCGAAATAGCCGGACTCAAGCCCTCGATCGCGTCCACATCGGGTTTGTCCAACTGTCCCAAAAACTGGCGCGCGTAGGCGCTGAGAGACTCCACGTAGCGGCGCTGTCCCTCGGCAAAAATTGTATCGAAAGCTAGGGAAGACTTACCAGAACCCGAGACGCCAGTAAAAACGATCAGGCGATCGCGCGGCAGTTCTAGATCGATATTTTTCAGGTTGTGCTGTCTCGCACCGCGAACCCGAATCGTATTTTGGTTGTTAGAGTGAGAATTCGTCACATTATGCCCGTTGCGGGATGCACTTGGCTGGCTGTTTGAGGTTTCGGCGCGTTGGGACATGAGAGTAGTGCAAAACAGTGCTTAACCATCTTAGCGCTGCCGATCGAATAGCTGGCATCCAAACTCAAGAATATCAAAGAATTGTCAAATAGGTTTCCGTCGGCCCGTCCGGCAAAACCTTCAATCTTTGATTTTTCAAATCCACTTCAATTCCCAGCGCTTCCATCGGAATCACGCCCAAAAGCGGAGTTTTCCCCTTTGGCAATTCCAAACACTCAAAAGTCCCTTCGCGCCCGCACAGAGAAATCTTGGCATCTTGAAAAATCCTCGCCTCACTAATACCCGTTGCAGTCTCAACAACCACTTGCTTGAGAATTTTCAAACCCAGTCTGGCGATGACATCTTTAGGCAAACACAAAGTTGTCGCGCCCGTATCCACCCAAACATTTTCTAGAGTAACAGACCTGACTTGCTCGATTGGAATCAGATTATCTTCGGCTTTCCCTTCATCCAGCCGATTCGTAATTACTACGGTTGTGATAACTTTTCCCCTTGGGGTTTCCGTAGTTGTTTCCATTAAGTTCAAATTATCATAAATTGCTGCTTTAATTATAGCACATATTTTCACAGATTGTAAGGCGATGCACTCCCCATTATGCACCGCCCACCTAACAAATAGATCTAGCTAAATCATCAAATTATTGCACGCCAATAAATTTGTGGATTTGCAAAGATAGCCTGTAACTAGGATTTTGTTTCAGCAATTCCAAAATAATGGGAATCGCTAAATTTTTTGAGTTCCATTCGGGTTGCAAGAAAACTGGAAGATTCACATTATTTTTCAAATGCTTGTGATAAAATTTAACTTCTTCGCCCGTGCTAATCACCAACTTAATTTCATTAGCTCTAGTCCAGAAAAGCTCTTGCACCGGATATGTAGGATTGACGTGTTCTTTAGGAGAAAGAGTAATCCACGCCAGGGGGGAAACATCCTGCCAGTAAGCACCGGAAGTTTCAATACTCACCTGCTTGTCAGCTTCTAACAAAGCTTCAACTAACTCCGGCAAATCGCGGTGAATGAAAGGTTCGCCGCCAGTAATGACAACTCTCGGAGACTGCAATTGATCGAGCAATTGTGCGATCGACTGCGGCACAGACGGCAAACCTTTGCCCCCATTCGCGTAGCCTGTGTCGCACCAAGGACACCGCACAGGGCAACCTGCCAATCTAATAAAATCAACTAAAGTCCCCGTCCAGTAACCTTCGCCTTGAACGGTACACTGAAAAGTTTCGTGAATCTGTAATTTTACCTGTAAATTAGACACCCGAAGTTACGCCTCTGATTAACTACAAAATACATCATTCTGTAGAGTGCGCCCAGCGCACCTTACTCTATACTTTTGACTTTCTAGGGTGCGCCCAGCGCACCTTAGTCTATATATAAAACTGAGTTGCATATTCTTGAATAATTAGCAGTTTGTGGCAATTTAAAAATGAACCGCAAACCGCAAAAAACTCTTTAATTATTCTGTTCAGGTTCCATCATAGTAGCCCAGCGACGTTTCAATGCCAAAGTCAGTCCGTCAGCAATGGGGACAACACTGAGAGTAACTCTGGGATCGTTACGCAATTTGTCGTTAAAAGTACGAATGGCGGTGGTGCTTTCGTCTTGTACTTGAGGATCAGCAACTCGTCCTGACCACAGAACATTGTCAATTACAATTAAACCCCCATTGCGTACAAGTTGGAGCGATCGCTCAAAATAAGCCTCATAATTTTCTTTATCGGCGTCGATGAAGGCAAAATCAAAGGTTCCTGCTTGTCCCTCGGCTATTAGTTTGTCGAGAGTATTTATTGCTGGGCCCAACTGCAAAGAAATCTTGTTTGCGACGCCCGCAGCTTCCCAATAGCGCCGCGCGATCCCAGTATATTCCTCGCTGACATCGCAAGCAATAATTTGACCGTTAGGAGGCAGCGCTAAAGCTACGCACAGCGAGCTATAACCAGTAAAAACCCCTATTTCTATGGTTTTTGTCGCTCCCATAAGCTGCACCAGCAGCTCCATAAACTGACCTTGTTCGGGAGCTATCTGCATCATACCCATAGGATGCTTAGCAGTTTCTTCCCGCAGTGAAGCGAGAATATCGGGTTCCCGCAGGGAAATAGATAACAGATAATCGTATAGTTGATTTTCTAAGCCAAGAGTTGAGTTCGCCATAGGTTTGTCCTTGCTGCTGACTTTTGATTTTAGATTGTAGACGCGCAGTGAATGAAAATCGCAGACGGTAAAGTTAATTTTGACACCTATTTTGCTGTGGCTGATGACAGGTTGCAGTAGCAGTGTCTCGGTTACACAGAGACCACTTACCAAACGCGCGCTCTACTTCCAAATCAGTTTATCTCAGCTACAGGTGATTTAGCAGCTCTGGAAAACAAAAATGGATAGAGGGGAGCGTTTTGAGATTCCTGCTTTTCTAGCACCGCGTAACGCCGTTAGTGATACCAGTTCAAAAAATGAATGCAACTGTATACAATCTGCAAAGTCATACATAATAAGCTATTGCCCATCTCAAATTTGAAATAAATCTCAAATGATATGAGTCGGGGAAAAAAAGACTTCATCCCGATCGCGAAGTAGACGAACTGCGAAAAACATAAGTATGTCATTGCCAGTGAAATGAAGCAATCCCAGAGGTTGTGATTCGTTTACATTTTGTTACATTGTCAAGTTTTTTTGTGTGGCTCTACTTAATCGCCAATGAGTAATTATTGAGGACTTACCCACTCTCAAACCAGCAAACCGTTTCATTTAACTATTCTGGATGCGTTCAAGCCCGTGTAGGTTCTTGGAACAAACCAGGCGTCTGGAAACCCTTGTCTCCCGGAGTATTACTCATCACTAATAAACTGGGTTCAATAGGACGATTTCTTAACTGTCACACCTTATGAATCCATACCTAAACAACCTACCGCAAATCTCAATTACCTTCCACGATTGAGGTAGAGCAAGTATTTGTGGGAAAAAATAGGTGGCTCGCAACCCTTGGTCTGCATTGTTACTCATAACTAATGAACCGGGATTAATAGGACGCTCACTTAACTGTCACAGTTTATTACTCCAGACCTAAAGCACCTACCCACAATCAAAACAACATTCTACCAAGGCATCGCTATGTATTACTCTTTCGCAGGTTTTGGTGCCGTCACAGGCATATTTTTGCTGCTAGTTTTTGCCATTCTGCAATGGCTGCACGTCTCCGCCGGCAGTTTTATTGATTGGGTAATTGCCATTGCTATTTTTGAATGGCTGTTGCTGATAGTTACAGTTCCCTGGAATATCCATTTTGAAGCTAAAGAAGTTTTAGCGCAAGCCGCAGAATCGACTAAAAAAAACATTGCTGTCGATCGGGAACAACTCCAATACGTTACTGTATTAGTTAGCCGATCGCTCTTTGCGGCGATCGCACTTCACCTGTTTAGCGCGATCGCACTTTACGCCCTAGCCGCCGCCGGAATTAGTGCTGTTGGCTATTTCAGTTCCGGTGCTGCACTGCTGTTAACTGTACTGCGTCCAGCTATCCGAGGTTATCAGTATTTAGCCCAGCGGCTGACAACTATCCGCAGCCAATTTTTGTACCCCCGCGAAGATATTGTCGAACTCCGCAGCCGCTTTGCAGGGTTAGAATCCACAGTTAGAAATTTGACCGATCAATTAAATTCAGACGATCCGAATTCGTGGGCGGCTGTCCAAAATCGGGAACGGGAAGCTATCAGAAGAGAATTAACTACTGTATCCGCATCTCTACAATCTTTGCAAGCGACAAATCAGGCAGAACACACTAAACTCAGAAGAGATGCAGAAAGTGCGATCGCCCAACTCACCGATGACGGACAATTTCTCAACCACGTCCGCGAAATCATCCGCTTCTTTAAAGAATCGTAAAGTCAGACGACTTTAGATTAAAGAATTGAATAATTGGGAATGACTGATGACTATCGAGCTTGAGAACTGGCCTACCGTAAAATTATGGTTCTAAACTGCTATCATTAGTCATTAGTACAATTCCCAATCCTCAAGCGGCAATGGCCACTTCCCTATCTTTAGATAGATGCCAAATAGTCGCAGATAGTAAAATTTTAAATAAAAACAGAATTTTATCAGTCTTCAGGAAGAGTCCATCAAGGTATTTTCCCTCACAGCAATTTTTCGCAAACTATAACCAAAGATAGTTTGTGAATGAGCTAGCTTGGGCCTAATATTTAAACATAGCGCAAAGACCTTTTTGAAAAGATAACTCAGGAATAAATCATGACTAATCGCCAACCAACACCGCCCGAGAGAGAAATTAGCAAAGCAACACCCGCCGACGAAGAAATCGAAGCTAATATGGAAGCCCCCCACTACGACAGGGGCATTACTCCTGCGGAGACAGCAGCGCGGCAAGAACGCGAAGGCGCTAACTTCATGCACACAACCACCGAAGGAAAGCAGAAAGCTGCAAAGACTGATGACCAAACCGATGACGAAAGCATTCACACTACAGATGGTTATACAGTAGACAAAGAAGGTCTGGTTAACAATTACGCGATCGAACCGGAAATGTACATCAACGAACCGGGCGATTTGAGAGAAAAAGAGGAAGCTGAAGCCGCAGAACGCGCTCGAATTCTCGCAGAAGTGAAAGATAAAAAAGGCGAGGAAGGAAAACTGACAATGGATGCAGACACTCGCGGTAAAGGCCCGGGCATTATCTAGATTGTGTGGTTGGTAGTGGCGTTTCAGCGCGCGAAATTGCAACTGCAAACCCAAGGGGCGGGTTTTTATAGTTCCGGCAGTTATTGCTCGATATTTCCGGTACAACCCGCCCGTGTTGTGTTTTGCACATCGGTTTTTTGAGTTGAGAAGTTACATCGTACCTCTCTCAATTACCGTATCAATCGGCAAGTTTTCACACCCAGCTCAAAAAAGCCTTAAAATTCCTCAAGCTTTAACATTTTCCCTCAGCCAATTAAACTTAGCCTCAGCTAGCGCCAAATTTTCCAGGACGTTAGGATTGATATCCTCTCGTTCAAATTCTGGTTTATCTAATTCAATATTGCGACCGTATTCTATATGTCTGATCGTACCGCGCATTCTGTCTGCCAGACACAGTGAAATTCCATAATAAAACCGGGAAGCGAAGCCCATATCGTTTTGAAGTTTGATTACTAACTGCCGCCTAGGAATTGCCAGCAAGTGAGTTTCTTCGATCGCCTTCACCGTTGCCAAAGGAGGGCGAGCGTCAATGAAAGAGACTTCTCCCACCAGTTCTCCGCTGGCTATTTTAGCGAGTTCTCTAGTCCGCTCAGCCTCGATCAAAACGCTCAAACTCCCATTCAAAACAATGTATAGCGCATCGATCTGTCTCCCTTCATGGATCAAAATCCCGCCCGGATCGAGAACTTCCTTTTTGCCTTTATGGACGATCCAGTTGATATCGTCATTATTTAACTGGCTCAAAATAAAAAGTGCTTTTTTCCTGCTGCTGTCGGCCATAAGTTTTAGCTCTCGATCGCTTCTTCTTTCATATAAAATTTAGATGGCGCGCGATCGCAACTTCTTCCGAAGCAGTCCTCGCTCAATACAGTTTTTTTTATCCTGCCTAACTTCTTGGCAAAACCCATCTCAGGCAGGCTTTGCCCGTAGCAGATGAATCAGGCTGAATGATAATCTCTCAATACTAGCATTTGTTAAACAATCTTCTTTAACTCGATCGACTTCAAAAAACTCCTGTAAAATTCGCGTCTCAAAACCAATTGGGTTGACCCGCCCAGCTTTGCTGCGGGATGGGGCGCGGTAGACAATACTCCGCGCCCAGTCTTGCTCACTAAATCGATCGCAAATCAGGATAGCCGGCCAACATATCGTCAGCAGTCAGAGTGTCCCCGTTGGCTTGAGGAGTCCACAGCACCTCAATCGCCAGCAACTGCTCGCTCGATACTCCCCCAATCTGGCGCAAAGCTTGGCGCAAATCTTCGGAGTTTTTCACTGCTGGCAATTGCAATTTACCTTGAGTACCGACAATCACCGTTACCACAATAAATTCCCCGGGATCTGAATTCACATCAGAAGCAACCAGCGCACCATTTTCCTGCAAACCTGGCAGGATATTGCTGCTCCCTGCTTGGCGAAGCTGATTGTTATAATTCGAGAGCGTTTCTTCAGTAAATTTACTGCGTTCTGCCAAAGAAAGTTGATTAAACTTAGCTTCGGCTGCTTCCAAGCGAGTTTGCACAGATTCAGCACCCGCGTAAACCCAATATTCAGGATGCCGCAGCAGCGCCAGAGTAGATTCTTGCAGCACTTGAGCGCGACCGTTAGCGGTATCGGTATCCGCTTTTCGCGCTAGGGCGTCGAGTTCGGCTTGCAAACCGCGGGCCTCTGCTAGCAAACCGACTTGCAAGCGGGCGACAGATACAGTGGTAGTAGGGGCGCTGTTGCCGAGTTCGTCAGTTCCGCCCCCGGCGCGGCGGAAGCTTTGGACGAGGAAATTAGCGATCGAGATAAAAATCAAAATCGAGAACAGGCCGCCAAACCCGCCCCCAAAGCCAAAAAACGGCAGCAAGAACGGGAAACCGAAACCGCCGCCAAAGCCGCCGCCCGGGTAGTAACCTCCTCCCGACGGCGCGTAAGTGCGACTCGGGGATGAGTAACTGCGCGCTGGAGCACTAAAAGATCCGCCGCCGATGCGTCCTCCGCTGCGGGCAGCCAGAGCTCCATCAGCGTTACCGAGGGCTAGCGTCAGTACCAGACCGATCGCGAATAGTGGTTTCAAAAGGGGTTTCATCTTTGAAATTAGTTGCTTGTACATAAGACCGTTACTATTCGATACATTTATAATTTACAGTTTATTCTCGCTTCTGGGCAGCCTGGTTACAGGTGTGAAGCCAGCGAGATATCCGTACTAACCGATCCCACAAGCAGCATTAGGGCTGAGTCTGGGAACGGCAAAGGCGAGAAACGACTGGCATTCCTGACTACCCACAATGGACATCCAGGCTTTCACAGAACTTTACTTAAGTACAGGGCGATCGGCCAACAATAAGCTCTAGACTTTTAAAGCAACGCCGCGAGTCCTCAAAAACACGGCTTTATCTACCGTAAAAAAAACATTATGTTTCCCACTCACCGCCCCCGCCGCCTCCGCAACCATCCCCAACTCCGCCGGATGGTACGCGAAAATATCTTGACAACCAGCGATTTAATTTACCCCCTATTTGCCGTACCGGGGGAAGCTTTTGCTAAAGAAGTCACATCGATGCCGGGAGTTTACCAGCTATCGGTAGACAAAATAGTAGAAGAAGCAAAAGAAGTCTACGACCTCGGCATTCCCGCTATTATTTTATTCGGCATTCCCGCAGATAAAGACACAGACGCGACAGGTGCTTGGCACGACTGCGGCATCGTCCAACAAGCGACGGAAGCAGTTAAAAAAGCCGTACCAGATTTAATCGTCATCGTCGATACTTGTCTGTGCGAATATACCAGTCACGGTCACTGCGGCTATTTGGAAGTCGGAGATTTAAGCGGCCGCGTCTTGAATGATCCCACACTAGAATTGCTGAAGAAAACCGCAGTTGCTCAAGCTAAAGCTGGTGCAGATATTATCGCACCTTCGGGAATGATGGACGGTTTTGTCGGAGCAATTCGCCAAGGACTGGACTCCGCTGGATTTGAAGATATTCCCATCATGTCTTACGCGGCAAAATACGCCTCAGCTTATTATGGCCCATTCCGGGATGCAGCAGAGTCTGCTCCGCAATTTGGCGATCGGCGCACCTATCAAATGGACCCCGGAAACGGCCGCGAAGCTCTTAAAGAAATTGCTCTCGACATTGCCGAAGGCGCAGATATGCTCATGGTTAAACCCGCTTTAGCTTACATGGACATCATCTGGCGCGTGAAGGAAGCAACTAACCTGCCAGTTGCTGCTTACAACGTTTCTGGGGAATATGCGATGGTGAAAGCCGCCGCCCTCAACGGTTGGATAGATGAAGAAAGAGTAGTGATGGAAACTTTGACAGGATTCAAGCGTGCTGGTACAGATTTGATTTTGACTTATCACGCCAAAGACGCCGCCCGCTGGCTGAAAAACTGATTCACTCGATTAGAGATTAGGCATTAGAGAATTGACTCCACATGACAATCTTCGGATGTTATTGTGGAGTCAATACCTCTCTCGATAGATGATTTGTGAGCAGCCATTACGCACCCTAAAAGCTCTCGCTTACGGATGGACGACGCCTCCAAACCAGGTTTTTACCGTTTCGGTGGGCTGTAACTAACTATTGCTATGAAAAAACCCGGTTTCTCTGTAAACAAACTCCAAACCCCTACAAAATCAGTTTTTCCCTATCTAAAATCTAAAATCTAAAATCTCACTATGGTATGAGTTGTAAGTTGGGAATTTTGAGTGCAAGACTTTTTTACAAAATTTACCCCAAAAAGTATTAATAATCACCGAAATTAGTTAGAGAATATGTATCAATAAAAATAGTTTTGTAAATCGGGAATTAAATCATTGATTGTTCCCAAGCAAAATCAACTATACCCGCTAAGACAGTAAAAGTAACATACTTTAGATAGAAATTGAAGGCAGATTGAGCATGAAATCAACGACTAGGGATTCGAGTCACATTCAATTTTGTATAGGTCGCGATCGCGCAGACATCGCACAAATCCAAGAACTATTTAAAGCAGCCGCCTTTTGGGCGAGGGAACGCAAGATAGAAGATTGGGAAATTGCGATCGCCAACAGCGAACCAGTTGTTACAGTTTGGGACGGCTCGCGGGCGATCGGCTTTGCCAGAGCCACCTCAGACGGCATCTATCGAGCCACCATCTGGGATGTCGCCATTCACCCGGATTACCAAGGTGCAGGACTCGGCCGCAAATTAGTGCAAACCGTCTTGAGTCACCCTCGGATGTGCCGAGTAGAGCGAGTTTACCTGATGACAACTTACAAACAAAGCTTCTACGAGCGCATCGGTTTTCAGCAAAACGCTAGCACCACAATGGTACTTGAAAATCAGCTTCTAGAAGAGAATCTCGAATTAGAAATTAGCAACGGCGAATTGCTAACTGCTAATTGTTAAATAATCATCAGATTGACACCAAAATCTATAATATGTAGGGTGCGTTAGGGCGCACCTTACTCCCTATAAATAATTTCCTTCTTTCATCTTCCCTCGAACCTCTTCCCCACCTCCGTTACATCCCGTACATTGCTCGTGGCCGAACTTCCTTCATCACAAAGTTGCCAAAGGAATAGAACACTGAGTCCGGTTAAAATTGCACTCTTCGGACTCAGAAGGCACAGCCAGAACCTCCAACTTTCCGCTCATCAAACTTAAAAGAGTCTGATTCATCAATAACCTCATTCCCGAAGACACCTGAGAATTATCGCTGCTTTTAGTAACATCACACTCCAAATCGTGCTTCAGCAAATCCCAAGACTCGCTCCAAGCACTCACTGAACGCTGATCGTCCACCCAAATGTGAACGTATCCAGATTCCGGCGAAGCATGGGCAGACACAGAAATACTCCCCTCCTCCATCTGAGCAACAGCAGTATCTACCAAATTGACTAAAACTTGCCTAAACCTCGGCAAATCTGCCAATACATAAATCCCCGGATCTGGCGGCAATATCTCCAAACGAATGCCGCGATTAGCAGCTTGCAAGTAAGTTAAATCATCAACCTCGTCAAAAACCTTAGCTAACTGAATCGGCTCAATCTCCATCCTTTCAGTGCCGTGTTCAGTTTTAGCAACAGAGATAATTTCATCTATCAATTTCACCAGCTTGAGTGCCGCGACGTGAGCTTGCTCGACAAACTCTCGTTCCTCAGCAGGATCGTCGCACAAATCCGAGAGAATTAATTGCAGCGTACCAATCATAGTGCTCAGGGGCGATCGCAACTCGTGAGAAGTTCGAGCCAAAAAACCCGCCTTAAATTGGCTCATCTCCGATGCCATCTGATAAGCCAATTGAGTTTGCTTAAGTTGCTCGGAAAGGGCATCAAACTTCTCTAAGTGAATTTCTTGAGGAGGAGGTAGCACTTTGGGCGCAGGTTCGGGCTGTTGCGAGCTTTTTTGCCGCAGACGCCAAATCAAACTGCTTCCCAAACCCAGCCCCAGTCCCATACCTAAATATATAAAGTCGCTCCAGCCGATCGGCGCCATATTGCTTTGCCTTGGAGTTTAGCTTTTAGCATTCTAACTCGATCGTGCCTTGTCGCAAGATTTCCCAATCGCTGCCACTCCATTTAGCCACAGTGGAAGGCAAACTCGAAGCTGTTGTCGCTGTTAATTCAGAAGGAACTAATGTCAAGACTTCGGGAAACTGAGCCTCAATTTCTGTCACAGACTCCAGAGGCGGCTGACCGGATAAATTAGCACTGGTAGTAGCCAAAGGGCCTGTCTGCTCTAAAATCTTTAGGGCCAGGGGAAGGTTAGGCACTCGTACTCCGATTGTAGTTGGGTCGATGGGATTCATCGCCGCCGGGACTTTTGGCGAAGCCGGCAGCACCAAAGTTAACGCCCCCGGCCAATAGGATTCGGCTACTTGCTGCCACAATTTTAACTCTGCTGGACTTCCCTGCACGTAGGGCCACAAGGCGTGGGCCGATGCAGCCATCAAAATCAGCGGTTTGTCTTGACTGCGACGTTTAGCTGCAAAAATCAACTCCGAGCGATCGGGCCGCGCAGCCAAAGCGGGTACAGTATCTGTAGGAAAACTCACAATATGATTGCCAGAAATTGCCCCTTGAACTAGGGCATCGATCGAAACTTGTGTCATGCCATTTTAGATTTAAAATTTTAGAATTGCGGCATATTCTTGAAACCTAAAGACGGTAGGCTAAGGCAAACCGATCGATTCCTGCTAAATCAGAAAATATCTGAACTTCACCGTAACTCCCGTGACTTTGCAGCATATCAGCTACCGCCTCAGCCTGTCCCGCCATCATCTCCACCAACCAAACTCCCCCCGATTCTAAATAATCGGGAGCCGTTTCTACCAAATGCCGGATGCACTCTAACCCGTCCAAACCGCCGTCTAACGCCAGATGAGGTTCGTGCTTCAAAACTTCCGGTTGCAGAGTCAGTACCGTGCTGCTGGGAATGTAAGGCGGGTTAGACACCATGCCGGTGAGTTGACCTTTGAGAAAGGCTAACGGTTCCCACCACAAACCTTGATAAAAATTAATTCGCGATGCAAAACCCAAATTCTCAGCATTCAGTCGGGCAACTGCCAAAGCTTCCGAACTGCAATCTACTGCATAAACCGTAGCATTTGTCAACGCAGAAGCCAAGCCGATCGCGATCGCCCCGCTGCCCGTCCCCAAATCCACCCAATGCGATTTGGCAAATTGTCCCCCCCGGAGCTCGGATAAGTTTAAATCTTCTCCCCCCCTTAGTAAGGGGGGGTTGGGGGGGGTAGATTTTTGATTGATATTTTCTGCTTCTAAACGGCTTTTAACAGCTTCTACAGCCAAATCGATCAGCAATTCCGTTTCAGGACGCGGAATTAGCACCGCAGGCGTTACTTTGAGCGAAAAATGCCGCCAATGTGCAACTCCTGTTAAATACTGCACCGGCACCCGTTCCTGCAAGCGCCGCTGCCACAATTGAGCAAGTTCAGATAAAGACAACTTTAATTCAATTTTTGGCAAATCTTTAAACGACTCCAAACGCAGAGCCAACCTATCCAAACCAGCCAGCTCTTGCAGCAGCCAGTCAATTTCTGCTAGGGGAATGTCAGAGGCGATCGCCTCGGTTTTAGCTTGATTCATCCACTGCCAAACCTCTAAACCCGAAACTAACATAAGACTTTGTAATAATTGCTAATTGCTAATTGCTAATTGTTAATTGCTAATTTCTAATTCGTAAATAATAGGTTGAGTCGAGAAACCCAACCTACTAATTAATGACTGATAACAGATGACTAATGACTGATGACTGCTGGCTAACTATTAGCGAGCCGGTCGAGCTGGAGCCGGAGAGGCAGGAGCCGGCCGAGCTGGAGCCGGAGAGGCTGGAGCCGGCCGAGCTGGAGCCGGCCGAGCTGGAGCCGGAGCCTGTGGATTTTGGCCCGCACCGGCAGGTTGGAGCGATCGCACAAATTCCAGAGACTCCCGCGACGGAATCAAAATCATTTGGGTCAATAACGGGTCGTTCTCAGTACGCAAAGCTTCCAAAACCCTCTCCAAGTTCACCACCTCAATCTTAATTGTGGCTGTCACGTTGGGCTGCTGCTGCTTAAAACGATCGACCATTGCCTGCAATTCCTCCTTGTTAAAAAACAGGGGAATTTCCTCTTTCTGACCCTGCTGAATCGTCAAATAGCCATTTTCCGGGCCCCCAGTGGCAAAAAACAGAGGTACACCGTTTAACTCGTTAACTTGTTGCCCAGCTTGCTGGAGTACAGTTTTAGCCGACTGCACTTGCTGCGGAGTCGGAACAAAAGCAAACTGCACCTCATCCGGCTTGCCTTTATTTGCTTGAGCGATCTGATAAACTGCTCCCAGGGACAAGGGTCTCACGCGCGCCAACGCCCCCAACTGAGGATCTGTCGTTTTTAGTTTTTCGGCGTAAGCTTGAGCATCTTTCTGGCTGATAAAAATTACCACTACCGAAGTATTGCCGCTTTGACCTTGACCTTGTTTGGGGACAGAACCCGTCAGGAACGCACCCTGAGCATCCGTAATCGTAAATACCGGCACAGATTGCAACTTTTCCAAGATTTGCGCCTCGGGGATTGCTAGCGCCGACATATTGTCTGTTGCTAAGGAACCCAGCAGAGTGCTGCCGACAATTCCCAATATTGCGCCCAAACGAACTAATGATTTCATGTTTTTTCCATCAGGAGCGATCCTGAAACACATTAACGCAAAGACTGGCGACTTAACACGATCATCAAAAACTGCCTCAATTTGTTTTCATTTTGACGAAATGTAAACATCTGAGACAGTTCTGCTTCAATCTATTCTTTAACATTGTGCGATCGGGATGACAGGATTTGAACCTGCGACATCCTGCTCCCAAAGCAGGCGCGCTACCAAACTGCGCTACATCCCGGTTTTATAGTTAGCTAACCTCTAACAATTAACGCACAAAACCGCTTGCTTGTCAAGCTTTTTTAAATATTTAGCTCTTGATGCACCTAAGCCGAAGTTTTTTTGAGGTTGTGCGGTTTGACCCCACCCAAAAACCGATACCAGCCCCTGACTGCTATCGTGAGCTGCTCACAATTTTAGACCCTAGTTCAAGCTCCCAGATTCATCTGTGGAATAAATCTCAAATCTCAAATAGTTCCTTCGATTCAGGGCAACTCGACTGACGGGGACTTGGCCCCTCGACTGAGCGCCGATGGTCTGAGCGCTCGCCGAAGTCTCACGCTGCAGTTTCAAATCTCAAATTGACTGACAATACTTGCACAACTTCATAACGGCGCTGGTGCCGAGATACATCAAAGCCTAACTGACCACAGCGCACAGGTGCATTCGGTGTTGGCAGCGTCAATATTGTATTGTATATCCTCAACAAATCAACGCCGACCTGCACCTCTGGGCTAATCAGGATACCAAAACATACCTTTAATCCCCTCTGGATCGGACATAAAGCCCAAATTGCGGTAAAAATCCACCACCTGAGGGTCAGCAAATAAGGTAATGTTGCTGATATCTTCACTGCGGAGTTTTTTAATGATGTATTTCATCAGCGCCTTGCCCATGCCTTTGCCCTGGTAGTCGGGATGAACTACCACATCCCAAAGCGTGGCATTAAAAGCATGGTCTGAAGTCGCTCTGGCGAAACCCACCAGCCGTCGCTGGCTGCCCCGCATCTCCCACATAGAGACGACTAGGAAGCTGTGCTGAATAGCTTTTTTGACTTTACGCAGGGGACGGCGGGACCAACCCACTGCATTACAAAGTTCTTCGAGTTCGTAGAGGTCAATGTCCCGATCGCAACTGAAAAAGATGCGAGCGTTGCCGCTGGCGGGTTTGCGAAACGTTGGGGAAAGCGGATCGCCTAACCCAACAGCCACATCTTCCTCAATTTCAGGTGTTTGGGGTACAGAGGCAGACTCAGAACTACTAAATAAGTTTTTCCAAAAACCCATGCAGGCGCGGTTAAGGTAGTAGAAGTTGGACGACGAGAAAGAGAACCCGACAGATAAACCCACTCCGATCGGCGTGGGATGAATTGCCGGTAGCCTCTTGAGGAACAGTTTACGGTACACTCATCTTACGCCGAAAACAGGGATTTGTCGTCCAACATTGGGTCGGCCCTTTTTTGATTCTTGATTCTCGTCAAGTTTCGTAGAACTGTTCTGCTAGCCAGTGCCCGGACAACCCGCTTTTAAGGTAAAATTTGTTGCCGAACCAGGACAGAGGCATTTTGGGAATTGCTTCTTTTGAGTGCCGCCGATCGCGCCGGAACTTATACCCTTGGTGGGAAATACCACTGGAATGGCGCAACGGTGACATTCTTGTGATCGGTTCCCCGACCGATTTGACTTTTGCTTTTAGTGAGAAGACGGGGACAATTTAAGTCGAATCGTCAAATCGAAAATCCCATTGCCATAAGGCATGGGAGAGTCAATACCTAGTATATCTCCCGCACCTTCTCCTCAATTATGGCTTCGGGTTTAAAACCATCTACACTAGAACTTCTCAAGCGCTTTAACCGAGCGTTTCCGCAGTTTTATGAGCAATTTGTCAGCAGCGAAATCCAGTTGCAAAACCTCAAATTAGCTTACCAGCTTTACAAAACTCGGCAAGCAGTCATCGAAATCCGAGCCGAAGGTAACAAAAGTGCCCTGCATTTTGCTTACCGGAACCAGTCTTTTCTATTGAGCGATATTTTTGGAGTGCTCGCCGCCTACGGACTGACGATTCACAGTCTGAGTCTCTACGGCCAAATTTACCCGCCCATGCTGGTATTTATCAAATTGGTCGTATCTCGCGGTGGCAAGGTACTGGCAGATAAAACAGCAGAAAACGTCTGTAGAGCGGTTCGGGAGGCCTTGGCGGGGCATTTTGAGGTTGAAGAGATGTTGGCGGTGGAATTTAATTTAGACGCGGGTTTGGAAGATGTAGCAACTGAATTCTACGTCGATCCGGTTTTCCACTTGCCAGCTTTGCTGATTGAAGCAGATAATCAACCTGGACTTTTTTACAAAGTTATGTATGCCATCTGGCAAGAGGATTTGTTGGTCGTAAATGCTAATTTGCTGGTTTGGCGGGGGCGAACTCGCCTAATTCTCTACTTGTTGGGGCCCAATGAAAGTTTAATTCCCGAGTATCTGGGTCAGAAAATCGCTGAGGGGGTGCGACAAAGATTGCTAGGCGAGCGATTTTAGGGCAAGCTGCCGATGCTCCCTAAATAACTAGATTTCTATAAGTAGACATTAGTTTGCAGAAGTTGTCCAGTGAGATAGGATAAAAAGCTCGGCAAAATTGTTCGTACAAACGAGTGTAGATAGCGGTTCTCATAAACATGAGACACGCCGAAACGATGTTGTCAAGCTTTTTAAGTTGGATGGCGTATTTTAACTTGAAGCGCAAACAGCGCGTGGTGAGTCGTAAAGCCCGATGTTATAACCGTATAAATGCAGTAAATAAGCTCGCACAAATACACGCAAAAGTCGCAAATATCCGCAAAGATGCGCTCATAAAATTACGTATTACTAGCCCAAAATCATGGCAAACTAACAATATACAAGTAACTAATAATAGATTGAAACATTTGTGAATTTCACAATTCTGGTGATAGTTCAATAGTTTAATATGGGAGCTACGAATTTAAGGGGTAACTCGCCTAGAAAAATATTTGTTTGTCTAAATTGACACTGATATTCCGATGGTTTACGACTTTCTAATCGGCTAAAGTTGGGAAAATTATTGCCGCAAAATGCCCTTAAAAAATCGCGCTGATGTATGTCGCCCTTGCGATCGTACAGCAGACACAAATTTGAATACTGCAAAAAACCTAGAACGCTGGTTTGAAGGAATATTTATTCCAGGGCGATCGGATAAAAGGGCAAGCTAGGCCAAGATTGCCAGTGAATTGGACAAAAATCTTGTAGCGTCAACTTAAGACCGCGCGTTGCAGCAGGAAGTAAGCGGTAAATCGATAAAGTTGAGTCTTTTTGACTTACTTATAGCGCTTCTTGGGTAGATGAGGTAAACAATTCCACTGAAAAAGGTTGAGAACACAGGGTTTCGGCGTACTCTCTCTTTCTGAGAAAGACTATACATAGGTTTACATAGGTCTTATGGAGCGGGTAGGATAAAAGTATGGCAACAATCGACATCCTAGGGGCTCGGCACACTTACGAGTTGACGGCTCCGACTGCAACTTCCCCGGTTCTGGTATTTGTCCACGGCTGGCTGTTAAGCCGCCACTACTGGCAACCTTTGACCGATCGCTTGGCATCAAACTATCAGTGCCTGACCTATGATTTGCGGGGGTTTGGCGATTCTCAATCGGACTCCGGCGACGATCGCCAATGTTCCGAACCGCTAAATTCCTGCTACACTCCCGCAGCTTACGCTCGCGATTTGGAACTTTTACTCGAAAAACTCGATATATCTTCTGCTTGGCTGGTGGGACACTCTCTGGGCGGTACGATCGCTCTATGGGGAGCCAGCAAATTGTCCGATCGCGTTAAAGGCGTGGTCTGCATCAATGCAGGAGGCGGCATCTATCTTAAGGAAGAATTCGAGCGGTTTCGAGCGGTCGGCAAGCAGCTAGTAACAATGCGTCCCGGCTGGCTGCCTCACTTGCCGTTAGCAGATTACCTGTTTGCCCGCGATTCTGTAGCCCGCCCGATCGGCAGATCCTGGGGACGGCAGCGCTTAATAGATTTCGTGGGAGCTCATCCAGAGGCAGCTTTGGGGGCTTTGTTGGACTCCACCACAGAACCGGAAATTCACCTGTTGCCACAAATTGTCTCCCAACTCAAGCAGCCTGTTTATTTTATTGCCGGTACTAAAGACAAAATTATGGAACCAAAATACGTGCTGCATTTGGCTAGCTTTCACTGGATGTTCCAAGGTTGCGGCGAGAATGTCCTTCAGCTTCCCGATTGTGGCCATTTGGCAATGGTGGAACAGCCGGATGCAGTGGCTAGTTATCTGCAAAATATTCTCAAAGAACACACTTAAAGGGAATTGGGCAAAACAAAGCCGAGGAATCGGGCATTGGGCCGAGATCCGGTTCGGGGAAACGAAGCTCCCAAATTGAAATTTATAGCAGAAGGAAGAAGGAAGAAGGAAGAAGGCTTTAGTTGTTCTCTAGGAGAGAGGGAAGTAATTGGCCAGATGGGGAAAGTGCAATTAAGAACGTCCTAAACGTCCGGGCGGTTGCTATACAAGTTAAAAGTTAAAACATTCTTCCCTGTTCCTTGTTCATTCTTACCTCTTGCTTGTTCCCTGTTCCTTCTGCCTTCGCCTAAATCTGTTATCTTAAATAGATAAGTCTGCCCGCTCGCCCTCTTCGGACAGACGTTTCGATTAAATAGTGGCTTTCAACTCTAAATTCTAATTCTGCTTAAATATCTGTGCGCGTTAACCTCACCGATCGGCAACAACACATCCTTTGGGCAACGGTTCGCCACTACATAGCTACAGCGGAACCCGTTGGCTCAAAAGCTTTGGCTGACGAATTCAACCTCAGCGTCAGCCCAGCTACCATTCGCAATGCGATGGGGACTCTTGAAAAAGCTGGACTGCTTTATCAGCCCCACACTTCGGCAGGACGAGTCCCCTCTGACTCGGGCTACCGAATTTATGTAGACCAGTTGATCCAGCCGTCTGATACGCTGGCCCGCAAGGTCGAACAGGTACTAGACCAGCTCAATTGGTCTGACGGCCGCATGGACGCGGCACTCCGCGGCGCGGCTCAAATCCTGGCAACTATCAGCGGTTACATAGCCATGATCACCATACCGCAAACCAATATGGCTTGCTTGCGCCACTTGCAACTGGTGCAGCTAGAGCCGGGAAAGGTGATGCTGATCGTGGTGACGGATGCTTACGAAACTCAGTCGGTTTTGGTGCAGTTGCCGAGAGACGCAGAAGGTAACACGCCTGATGTCGAAATCGTCGATCGCCAATTGCAGATTTTGTCGAATTTTTTGAACAGCAAGTTGCGGGGACGATCGCTCTCGGAACTCTCGACTGTAGACTGGAGCGAGTTAGACCGGGACTTTGAACTGTACGCTGAGTGGATGGAAACCATGCTGACTGCTTTGAGCAGCCGCCAAAGCAATCCAACCTACACGCGGATTCTGATCGGCGGTTTAGCAGAAGCGCTGCGCTTGCCTGAGTTTTCGCAGTTGCAGCAAGTTCAAACCCTGGTGCAACTGCTCGAACAAGAGCAAGAACTGCTTTGGCCTTTGATTTTTGAATCGCCTGAGTTGGACATCCCCGGGAAGCGGGTAACGGTGCGTATTGGTTCGGAAAATTCTTTAGAACCAATTCGTGGCTGTACTCTGATTTCTTCGACTTACCGCCGGGGATCAGTGCCGGTGGGTAGTGTTGGGGTTTTGGGGCCGACGCGGATGGTTTATGAAAATGCGATCGCGGTTGTGGAAGCTGCAGCCGATTATTTGTCAGAAGCTATTGGCGGAAATCGAGTGAGTTTTCCTGATAGCGATCGAGGGCGATCGGATCATCCCTTGTTAGATGCACCCTAATGTGAGAGCCCCAAGCTTAACTGGCTTGGGGTTTTATTGTCTGTGGACGTACTCGCAACCTTTATCAACCGGGTTTTGTGACAAAAAACCTAGGCTTTTATCCCACATTCCGCACCCAGGGGTGTTACACAGTATAATTACGCAGAAAACTATATCTTTAAAGTAATAAATTATGCTTTTAAAGAGTTATTTATCCGTTAATCTACGGTATAATAGTAGAATTTATAGTTTTATTGCGGGATAAAAATAAGTAAAAACCGATAGTGACAGTTGAGGGTGCGAAATGTGGGTTTTATACTATGTTTTGGGGTAAGAAACTAAAGCTTCGCGCTTGACCAGAGAGTTTCCTAAACAACCCGGTTTCTGCGTCCATGAGCGGCTCGGAAAGTGGCAGGAGTTACGGGGGAGCGACTTTCCAGCGCTTGGAAGAAAAAGATTGCGATGGCGAGCGATCGCGCATTTACAGAAAGTGGTCGCGGAGTGTTAGTCGAATGGCAGGTTTAGCAGCCCAACCGATGAGTTGTGTTGCAAACGGGGTGGGCGATCGCCCGCTCTAGGGATAGCTGCTGCGACAAATAAATTGAGGCGGCCCGAACCCCGCGATCGTCGCTTCCCAAGGCAGCAGAATGTCAAAATATTAAGACATTTTAGAGAGTTTGTCAAAAAGAACTAAAAAAGATTAATGTTGAGATTAAAGCTATATTTCTTTTGGAAATAGCCCGGGTTAGATAACTGCAAATAACTTGCAGCGAATTTAGCTTGATTGCAACTTCATAAAAGATGTAACCGCTGAGTTAAGATCGAAACGAAATGTAGGGAATTTTCTTTTAGCATTCAATGAAATCGACCGATAAAACTAAGAATACCTTTGCGATAACAACGCCTCTGTATTATGTAAACGATTTACCTCACGTTGGCAGCGCTTACACGACTATGGCTGCGGATGCCCTAGCCCGATTTGAGCGGTTGCGGGGCAAATCTGTTTTGCTGGTTACGGGGACGGACGAACACGGGCAGAAAATTCAGCGCACGGCCGAGAGTTTGGGACGATCGCCCCAAGCTCACTGCGATTCAGTGGTTCCGGCGTTTGAGGCGCTGTGGGAGCAACTCTCTATCCAGTACGATCGCTTCATCCGCACAACTGCGCGGCGCCACGAGTACATTGTCAAAGAATTTTTCCAGCGCGTCTGGAACTCCGGCGACATCTACTTGAACCAGCAACAAGGCTGGTACTGCGTCTCCTGTGAAGAATTCAAGGATGAACGGGAATTGTTGCCCGGAAATCGGTGTTCTGTCCACACCAGCAAGGAAGTTGAGTGGCGCGACGAGGAAAATTACTTTTTCCGCCTGTCGCGGTATCAAGACCAACTGCTGGCCTTGTACGCAGAACGTCCCGACTTCATCGCGCCGGAAAGCCGACGCAACGAAGTGCTCAGTTTCGTCAACTCTGGACTGCAAGACTTTTCGATTTCTAGAGTAAATCTCGAATGGGGTCTGCCAATGCCAGTTGACCCCAGTCACAGCATCTACGTCTGGTTTGACGCTTTGCTGGGATACGTCACCGCCTTGCTAGATCCGGACAGCGATCCGATGTTGGAGAATGCTTTATCTAAATGGTGGCCGGTTGACTTGCACTTGATCGGCAAAGATATTCTTCGCTTCCACGCAGTTTACTGGCCGGCAATGCTGATGTCAGCGGATCTGCCGGTGCCGGGTCGCGTCTTCGCACACGGGTTTTTGACCAAAGACGGCAAAAAAATGGGGAAAACGGAGGGTAATACTTTAAACCCTGTCGAATTGGTCAACAAATACGGCGCTGATGCAGTGCGTTACTATTTTCTCAAAGAAATTGAGTTCGGAGAGGACGGCGATTTTAACGAAACTCGGTTTATCAATATATTGAATGCTGAGCTAGCAAATGATTTGGGAAATTTGCTTAACCGTACCCTAAATATGGCTCGAAAATATTGCGGTGGTTGCGTACCGAATGTGTTGGGAGAAAACATTGACGGCGACAACCTTCTCAAGGCTATGAGCCTGGATTTGGGCGCTCAAGTAGCGGGTTTTTACGAAGAGTTGGCTTTTAGCAAGGCTTCCGAAGCCGTGCTTGCATTAGTGCGAGCCGGTAACAAGTTTATTGACGTGCAAGCACCTTGGAGTTTGTACAAGCAGGGACAGAGCGAAAGTGTCGCACAAGTGCTATATTCTGTTCTGGAATCTGTTAGACTAGCATCTTACCTTTTATCGCCGATTATTCCAAATATCAGCAACGCTATCTATCAGCAGCTAGGTTTTTCAATTGACTTTAACGATCGAGTTACAGTTAACAGTTTAGCGAATTTTGCAGCTCATGCTGCCTGGGGCGCTTTGCCGGCAAACCAAACTCTGGGGGAACCCCAACCTGTTTTTAAGCGGCTCGAACTGCTGTAAACAGTACCTTCATAGTTGGCAGCCAGGGCTCTGGGTGTGATGACAGACTACGAATTAGCAGTTATTTCCTTACCAATCTTTCATAAAAATTGAGGCATAACAATCATGTTGAATAGAATAGAAAGCAACGACCTTTTTACGCCGGAACAGGTTCTAGAAAATCGCGGTCGAGTAGCAATTTTCATTGATGGCTCTAACCTTTTTTACGCGGCTTTGCAGTTAGGAATTGAGATTGATTACACTAAGCTGCTGTGCCGTTTAACTGCGGGTTCGCGGCTGCTGCGCTCTTTTTTCTACACTGGTGTCGATCGCACTAACGAGAAACAGCAGGGGTTTTTGCTGTGGATGCGCCGCAACGGCTACCGGGTGATTTCTAAGGATTTGGTACAGTTGCCTGACGGTTCTAAGAAGGCGAATTTAGATGTAGAAATCGCTGTGGATATGATGGCTTTAGTGGGGTCTTACGACACGGCGGTTTTGGTGAGCGGTGACGGCGATTTGGCTTATGCTGTAGACGCTGTGAGCTATCGCGGCGTGCGGGTGGAGGTGGTGAGTTTGCGATCGATGACGAGCGACAGTTTGATTAATGTAGCCGATCGCTATATCGATTTGGAAATGATTAAGGACGACATCCAAAAAACATCGCGCCCTAATTATGCTTACCGCCCTTTGTCGGGTCTGAGCTTGATGGAGGAACACGACGACAGATAGGGATTTGGTAATGGGTAATGGGTGATAGTTAATGGGTTAAATAATTGAGAATTAGAAGTTAAAAATTTAGACAAAGCATGACACATTTTTAATTTTTGATTAACTGTTTTTCAAGACCCAATTATTAATTACCGATTACCAATTCCCCATGATTAATCTCAAATCCCAAATTCCCAATCTTAAATCCCCAAAATCAGTGCTGCTATTTTTAGCACCGCTGATTTTGGGGGTTGGTGCTTGTGCAGCTTCGCAAGAGGCTCCAAAGAACAAATTAGCTGAGGATATCAAAGCTGCTCAACAGTCAAACAGCACTTTAACTTTGAACAAAGTAACTCTAGAACAAGCAAACGAAAAGGGCGAGACGTTCTGGAAAGTAAACTCGCAAAATGCCGTTTACAGCAAAGACCAAAAGATAGTTAACGTTCAGAAACCAGTGGGCAAATTGTTTCAGGACGGCAAAGAAATTTACGACATTCAGGGAGAAACGGGGCAGGTATTTCAGGAAGGAAATCAAGTTTTCCTCAAAGGTAACATAGTCGCTAAAGACCTAAAAAATGGAGTGGTCTTGCGCGGAAATGAGTTGGAGTGGCGACCAAAGGAAGATGTTTTAGTTGTCCGCAACAATTTGACCGGAGAGAACAAACAGGTGACGGCTTCAGCGAAGGAAGCGCGGGTTTTCAGTAGGGCTAAGAGAATGGAGTTATTCGGATCTGTAGTGGCGAATGTTAAAGATCCGGCTTTGCAATTGCGAACCGAACACTTAGTGTGGTTTGTGGATCAACAAAAGGTAAACAGCGACAAACCGACTCAAATTGACAGATACAAAGATAAAATAGTAACAGACAGCGGTTTTGCCGACCAAGTAGATGTAGACTTAAAAACCAAGATTGCGACGCTAACGCAAAACGCTCAGTTGATGCCATCAGACCCGCCGCTACAAATAGAAAGCAGTTTGATGAGTTGGAATTTTCCGGCGCAATCTGTGATATCGCCCGGGCCTGTGAAGGTTTTGCACCGCGTGGAAAAGGTGACGATGACTGGGGATACGGGGCGGGGAGATTTAGAGAAAAAAATTTTTTATTTGACGGGAAATGTAGTAGGCATCGGGGAAAAACGTCAAGCTCAATTAAATACCGATCGCGTAACGTGGTATTTAACTAACCAGACTTTCGACGCCGAAGGAAATGTGGTTTACAAGCAACTAAATCCGGTTTTTAATTTGACTGGGCCGAGGGCGGCGGGAGAGTTGAAAAATCAAACTGTGATTGTCAAAGGCGACGGCGGCGGGGGCCAAGTGGTTACGGAATTTGTACCGGACGAGTACAAGGGAACTTTGGGACAGGAATAATTGCGATCGCGACTTGTGCACGATCGGCAAAACCTCTGATGTAGGGTGCGCGAGGCGCACCTTACGGCTTAAAGCTTTCTTCCTTCTTGCTTCTTCCTTCTACTACAACTGTCCGAAACCTTTTTTAGGCTTATCTTTTTTCTTTTTCTTCTTCTGCTGGGCACCCATATAGCCACGGGAACCGGGCTGCATTCCGGGGCCGCCCATTCCGGGCATTCCGGGCATTCCGGGCATTCCTCCCATTCCTGCAAAGTTGCCTTGACTCATTTGCTGCATCATTGTACGCATTTTCTGGAAATCGCTCACCAGCTTAGTTACGTCGTTTTCAGCGTAGCCTGCGCCTTTGCCGATGCGGCGGCGGCGGGATGGAGAACTTGCTAAAAGTTCGGGGTTGCGGCGTTCTTCAACTGTCATCGAATTAATCATGGCTTCGGTGCGTTTTAGCTGCACTTCTCCCTGCCGCATTTGTTCGTCTGAGAGTTTGTTCATCCCCGGAATCATTTTCAGGATGCCGCCGAGGGAACCCATATTTTTTAACAGTCTGGTTTGTTTGAGAAAGTCGGTAAAGTCAAACTTTGCCGTGAGCATTTTCTCTTGCATTTTTTCGGCATCGGCGATGTCGAATTCTTCTTGCGCTTTTTCTACTAGCGTCAAGACATCGCCCATGCCGAGTATTCTCGATGCCATGCGATCGGGATAAAATGGTTGCAATGCTTCCACTTTTTCGCCGACTCCGACAAATTTAATCGGCGCGCCGGATATTTGCCGCACTGACAAGGCTGCACCGCCGCGGCTGTCCCCATCTAATTTGGTTAAGATTGCGCCGGTAATGCCGATTTGTTCGTGAAAAGTGCGGGTTAAATTTGCTGCTTCTTGGCCGGTCATGGCATCAACAACTAACAGCGTTTCGTGGGGTTGTACTGTTTGTTTGATGCGGCCCAATTCTGCCATCATGTCTTGGTCGATTTGCAGGCGGCCTGCTGTATCGACGATGATGGTATCAATGCCTAGTTGTTTGCCGTGTTCGATGCCTTGGCGGGCTATTTCTACGGGGTCAATGTCTTTGCCTAATTCAAATACTGGTACGTCGATTTGTTTGCCGAGTGTGAGCAATTGGTCGATCGCGGCAGGTCGATAAATGTCGGTTGCGACTAGCAGTGCGGTACGATTTTGTTTGCGGAGGTGGAGTGCTAGTTTGGCGGTAGCTGTGGTTTTCCCGGTTCCTTGCAAACCTGCCATCAGGACAACTGTGGGCCCGGAGTCGGCGGTGGCGAGGGCTACATTGGTTTCCCCCATGACGCGCACGAGTTGGTCGTGGACTATTTTAATGAATTGTTGGTCGGGACGGACGCCTGAAACGACTTCTGCGCCTTGTGCTTTTGCCGCTACCTCTCCGATGAAGTTTTTGACGACTTGGAGGTTGACATCGGCTTCCAGGAGGGCGCGGCGGACTTCTTTGAGCGCGTCTTGGATGTTGGACTCGGAGATTTTATTTTGTCCGCGCAGTTTTTTCCAGGTGGATTCGAGTCGATCGGCAAGGGCTTCAAACATAGGGCAATTTAGGCTAGTCAGTATTTTTAATTTTAGGCTAAATGGGAGTTTTTGGATTGGGGTTTTGCTGAAAGTTGAATGTTTTTATTTTCTAACCGATGAGGAACGCGGATTGATGCTAAAACTACTTCAAATTAATGTAGTAGGGTACGTTTTGACAAACCCTACTTTCTGGAATAGGATTAAAGTATTTCCGTCACCTTGCCACAATTTTAATGTCTGCTTATGCCCAAAAAGATTCGAGAGTTCAAAAGCCTGCTACTAAAAGCTGGGTTTACTTATCGTTCGGCAAAAGGCAGCCATACAAGATGGGTTCATCCTTTACTACTATCATGAACCAATTACCATGGCTGGAAATGATGGCGATGATGCGAAACTGTATTTAGAGAGAGAAGTTAATCGAAAAATTGGAATATTGAAAGCAATTGAATAAGAGGAACCTGAATCATGAAATTACCTTATATAATTGTTATTCAATGGTCGGATGAAGATAACTGCTACCTAGTTCACTTACCTGATTTTCCATCTCAGCAGTTCCACACTCATGGAGATACCTACGAAGAAGCTTTGCAGAATGCAGTAGAGGTATTAGAGCTTTTAGTTGAAGAATATCAGGTAGATGGTAAATCTCTCCCAGAACCTAAAACTCTAGTAGAAAACTTGCTGTTTGCTTGATTATTGATTTGAAGCGCTCGCCATTCCCAAAAAAACAGGCGATCGCTCTTTTATGTAGAAGGGCGATTGTTTTTATATTTGGATGTTTTGAAGTTATTTGATGTTGGTTTTTATGTATTCTGCGATCGCTGGTTGGACTGTGAAGAGGGTGCGATCGCCCTTTTGGACTTTTTCGATTAATAACCTCCGCCTCAAGGATTCGACGGCTTTTAGAACTTCTGAAGCGGATAACTCGAGAATGGCTGGTTTTTTGGAGATTTCGACTGCTTTGTTTTGATTTGCCAACCAAGACATTACTTGTTTTTCGGAGTCTGACAAGCGCTGAAAATGTTGGTGCAATAAATATTCTAAGTCTCCTAAGACTAGGCTATCATAGGATAAAAATTCAGAAATATTGCCACTAAATAAGTCTTGAATTGCAGCGGCTACGGTATTTAACCACAAGGGATTTCCTCGGTAAATGTCTATCAATTTTGACCAGTTTTCCGATTCAAGTAAACCTTTTTCTATAAATATTTCTCGCGCGGGTTCGCCTAAACCATTGAGTTGCAATGTTTGACAATTTTTCTGGTGGCTTTCTAATGCTGCAATTTCTCTGGGTTTTTCCCAACTAATCAAAACTATGCAACTGTTGTGACATGATTCTGCTATTTGTTTGAAGAAAGTGCCGTAATTTTCATATCCTGGTTGATAGTTTCCTGCTAGTTGTTGGCTGCTGAAAATTGTTTGTACGTCATCGAGGACGATCAGACAGCGGTGCGATCGCAAATATTGTAGGGGCAATCCCCCCGTGGTTGCTCTTTCTTCGGGGGCGGGCACGGGGGCACCGCCCCTACAGAATTGAATTAAGTCGGTTTCGAGTGTTTGGAGGGGTGGCGCGTCGCGGAGGCTTCGCCAGATTATACAGTCAAATTCATATTGAATGTGTTGGATTAGTTGGAGGGCGATCGCACTTTTGCCACTTCCGCTTAATCCTAAGATGCTGATGAGACGGGTGCGGTTTTCCAAAATCCATTGTTTGAGGGTGGTGAGTTCGGATGTGCGATCGAAAAATGTCGAGATTTCGGGTGCGTCGCCTAAGTCGATGCGGGGCTGTTTTGCTGTTGGTTGGGGGTTTTGAGGTGTTTTAGGCGATCGGCCTTTTTCACGACAAATGTTAAGCTTATTATTAACTGTTATACTCTCGCCTATTATATTTTCAACAATTGCTGATTGATAATTATAAATTTTACTATTTTCTAATACCGTCCTAAAATTTGCTTTAGTAATATTTTTTCCTAATTCTTTAGAAAGTATTTTCCAAAGTTGTGATCCGACATTTCTGACATGACTTGGACTTGAGTAAACTTCTTGAGCAATTTGCGTGTAAGTTGTGTCTTGTAAAGTTCCCCGCAAAATAGCTTCTTGCACGTAATCTAAATGCTTTCCCGTCTTAGCAAAAATTAGCTCATCTGCCAGTGTCAAAACTTCGGCAATATCCATAGATTAGGGAGAAGCTGGAGTTTACGCGATTCATTATACCTGACATTTCGTACACTTGTGACATTTTTGATGTTGTCATCTATCTAAAGTCAGGACTTTTCCTACACAGCTCATCCTTTATATTAATTGATTAAGGTATTAGCAGGATATTTATATGAAGCGAGTGCGGTGGCGGGGCGGTTTGTTCTCGGCTGGGGTGTTGTCTTTTACTTTAGCGACTGTTGGCGCACAAGTGGCACAAGCCCAGCGGCCAATCCATATATTCGACCTAAGCTGTGTTGGCAGATGGCCTACTTATCGGGCTAGTCGCATCAAGAGTAAAGATATTTCCATAGGTAGAGAACTATATACCAGTATTTTAGAGACGACACCTACCGGTTTCACTTGTAAACTTCCAGGCGGTCGCCTCTCTCTCCGATTGGAGTATGGAGTTAGTGATAACGATAACATTCCACCCCCCCAAATAGACGTTTACGTAGATGGAAATCAAGTAGCTTCCCAAGTAGGAAAGGAGGGAAGGGTCAATACGATGCTGGTAGATGTTAGTAATGGTAAAAGTCTAGCTATTGATATCACTTGTTCCAGAGCAACAAATTGTAGTGAAGGTATTACACCCTACTACTTTTTCTCATTCCATATTATACCAGGGGCAGGCTCTCCAGGGAGTAGATAAATTATGAGCCTCAGCCGCCGTCAATTCAATCGTATCGTCATCTGGGGTGGAGCTTCTTTTGCTGCTTCCGCCACATCCGGCATCTTTTTCCCCAAACCTGCCGAAGCTTATTCCCTAGAATTTCCGATTAGTGCCTTATCAGCCGATCGCGTTTTTAACGGTATTCAAAAATAGGCGTTGCTGAGTTAGAGTATGAATAGGAGGAATAATTTATGCAATGCCCAGAATGTAAATCAACCCATATCCGTAAAAACGGCAAGAAGAAAGGAAAACAGAATCACATTTGTGTCCAATGTGGTCGTCAATTCATCAATGAGTATGAGCCCCAGCGAGGTTATAGCGAGGCCATCAAACGTGATTGCCTAAAAATGTATGTCAATGGTATGGGTTTACGGGCGATAGAACGAGTTAAGGGTGTTCATCATACCACAGTAATAAATTGGGTAAAACAAGTCGGAAAACAGTTGCCAGATGTTTATGACCCTGAAGTCATTCCAGAAGTTGGTGAGCTCGATGAATTACAAACTTATGTAAAAAAAAACAGACAAGATATGGCTGTGGACAGCGGTTGACCACTTTAAACCAGGAATTTTAGGATGGGTATTAGGGGATCATAGCGCTAAGACATTTGAACCATTATGGGACCAAGTAAGTGCATGGAAA
>JACJNV010000394.1 GCA_014695175.1 Microcoleus sp. FACHB-DQ6 | reverse complement strand
GGGTATGGAAGTAATGCACGAGCGCAACGCTCACAACTTCCCTCTCGACTTGGCTGCTGGCGAAACAACTCCCGTAGCAATGGTTGCTCCTTCTATCAATGGCTAAGTTTTAGCTTTTGATTGATAAAAAGCGCTCCTAGAAATAGGGGCGCTTTTTGTTTGGGGAAAATTTTTTTTAGAGACCTGCTTCTATCCCTTAAATCCCTTAAATCCGTTACCCCCTTACCTCCCTTACATCGATTCGTTGCTTTCCTTCTTCCTTTTTACTTGTTTTTTCTTCCTTTATTCTTTAATTTTTTATGATTACTATAGAACATAGCCACTAGGCCGATCGAGATACTGTGACATACTCCACGGGCGAAATCTTATATTATGGTCTAGGATTCCAATAGTCGGATTCAGGATATGTTGGGCTTGCTATAAAGTGTTCGCTAGCAGCAATGCAATTGTGTCAATTCCAGAATCTAACCATAGACAAATGTAGCTGATCGGGAGTCGCTCCTCACCGTCCCAAGCGCTCTATCTCTAAGGAGAATTAGTATTATGAAAGATGGACAAGAAGTACGCCGCGTCTCCACAGCCGTCATTGCTGGTGCTTGCGGGTTGGCTTTACTGGCGGGAGGGGGCATTGCCTGGTGGACCGCGAACCGTTCGCCAACCCCCGCAGGTACGCAGTCTTCTGCTCAAACTACCACTCCGCCGCTGTCCCCAAGCCCTGCGGAATCTCCTGCTGTAGTTATCCCCGTACCCCCTCCAAATCCTGTACAAGTGCCACAGGTTCAGACGCCACAGGTTCAGACGCCACAGGTTCAGACACCTCAAGCTCAGACGCCGCAGGCTCTAGTCCCAAAGTCGCTGCAGCCAAAGCCTTTGCCGCAGACGGATGTCCAGACAGTCCAAGTCTACTGGGTTAAAGATGCCAGCGGTAAATTTGAGGGAGTTCCTACGAAAGTAGCTGTCAAACAAGCTGACAAGCCTGATGCAGCTTTACAAGCTGCTTTTAACAGTTTGTTGGCCGGGCCGAAGGATGGAACTGTTTCTAGCGAAATTCCTAAGGGGACAAAACTCAGGGGTTTAAGTGTTAAGAATGACGGAGTTTATGTCGATTTGTCAGCCGAATTTACTTCGGGGGGAGGGAGCAATTCGATGACTGGCCGGTTAGGGCAAGTTATCTATACCGCTACGAGTTTACAACCGAATACCAAGGTTTGGATTTCGGTGGAAGGGAAGCGTTTAGAACTTTTAGGCGGCGAAGGTTTGGAGGTGGCTCAGCCGAGTACCCGCCAAAGTTTTGACAAAAATTTTCCCCTTTAGTAATTATGAGTCATTAGTTACAAGCCATTAGTCATCGGTCTGAAGGCCGATCGTAGGAATTGATAACTGATGACTCATGACTGAGGACTGAGAACTGGCAACTAATTTTCAGAGCTTCGTAGTTAGGCTAAATGCCCGAAAGTGTAGGGCTTGCTGTTCGATCCTGCTGGCAAGCCGATCGCACACCATATTACACAGCTCAAAAATTAACTCGTCCTGCACCTTATAATAAGCTGAAGTTCCTTCACTCCGGCGAGTGAGGATACCAGCTTGGAGCATGAGTTTTAGGTGCTTAGAAACATTGGCTTGACTCGTTTGAGTAGCTTCCACCAATTCTTGCACGCATTTTTCGCCGTCGCGAAGCAAGTTCAAAATTCGTAAACGCATGGGTTCGCTCAAAATACTGAAATACTCAGCAACTTGTTGCACAACCTCTTGCGGGACAGGCTGGGATGACTTCATCAAACTCACCGGAGAGAAGTGATCGGGAAATATTAGCATTTATTCTGTCCATAACAATAAAGTAATCCTTCAATCCGGATTAATTCGCATCAACACTTGACCGTATTCGACAGGTTCGCCATTTTGAACTAAAATTTCCATCACTTGACCGGAGACTTCATCCGCATCGATCTCGTTCATCAGTTTCATCGCTTCGATAATACAGACTGTCTGATTGACCTTGATGCGATCGCCCACATTGACAAAAGGCGGCTCGTCAGGGGCCGCAGCGCGATAAAAGGTTCCTACCATCGGCGAGATAATTGGCACCCATTTCGTATCGACAGAAGCAGGTACGGCAGCAGGTACGGCGACAGGAGCGACGGGTACAGGGGCAGCCAGATCCGCTGCTAAATTTTGGTCAACAGCAGGAGGTGACGCTAATGTGGGGCTAACAACAGCGGCCAACGCGCTCGGAGTGACAGTCGCCACGGCAGCAGGGAGCGCAGCAGAGGTGCCTGCTGAACTTGCCAGAATGCCTTTGCGTACTGTCAGTTCAATATCCCCACTTTTTAAGGTCAGTTCCGAAATGCCAGTTTTGTCTAATACAGTTAGCAGGTCACAAAGCTGGTTTAAGTCTAGTTGCACAGCAGATTCAAGGGTAATTGAGAATTGAAAATTGAGAATGGAAAATTGAAAATTCAGAATCAGGCAAAGCTAGGAGCATCAACGACTTTGGAGGCAAAAGGGATAGTTTTTAAGCTGTGAGCGATGAGTATTGAATTTGGACTTCTTTAACTCATAACTCAGAACTAAAAACTAAAAACTCCCTTTTCCTCCCTCGTTTCTACTCTCGGCCGAGGTACTTGTCTTCACGAGTATCAATCCGAATCCGTTCTCCAATGGAAATAAATAGAGGCACCATAATCTGAGCGCCAGTGGAGAGGATGGCGGGTTTGCTGCCACCAGTGGCAGTATCTCCTTTGACTCCGGGATCGGTTTGTATCACTTCCAAGACAACAGAGTTGGGCAGTTCCACTTCCATGATTTGGTCGTTCCAGCGCAGGATGCTGACTTCCATACCTTCAGTGAGGTACTTGACACGATCGCCTATTTGCTTAGCACTGAGCCGACTTTCCTCGTAAGTTTCCATATCCATAAAGACGAGATCGTCGCCCTCTTTATAGGTATGCTGCATCACGCTCTTTTCCAGGTTGGCTTGAGGCATTGTCTCGCCCGCCCGGAAGGTTTGTTCTACTACGTTTCCGGTTTGGACGTTTTTTAATTTTGTCCGCACGAAAGCCGAGCCTTTTCCTGGCTTGACGTGGAGGAATTCGATAACCCGCCACACGCCGTTATTCCATTCAATTGAAACACCTGGTCGAAAGTCGTTACTGGAGATCATATAAATTTTTGCGGGCAATCCCGTCGCCTTGAGGCACGGGGGAACTACAGTCAGTCGATTTTAGATTTTAGATTTTAGATTTTAGATTTACTCCACAGATGAATTTGGGAGATTGAACCTTGGTCTAAAATTTTAATCTCTCCACGACAGGAGTCTGGGGATTGTATCCGTTTTTGAGCGGGTCAGGTTAAAGTCGCAGTCTAGCTGACGGCATCAAAAAGCAATTGGCATTTTATTTTACCGTTCAAAGGGAGCAAGTGCTGTACGGAAATGTTAATGGCAGGGGGCAAGGGGCTGTTGTTAGTGGGCAACTCCCTCCCAGGCCGAAGGAACAGCCACTTTAGATGGGTAGCAGCTTAGAGGGCGGGCAGCGCTGTGGGAAGATAATAGAGGCAATAAAAGTTAAAGTTATGTTGCATTGGCCTAATTTCTCGATCGATACGTGCAAGCGCTGGGTCAAAACCGTCGCTTTAGCGCTCTTGCTGTTCACTCTCTCCCTGAGTTTCAGTGCCGTCTCCCATGCCAAACGGCCCAGCAGCAGTATGCCTGCAGGGAATGCGATTACGGACGGCCAAGCGCTGCTGCGCTTCGCTTTACCTATTGACAATCAGACTGTGCGAGAGTTGCAAATCAGTCTCGAAGACATTGGCAACCACATACGGTCTAAACGTTGGGGGCCCATTAGCAGCGATGTCAGCAAGGCTTCCAGGATTCTCAACCTTCGGGAATCTGACCTTTTAGAGAGTATTCCCGACGCCAGAAAGCCGGAAGCTGAAACTCTAGTTGCAGCAGTCAAGAACGGAATTGCTCAACTGGAAAAGGCTGTTGAGGCTAAAGACAAGGAAAAAGTGATTGACTTGAAAGCCACAATCCTCGGTTCGGTAGGCGAACTCGAAGAGTTGATGGTGACAAAGTTTCCATTTGAAGTGCCGGCCAAGTATGCTAATCTGCCTCAACTGAAAGGGCGCGCTACTGTGGCTGTACAAACTGAAAAAGGGGAAATTACTGTTGTGGTTGACGGCTACAGCGCCCCGGTTACGGCTGGTAATTTTGTGGATTTGGTCGATCGAGGTTTTTATGACGGTTTGCCGTTTATTCGATCGGAAGAATCCTACGTTTTGCAAACCGGAGACCCCGAAGGCAAGGAAGTCGGTTTTATTGACCCAGCTACTGGCAAATACCGGAATGTGCCGCTAGAAGTGCTCGTCAGGGACGAAAAAGAACCTATCTACGGTATTACTCTAGAAGATGCGGGGCGTTATCGCGACGAACCTGTTTTGCCTTTTTCTGCTTTCGGTACTGTGGCCATGGCCCGTACAGAAACTGAGCCTGATAGCGCTTCTTCTCAGTTTTTCTTTTTCTTGTTTGAACCTGAACTCACGCCCGCCGGTCTGAATTTGTTGGACGGCCGATATGCTGTTTTTGGTTACATGATTGAAGGAAAAGAAGTTTTGGAGCAACTGAAGCAGGGAGACAAGATTGTATCTGCTAAGGTAGTTAAAGGAATCGAAAATTTGGTGCGACCTCAAGTTTAATTAATGACGGCGATTGAAATCGCTGCTTGTCAAAAGTGACGGCGATTGAAATCGCTTTTACACAAACAAAGCCCGCTTGTGCGGGCTGAAAAAATCAATAGTGACTGCGATTGAAATCGTTTCTGGATGGTGAAGGAGATTGAAATCGCTTCTGCACAGATACATCCCGCCTCAGCGGGCTGGAAGAAGAGATAATTTTTATAGTTTCGTTATTGAAATTAGGAATTAAATCGAGAATATGGCTATTTTACAATTTTTATTGGTAATGGGTTTGGGCGGATTCGCAGGCTTGTTGATTGTGAAAAATGTGAATGAAAGCAAGCAAAAACAGCGCTTGGACGAGGCTTTTTATCAGTTATTGGAAACTCAAAACAGTCAAATTTCGTTGATTCAACTGGCGGCTAATGCTAGGGTTGAGGCTGAAGTTGCTCAGCAGTATTTAACTCGGCAAGTTAAGATTTTTTCGGCGGTTTTAGAGGTAGATGATGAAGGGGATACTTTTTATAGGTTTCCTAGGTTGCGCTTACCGCCGAGTTCGGGTAAGGAATGGTGAATTGAGAAAGTGCGCTCGACTAATTCAAATTTATGAAAGTTAAAGATATCGGTGAACAAGGTCTTTTAAGAATATTGCAAAAATTCTGCCCCGCCGAAATCGTGGGAGATGATTGCGCCGTACTTCCGACAAATCCCAACCAATCTCTGGCTATCACTACAGATATGTTGGTGGATAAAGTGCATTTTAGCGATCGCACTACGGGGCCTTATTACGCAGGATGGCGCGCTGCAGCAGCGAATTTGTCGGATCTGGCGGCTATGGGAGCAAAGCCTCTGGCGGTGACTGTAGCCCTCGCTGTGGCGGCGGATACGGCTGTGGAGTGGGTGGAAGAGTTTTATCGGGGGATGACGGCTTGCTTGCAAGAATATGATACGCCGATCGTCGGTGGCGATGTTGTGCGATCGCCCGTGGTGACGGTGGCGATTACTGCTTTCGGACAAGTTGAGTGCGATCGTACCATTAGTCGATCAAATGCGCGATCGGATTGGGCGATTGTCGCTACTGGGGTTCACGGAGCCTCCCGCGCGGGATTAGAATTGCTGTTAAATCCAGAATTCGGGCAAAATCTTTCAGAAGTCGATCGGGCTTCTTTAATTCTCGCTCACCAGTGCCCTAAACCGAGGCTGGATGTTTTGCCGGTTGTTTGGGAAATATTAGGTTCCAAAGGGGCGATGGAACCCCCCCTCAGTCCCCCCCTTGCTAAGGGGGGGAAGCAAGATTTCAATTCTTCAGGTGCGATGGAACCCCCCCTCAGTCCCCCCCTTGCTAAGGGGGGGAAGCAAGATTTCAATTCTCCCCCCCTTAGCAAGGGGGGGCCGGGGGGGGTTAATTCTCCCCGCCTTACCAAGGGGGGGCCGGGGGGGGTTAAATCCTCAATTGCAATCGCCGGAATGGACAGCAGCGACGGTTTAGCAGATGCGATTATTCAAATTTGTCGGGCTAGTGGTGTTGGCGCAAAAGTCGATCGCACAAAACTACCAATTCCCGATATTTTCAGCGAAATCCTATCAACCGAAAAAGCTTTAGATTGGGCATTATACGGCGGAGAAGACTTCGAGTTAGTGCTGTTTTTGCCCATCGCGAATGCTCAGTTATTAGTGGAAAAAATAGGAAATGGAGCCGCGATTGTGGGAATCGCTACCGAGAGCACCGATATCTGGTTGACTGATAGCAGCGGTATCGAGCGTGATACTGTATTAAAGATCGATCGAGGATTTCAACACTTCTGAATTATCTCGCTTGTCCACTGGGAGTGGATGAAAGTTGGTTTAGAGGCGGTTTCAACCCCCTAGTCTCTGCTCTTTGGTGGATGTATTCGGCTTGTTCTAGGTTAATTTTGTCGAGTTTTTTCAGATCGGCCCAGCGCTGATTATTTAACCTTCCTACGTTATTGAAGGAGAAAGCCTCAAGGGTATCGACTGTTAAAGTTTCCTCAAAACAGCCGATCGCCCGTTACAGATTTTCCGCCAGCGAACCGTTGACTCTGTTATTGTAGGCAGTAGCCAGATTATTTTGGGTTTGCGTCCATTTTTCACTACCGGGTTCGCGATTATTTAAAACTATTTGATAACCAGTAATGGCAATTTCAATATTATTCGCTCTATTCCCACTGGGAAACTCACTAATATGACTACTCAAATTTTCAATGAGGCCGATAATTGAGCTAATTGTTTCTGAGTTTTCGCCGGCAATTAACTTCTGCGCCACTTGCTGTAAAGTCTCGGCAAAACTGGCATTCAGGAGATGTTTTCGTCCTTCCAGCATGGGGTAAATTACTGCTATATCCCCCTTGCTATCTTGTTCGGCTTGCAATAATTCTAAGAAAAAATTTGCATACTCTTGGAAATTTTCACTGGCAGAGTTATTGCTATCTACGTCATCGTTCATATCGATGAGTTGCGCTAGGTAACTAGCTAGATGTCGGAGGAATTTAGCGCCATTTTCCCCTCCTTGTTCTGCCAAGGTTGATGCTACTAACTCGCAAGTTTCGAGAAATCCGCGATCGAGTAATTCTGAGTTATCCTGTAATATTTGCGGTTCCTCTCCGTTGGGGGCATTCAGCAGGGTGTGAATTAATTGGAGATAGGCTTGGGCGCGGTTTTCTTCCATTTTGGGGAGTTGTGAATAACACCGGGATTTATTTTATCATGGTTGGGGGTGGGTTTTCTGAGTTACTTCACTTTGGAATTTTAACCGCAGATGTCGGCGGATGTACGCTGATGGACGCAGATGAATTTCGTTTAGTCGGGGACACATGGGTGCGTCGAAACCGGGTTTTTATGAGAATACTTCGTTACTGTGCGAAGAGATGGGAAAAAACGCGGTTTCTTTGGTTTTTCACCGCAGATTTTCCTGCTAACGTCTAGATAATGCTACCTTGGGCATTAATCTATCCAAAATTTGCTCGATCGCAATTACTGTCCAATCAATATCAGCTTCTGTGGTTTCTCGTCCTAGAGTCAACCGAATTCCACCAACGGCGCCGATTTCGTCATATCCCATTGCTAATAATATCGGACTGGGAGTTAGTTTGCCGCTGCTACAAGCAGAACCGGAACTAATGCCAATTCCTGCTAAATTTAGCTGCCGCACCAGAGTTTTGCCTGTGATTCGCCCTGTATCTCTCTTTTGGTAAGGGCGGGAGGAAGGGGAGACTATGCAAAAACTGACGTGGTGCGGCAGCCGACAATATCGATCGCCAGTTGGTACTAAACTGGGTACGTGGGATAATCGGTCAAAAAGTCGATCGCGCAATGCAATTAACCTCGGCGTTTCCACATCTATTTCCTGCAATGCTAACTCCGCCGCCACCCCAAAACCGACAATTACCGGCAGCGCTTGTGTTCCGGAACGCAGTTTCACTTCTTGACCACCACCCCCCAACATTGGCACTAATTCTACTCCCGGACGCACGTAAAGCGCCCCCGCACCTTGCGGTCCGTAAAGTTTGTGACTGGAAAGGGAAAGCAAGTCTACGGGCAGTTTCTGCACGTCAACTTGCAGCTTGCCTGCAACTTGAACTCCATCGGTATGAAACAGGATATTGCGATCGCGAGCAATTTGCCCTAATGCCTCGATTGGTTGCAGCGTGCCAACTTCGCTTTGTCCGTAAATGATTGAAATTAAAACTGTATTCGATCGCAGCGACTCTTGCAAATCCAAAGGGTGAATGCGCCCAAATTTATCCACTGGTAGGCGCGTCACTTCCCATCCCAACTGTTCGAGTTGTCGCGCCGGTTCTGCTACTGCGGAGTGCTCTACGCTGGAGATAATAATATGCTGCGGCTTTGTATAAAGACGCGCAATTCCCATAATTGCCAAATTGTCCGCTTCAGTGCCGCCACTGGTAAAAATTATCGATTCCGGTAGCGCGTTAATCAAGCTAGCAACCTGCATTCTTGCTAATTCTAAAGCTGTCGCCGCCCTTTGTCCCCACTCGTGCAAGCTGGAAGGATTGCCCCACTGCTGAGTCAGGGCTTTTTGCATGGCTTGAACCGCTTCTGGGCGTGCGGGTGTTGTGGCACTATAGTCGAGGTAAATTTGCATGATAAATAACTAATTAATGAATGTTGACTGTTGACTGTTGACTGTTGACTCTTGACTGCTGACTGTTGTGAGTGGCTACCAATAACCAATAACCGATGACTAACTTCCTGGTTTGCAGACGTTGTAGTCTTCGTGCGACAAAACTTTTTGGGGAATTAAGAAAGTGCCGCAATCTTCACAAAGCATTCTGTAGTTGCGAGTTACAGGAATACTGATTATCAAACGGTTGTGACGCAGGCGTTTGCCGCCAAAATCTCTGTAATTCTTATTTTCGCCCAAAGCTGCTATAATTGCCCGGGCTTTAGTGACTACGTGGTCGGGCAGACCTCTGAGATCGATGATATCTCTAGCAAATGATGCTTCCCTCTCTTGTTTTTTGGTTTGTTTTTCTGCCAGCACTTCAACGTAATGCTGGTGCGCCACCAACTCTTGCGTGCAGCGATGGCACGCTTTACCATATCCTTTGTGACCGCACGGAAAAATTGTTTTTCTTTTAGCCATAAAGCAGCGGTATAGGGTTTGACCCACGCCCCTGAATGCTGCTACCCTACCAGTGATGCTTCCGGCATCGAGGCAGTTCTACAAGACGCAAAATCTATTCCCTTGCATAAATTTAATAGGTTGTAACTTTACTTGATGCAATAGCTTTGAACTTTGGAAAGGCTAATAACCTCTATTTTTTTTAAAATTTTGTGGCTGTATTGTATTATCATTTAGTCGGTTTGTGTTGTGCGGGGCTGGTGGCGCTCAATCTGGTGGGCTGCGGACAAACAAAGCAAGACGTGCAGAATTTATCTCTCAGCCTGCCTCCATTGCCTCAAGACCCCTTGTTGCAAGTATACTTCAATCAGTCGATCGCTTCGAGTTATACAGAGCCTTACCGCCAGCAAACTAGACCTGGGGATGATTTAGAAAAGTCGATCGCTGTTGCGATCGCCAGTGCTGGATCGACGGTAGATGTAGCGGTTCAGGAGTTTCGCTTGCCCAGTATTGCGAGGGTTTTGGCCGATCGACAGCGATCGGGAATTAAAGTGAGATTAATTGTCGAACATATGTATAGTCGCCCTTGGAGCGATTTTACAGCTCAGGAGTTAGCGAAATTACCGGAAAGAGAGCGCGATCGTTATACCGAATTTGTGCAACTTGCCGATCGCAATAAAGACGGTAAATTGAGTGCCGAGGAAATCAAGCAAAATGATGCTTTGGTAATTGTCAAGGATGCGGGTATTCCGGTAATTGACGATACTGCTGACGGCAGTAAAGGCAGCGGTTTGATGCACCACAAATTTGTGGTAATTGACGGCAAAACCGTAATCGTTACTTCGGCTAATTTTACCACAAGCGATATACATGGCGATTTCAAGACACCAGCAAGTCGCGGCAATGCAAACAATTTGCTGAAAATTGAAAATGCTCAAGTAGCGCAACTATTTACTCAAGAATTTAACATCATGTGGGGCGACGGGCCCAAAGGTAAACCCGACAGCAAGTTTGGCATCAAAAAGCCGTTTCGTCAAGTGCAAAAAGTAAGAGTAGGGAATTCGACAGTTGGGGTGCAATTTTCGCCGACGGCTGCGACTTTGCCTTGGGAAAAAAGCGCCAACGGTTTGATAAATCGAACTTTGGGTAGTGCGAAAAAGTCGGTTGATTTGGCTTTGTTTGTATTTTCGGCTCAGCGGTTGTCAAATACTTTGGAAATTGAAGCTAGCCGGGGAGTTGCGGTGCGAGCTTTAATTGACTCTAATTTTATTTATCGCTCTTATAGTGAAGGGTTGGATATGATGGGGGCGACTTTGATGCAGGATTGCGGGTTAGAAACTGACAATCGCCCTTGGAGAAAGCCGCTGACTACGGTGGGAGTGCCGCTGTTACCAATGGGCGATCGCCTGCACCACAAATTCGGCGTTGTGGACGGCAAAACGGTACTTACAGGTTCTCACAACTGGAGTGAGGCGGCAAATCACGGGAATGACGAGACGCTGCTGGCGATCGAGAGTCCCGTAGTTGCGGCCCATTTTGAGCGAGAGTTCGATCGGCTTTACAAAGGTGCAACCTTGGGAATTCCCGCCCGAATCAAACAGAGAATTGATGCTAAGAAAAAAGAGTGCGATTCACTACAAGCAGCATCAAAATCTGCGAGTGCTAAACCTGACATTGCTGGTAAAAAGTTAGTTAATTTAAATGCAGCGAGTCAGGAAGAATTAGAAACCTTGCCCGGGGTTGGCCCGAAGTTAGCCGAGAGAATTATTGCAGCGCGACAGCAGCAACCTTTCACCTCTTTGGAGGATGTGGCACGGGTACAGGGAGTCGGGGACAAGATTTTAGATAGATGGCGCGATCGAGTAACTTGGTAGTTAGGTTCATACTCAGGAGTTCATTCCTGGCTCTACAAAGTTCGCAGTCAGGACTTCTGTTTTTCCTTTCGCAACTCAGCATCAAGGACTCAAATCTTCACTAGAAAACTATCCGAGCGACTTTGACAACATATCTGCTCTCAAGCTAAAATAATAAGTTGTTAACAAAAGGCTATCTATTTACATTAGAGGTAGAGAGATGAAACACGCCATATTTGTTACGGGGAGACCAAACATCAAATTTCTAGCTATTTTCCTGGGGGCAATTTTTTTGACCCTAGCAGCTTTCACAGTCAGCGCTCAGCAGACTAACAACGCACAATTTAGGGTCAAAAACGAAAACGCTTTTAATATTAATTTGATTCAATTTAAGCGCATTGAATATATAGGTGCGTGTGCGGGTACTGTCTTCTCCCCTGATTCGCAAAGCGCTCGATTTGTCTCCAGCAAAACTCCTCCGGGCCCTAACAGGAGGGTGATGATTAAAAATGTGACTGATGGCATGGAAAGTAACCCCTATCCCTACACAGACAGAAGTTACAATAAAGGTGAGTTCTCCGAGGATTTTGGATTTAAGTTGGGTAACAGTCACAAAACAAGAACTTTTTCGGTTTTAGAGGGAGAAAATAACTTTCTCTATGAAATCAAAGAAAATGATCAAGTTATAGAACAAGGTTCGCTTACGGCTCAAGTTTCTATACAAAACTTAGGTACTTTTCCCCGTCAGCAAATTTGTGAAAATAAGGTAGAATGTCGAGATACTTCTGATTGTCGCGACCGTAAAGGCAGAAAAAGAAGTTGCAGACGAGAGTGTTTTCCTGTTCAACAGTGTCGCTGTCCGTAATAACTTTCGGCCCTAAAATTATTTTTTTAATTAACTGCAGAAGACAAAGAGGAATAGCAAACCAGAAACAAGATAAGTTATTTTCCAGGGAAGAGCGGCAACCACGGGGGATTGCCCCTCCAAAAAAATTGTTAGTTCAAGTAATGGGGTGAAAGTAAAATGCCGCTCCTAACACGATATATGTTGCTAAAAGCAGCACTCCTTCAAGCCAATTAGAGCGCCCGTCGATACTGATTAGATTGGCAATTGTCACTGCGATGGCAACTGCAACTACTTCAAACGGATTGAAGTTTAAATCCATCGGCTGATGAATCACTAATCCGATAATTACCAACACCGGCGCTACCAGCAAAGCAACTAGCAAACTCGAACCCATTGCGACAGAAACTGACAAATCCATATTGTTTTTCATCGCAACTCCTACCGCAGTTACATATTCGGCGGCGCCACCAACAATCGGCAACAGAATTACCCCTGTAAACAGCGGCGTCAATCCCAATCCTTTGGTAGTTTCTTCGACAACACCAACGAAAATTTCTGATTCAAAAGCAACGGCAACAGTTGAGGCCACTAGCACTCCTATCCACAGCCACAAATTCGGTTTGTGCGTAGTAGATTCCTGTTTGGCATTTTGAGGATTTTCTGATTCTAGTTCGACTAACCCAACATCGTAAAGATAGCTGTGAGTTTTTAATGAAAATAGGAGAGTTAGAGCGTAAACTGCAATTAGGACGATCGCAGTTATTAAGGAAAGATTCTCTATGGCTGCAGGTTCGACTCCATTGGAGGTGTAAATTACCATTGTCGGCAGCAGGATTGCAATCACTGCTAGAGTCATTGTGGAACCGTTCACCCGCGCGATTATTGGCTTAAATTCTTGTTCTTTGTAACGGATTCCTCCTAGCAGCATGGAAAATCCCATGACTAAGAGCAAGTTGCTGATAATTGTACCGGTTATGCTGGCTTTTACAATGTCAATTAAGCCAGCTTTCAGGGCAACTATTGCAATAATTAATTCCGTAGCATTGCCGAAAACGGCATTTAATAAGCCGCCTATGGAGGGGCCTGTAACGATCGCCACTTCTTCTGTTGCTGTACTCAACCAAATCGCCAGAGGTATAATGCCTAAAGCGGATGTGATGAAAACGGCAAGGGAACCCCAGTGCAAATACTCAGCGGCGATGGAAATGGGGATAAAAATTAACAGCGCTATGGAAAGAATCTTTTTGATTGACATAGGAACTCGGATGGTGTATTGAAGAGTGAGGTTTAGCTGTCGCGGCGCTCGTCAAGTTGATTTTACATGATTCAACTATCCTCTGACTCACCCAAATACGGATACAAGCCCCGGACTTAAGTTGTGGAGAGCAATCATGGTTTAGAAAAAAGTTTTAGCCCCCCGCGAACGGCTGTGGAGTTAATCTAAAATCTAAAATTTGAACGAGACTGACTGTTGTCTATCTGAGAAAAAGTGCGCCGTCATTCCGAATCCTTAAAGATGTTTTATCCAACCCTAAATCATTTGTCTCGTCTAATCTTACCTCTAGAGCTCCTTCGCCACCAGGTTTCAAACTGGGTTTCAATAATGCGCCATCTAGCCGCCTAAATACAATTGAGGCCGGTAGTGTCAATGCTGGCAGCGCGACTGTTGAATTTTCCGCTAAACTCTGGCGGTTAGTCTGTCCAACCACGTAAAAAAATAGTCGATCGTTGGTTTTATTCATTAATCTAACATTAACTTTTCCATTAACTGGAACTATCTTGCCGTCAGGAACTTTTTCTGGTTCGTTAGTTTGGGATATTTCGTCAGCAAAACTCGCACCGTGGGTTAAAGGCAAAAAGCTGTTGCCTGCTACGGCTAAGCTGACCGCCACTAGACTTGGCAGCCAGGTTTTATCGATCGGTAATTTGCACATTTTTTTTATTGACTTTGCCGCGAAAAATTCTAATAAGCGATTTTACCTTATCCTGCTATTTTCTGACAAGTCGCCTAGGAAGTAACTTCGAGCTTTTTATAGCTGACACATTAGCGGTAAAGATGAAATTTGAATATAATATGAAGTTATAAAAATATGGAAAATATAGATATTAGTATGTAGTATCCAGTTATCGAATAAAAGCAAGTTGATAAGTCGCCCCAATTAACTTTTGAATAGTACCGATTCTCTCAGAATGATGAAGAAGGAAGAAGCAAGTTCGGCAACAAAGCCTTGTAGGGAATTTAAGGGCTAGAAGCTGAGGGAAGAAAAAAGATTTTGTCAGCTTTTCCCCCTCTCCTACTCTTCTCGTCCAGCAGCAGCTATTCAACCCAACGCACCCGCACAAAATGAGCTTCGCGTCCCCAGAAGTCGTGACTTACAGTAATATCAACAACACTCAAATTAAACGGAATAGCAGTTGTGACGTAACGCTGAGCCAGAGATCCCACATCAGGAGCTAACTGAGCCGCAGCAGCAGCCGCTGCACCCAAACCTAAAAGTTGCAGAATGGGCCCCCGAGGCAGGGCTAAATTGATGCCAACAGCAAGTCCAGCCGTTAGCAGCATTGCCACCGACAAATTCGTGCCACAGCGGGGATGTACAGCTAAATCCCACTCTCCGCTTGCAATCCGCTGCAAAGCCTCGCGTACTGCCTGATGCAACTGTACAATGTTGACGTGGCCATAAAGATAAAACCCTTGGTCTGTGGACATCCCGCCCAGTAACTCATTATCGGTTCTTACTGTCGTCGCACCAATCGATTGGCCAAGTACCCAAACCGTAGCGTGTTCCAAAGCATGAACTTGCCGCAAAGCCAATATTTCCTTCAAGCCGGGCACAAAATTGAGTTGTCGCAACAAATCAGCATCTTGAGTCCGCTGCGGGGCAAAGTCGAAGGGAAACTGGCCAGTGCGGCCGGAAGCAGAAGCAGTAGTTGTCATATTAAAACGCCTCCATTAACTCTATTAAGTGGATATTTAACATTAGCAATTCGGTTGAGAAAAAGCCGATCATAAATTATCAATAGTTGTGACTTTAAAATTTAGCAATGGCAGGTTGTGTGCAAAAATTATTAGCCTTCAACCTGCCCTTACTAACAGATAGCACTTATTCCCAATTTATTGCTCTAGTCGCTGGCCCTCACGGAATACTCCCGGAAGTCGCCGACCTCTGGTATCGATAATCGTGCCCTTGCCGTGAGGCAATCCCTTGCGTAACTCTCCCTCATAGCGGATACCGTTGGAGAACGAACAGTTACCCCTACCATCAAGTTCTTGAGTATAAAACTGTCCCGAACACCGACTGCCGTCAGCGCGGGTGAACGCTCCCGTACCTAAAGGCTTGCCCCCTAAAAATTGACCCACAAAGCGATCGCCATTAGCAAAAATGAATTGCCCTTGTCCCGTGGGCACGCCTACTTTTTGATCGAGAGAAAAGGACCCTATATAGCGATCGCCATTAGTAAAAATAGCTGTCCCGGAACTAACTTTGCCATCTCGGAATATGCCCTCCACGCGGGCGTCGTCCTTAAATATAAATTGTCCTCGACCATTTGGTTTGCCCAGACGGAACTGCCCCTCATAGCGATCGCCGTTGGAATATACGTATACCCCAGTGCCACTGGGCAAACCGTTAACGAACTGTCCGATGTAGCTATCACCGCTGTCATAATCGCACCTAACTCTACCTGTAGCGATAGCTGGCACGCAGCGACCGGTTTTAGCTTCTGTTCCTTGTGCCATTGAGGGCAAGGGATAAGTCGCGTAACTACCAATTCCCAACACTGATGCAACTAATAAAGCAATTCCACTGATCCAAGAACGGGAAATCATCAATCAACTTTCTCCTATGCGCTGTTAGATATTATCTTCTTCTGTCCTTTGTCTTTTGTCCCATTTGTTGTCAAAAGTTGGCTTAAAACCTCAATCATTTATCCTTTACGAAACTCCGGGCTTGCCGTTGCGAAATACCCCCGGAAAGCGCCTACCGCTAGCATCGATCATCGTCCCGACACCGTGAGGCACTCCCTTTCGCAATTCTCCTTCATAGCGCGTACCGTTGGGAAAAGTGCAGGAGACACTAGCGTCAAGTTCTTGATTGAAAAACCTGCCGGAACAGCGAGTGCCGTCTACCCGCACCAATATCCCCGGGCCAAAGGGCGAACCTGCAAAAAATTGTCCTTCGTAGCGATCGCCATTAGTATAAAAAAATTGACCCCGCCCTGAGGGTTGGCTGCTAATGGCATCAGTCTGAACGTTCCTGACGACTGCGAACTCTCCGACGTAGCGCTCGCCGTTGGCAAAAACGACCGTCCCAGATCTCATTGTGCCGTCTTGGAACACGCCTGTGTAGCGGGCATCATCTTTAAAAATGAATGTCCCTCTACCATTGGGCACTCCCTTCCGAAAATTTCCTTCGTAGCGATCGCCATTAGCGTACACGTAGACTCCGCTGCCATCGGGCAGGCCGTTGACGAAATTTCCCTCGTAGTTATCGCCTCCCTCGTAATTGCATTTTACTCTTCCCGTAGGAGGGTTGCCTTGGCAGAAGGGAGAGCGTTTTCCTTCTTCTGGTTTTGGTTGAGCCATTGATGGCTGCGGATTCAAGAGATTAGTGGCGCTGCCGATACAAGAAGCAACTAATATCGCCATCCCTAATTTTTGAATTGAACCGAGCATGATCAATCTCCTTTAACTTCAATTACTAATAGGGATTTTCTAGAAGCTAATACTCAATGAAAAGTCCTCTCTTTTTTAATCCCTGTACTAATTTTACCTTCAGGTTCGAGATCTGCCCTAAATGCAAAAAGGCAAAAACTCTAATTTTTGCCTTTAGCATTTTTCCTGCTTTACTGTCAATTTTCAGCGTCGCGCTGAGCTATTCGGATTTGGGAGACGGCTAATAACTGCATTGGCTGGTTGTGATTGGCGATTTGCGGGTTTTTCGCCAACACCTTTGGCTACCTCAACGCCGTTTTCCTCCAGAATCACGATCGGATCTGCTCCTTGCTTGAGATCGACCCGCTTCACCAACACTTGCCCGTTAGACAGCCGCTGCCCGACTTTGACATATCGACTGGTTGGTTCATTCGGTACTTTGACAATCACTTGCGTCTCGTTGCCGACTTTTACCACCCCGCTGACTTCAGTGCCTGTAGCGATGTCAGTAGAAGGCGGTGGCGGCGGTGCCGGAACTACTGGGATCACGGGAGGAGGCGGGGGATTTGGGTCTACCCACTGGGGCGGGCGCTTGTCTACTGGCAGTTCCGGCAGATCCGGTACTCCTATGGGTCTCGCTGCTATTGGCTGGGGCGGGCGCGGGGGACCCGCACGGCGAGGCTGGCGAGGCTGCGGATTCGGCGCACCTTGGGGTCTAACTGCTATTGGCCCAGTTGCAGGAGGACGGGTGCCAGTAACTCTTCTTGCCCTGGCATTGGGGTCTCTCCATTGGGGCGGGCGCTTGTCTACTGGCAGTTCAGGCAGATCCGGCACTCCTATGGGTCTAGCTGCAATGGGTTCGAGTCCCGGCGGGGATGTACGAGTACGACCTAACTGAGGAGGAGCGAGCCCCGGAACTTGGGGCGGCAAGCCAATTTGTCCCCCGGTGCCTCCGGGTAAGGAACCATTTGTGCCACCGCCACCTAACCGAGGAGGAGTTAGCCCTGGAACTTGAGGCGGCGAGCCAATTTGCACCCCGGTGCCTCCGGGTAAGGAACCATTTCTGCCACCGCCACCTAACCGAGGAGCAGTTAGCCCTGGAACTTGGGGCGGCGAGCCAATTTGCCCCCCCTCACCTCCGGGAAGTAAAGGGCCTTCCGATCGACCTCGTAGTTGCTGAGTGCCCCCTCGACCGGCTGTGGGTGGCCTGGGGATAGTAACCGTCTGATTAGGCCTGTTAAGTGGGGGGGGAGCCAATAACTCGGGAAGCTCGGGTAGCACGGCTACTTCTCGCTGTGGCAGTTTGGGGAGTTCTGAGCTAATCCCACCCGCTCCGTTAGCTCCTGCAGGGATTTGTAATGCGATCGGCGGCAGCGGCCCAAAGGGGTCTAACTGAGAGGGATTCGCTGTCACAGGGCCTTGGGCCACCGGCTGAAGCGGAAGCGTTGGATTCCTGTCCTTTTTGTCGCCGATATTTGTTTGAGCCTGTCTCGCTCGTTCCTCTGGGTTGGTCGATCGAATTAACCCTGGAGGCTGGGCGGCTACTATTGGAGACTGGAAAGTCTGAGTTCCTGGGGTGGGGCTGGCAGAGGCGGCCGGAGATGGAGAGGCTGCACTGGGGCTGGGGCTGGGGCTGGCTGTGTTGCTGGCCTCGTCGCCACCGCAGCCTGCGATCGAGAAAGCTAGTAGTCCTATAGTCGCAAAATATAAAAGTTTGTGCATTGCCGATCGCCCCTAACTGCTTAATTTCAAGATCTCCAACAAGGCTCTGCAATTACAGCCTGTTGCCGTTTATAAGTTTATCTGTGTTCGATGTTATGCGATCGCTTGAAAATTGCCAAGTTTTCCTCATGATCTCATCGGGATCTTCGGGCGCTAGGTTTTGGGCGAGCAAGTTAGGATATCAATGGCGGTCGTTGTGGGAAATATTGAATCAATCAAGGTATTTAGATCATGGCAAAAGTGATTCTCAAGCGAATTTGGCGATCGGGCTTTGTTTTTGCGACCGTTTTGGTTGGTCTGGGATCGGTGGGGGGCGAGGTGCATTCTGATTCACGTCAGCCTGAAACCCAGGTGATGACATTGGTGCCCGATATGAGTTCCCAGCCGCACGCGCGGCGGAGCTATCCCGAAGGGAATCGCACTATAACGGGATCGGGATTCACAACGGGCAAATTGTACTCTCAGTTTTGGAACCCATCCAATCCTGGTGCCAAACCCCCAGCAAATCAACCGCCTAAGCCACGGGGGAATCCACAGGTATTTCAAGCTAAAATCAAGCGTCGCGCAGGCGGGACGCCGGTAATTGATGTGGTATTTAACGGCAACAAGACTTTTGAGATGATTCTCGATACCGGGGCGAGCGGTACTTTGATTTCTCAGCGGATGGCTACTGCACTGGGAGTGAGGCCGGTGCGTACCGTGAGAGCGGGGATCGCTGACGGTAGCGTTGTCGAGTTCCCGATCGGTCTGGTGCGATCGATCCGGGTTGGGGGTGCTGTGATCCAAAATGTCGAAGTGGCGATCGCCAAACAAATGCCAATAGGTCTGCTCGGTCACGATTTCTTTGGCAATTACGATGTCAAAATTAAAAAAGATGTTGTAGAATTTTATGTTCGCTGAAAGTGAGCCGATTCGGAAACGGATTTTTGCTCAACTCGTTTAAAGTTATTCCCAGCCCAGTCAAAGCTGTTTAATCTATTTCTTGAGGCAGTAGTAAAAGTCCGCCATCTGTGGTACTCTTCTTAGTGTTTCAATAGCAACCTACCGTTGAACAATTCGTGAAAATGCGGCGGCAAAAGCAGGGTCGCTGTTGGTGAGATCGGTAACAGTCTCCGACTGTGCATTCACAGTACAGGGCAAGGCAATCAATTAAACAATTCCCAAAGCAGGTCGAGATTAGTTCCCAAAATACTGTGGCTAAGGGAATTGTGGTGGGCTTTGTTCAGCCGGAGCCTAAAAAATATGTAAACTGATTAGCGGCAGATGTTCCGCACAATCGGAAATCATGACGATCGAGAAATTAATTATTGTAAATAAGGTATTCACATGGCACAAGCGTCTGTATCTCCTGTAGTGCTGATTATTCTAGACGGCTGGGGTTATCGTGAAGAAAAAGACGGAAATGCGATCGCCGCTGCAAAAACACCCGTGATGGACAGTCTCTGGGCCGCTTATCCCAGAACTCTGATTCACACATCGGGTCGGGCGGTAGGTCTTCCTGATGGGCAAATGGGCAACTCAGAGGTCGGTCACTTGAATCTGGGGGCGGGCCGCGTGGTTCCTCAAGAGTTGGTGCGGATCTCCGATGCAGTGGAAGATGGTTCTTTGCTCAACAACCGGGCGCTGGTGGAGCTTTGCCAGAAAGTCCGCGCCACGGGCGGCAAGTTGCACCTGACTGGTCTTTGTTCTGAAGGTGGGGTTCATTCCCATCTCAGTCATATTAAGGGTTTGCTGCTATTAGCAAAAGCACAGGGAATTTCTGAGGTGTGCATTCACGCGATTACAGACGGTCGTGATACTACTCCGAAAGAGGGTGTCGAAGCTCTAGGCAAGATTGAAAGTTATATCGCAGAGGTAGGGGTCGGTCGGATTGCGACCATCAGCGGCCGCTACTACGCGATGGACAGGGATAAGCGCTGGGATCGGGTGCAGCGGGCTTACGAGGTGATGACGACTGAGGGTGCTCCTGACGGTCGATCGGCTGTGGATGTATTGCAGGCCTCCTATGCTGAGGGAGTGACCGACGAGTTTGCAGTTCCGACTCGGATTTCTCCGGGGGCGGTGGCATCCGGGGATGGGGTAATTTTCTTTAATTTTCGCCCGGACAGGGCTAGAGAATTGACTCAGGCTTTTGTATCTCCCGATTTTAAGGGGTTTGAACGGCAGTTAATTGAGCCGCTGGCGTTTGCGACTTTTACTCAGTACGACCCGAAACTCTCGGTAATGGTGGCTTTTGAACCGCAGAATTTGAACAATATTCTGGGCGAGGTGATTTCTAAGCACGGTTTGCAGCAGTTGCGGACGGCGGAAACTGAAAAGTACGCTCATGTGACTTATTTTTTTAATGGGGGTCTGGAAGAGCCTTTTCTCGGGGAACACCGGGAGTTGGTGCAGAGCCCGATGGTGGCGACTTACGATGAGGCGCCCCAGATGTCGGCGGACCTGGTGACGGATGGGGTGGTGACGGCTTTGGAAAAAGGCATCTATTCGTTTATGGTGATTAACTACGCTAACCCGGATATGGTTGGTCATACGGGGAGGATGGATGCGACGATAATTGCGATCGAAACTGTGGATAAATGTTTGGGGCGGCTGTTGAGCGCCATTAGTAAAGCTGGGGGAACGGCAATTATTATTGCTGACCACGGAAATGCTGAGCAGATGTTTGACGAGGACGGGAATCCCTGGACCGCTCACACTACTAACCCGGTGCCGTTTATTCTGGTAGAAGGCGAAGGTCGGAAGATTCCGGGTCACGGAACGGATGTTCCTCTGAGGACGGATGGTTGTTTGGCGGATATTGCGCCGACGATTCTGGAGCTGTTGAGGTTGCCTCAGCCCCCGGAGATGACGGGACGATCTATGATTCGATCGGCTGAGTTTGAAGTTCGTGCCAATCGCACTCCGGTGCGAGTCCGATTGTAGTAGGGACAAAGGCGCCGTGCATTGGTGTCAACTTAAGCTGTCATCCGCCCAGTCCTCCCGCCCATCCGGTAGTCCGCCAGGGAATGAATTCCCTGTCTAATAGCGAAAGTCCTCTCAAGAGGACTAATGAGTTTAAAAATTCGGCGTTGCTGAATGGGGGTAGGAAATTTGTAGGGGCAATCCCCCTGTGGTTGCCCCAGCGCTGACAGGGTAAGCACTTAGAATTACCCCATCAGGCAAAATCATACTTGGATTCAGCAGTAGCAAAAATTCTTCTTTTCAGTCCTCTTAAGAGGACTTTCGCTTTGAGGCAGGGAATTCATTCCCTGCCGGACTGCGGGTTTGACGTTAAGTTGACACCAATGGGTTCTTGGAGTGTCTCTGCATAAATTGTGTGCGATCGACCGAATTTGATAGGATAATAAATTACCGATTACTAATTACCAATTACTCCAGATTATGAATATTGTTTCTGTGTTACAAGTTATCTGGTCTTTGTCTGCTTTAGGACTTGTGATTTTTGTGTTGCTGCACAGTCCTAAAGGCGATGGTATTGGAGGGATTGGCGGACAAGCTCAATTGTTTACCAGCGCCAAGAGTGCAGAAACGAGTCTGAACCGGATTACTTGGGGTCTGTCTATTGTTTTTATGGGTTTGACTGTGATTTTGAGTGCTGGTTGGTTGGCGCCTAAGTTATAAGATTTGGATTTTTAACCGCAGATAGCTCACGGGCGAGACGCCCGTGCCACATAAATAAATTATTGTGGGGTGGGCTTCTAGCCCGCCCTAAAGATGAGATTTAAGTGCAGTCAGAAAAATGCGGTTGTGGAAAGTGACAGTAAAACCTCGGTTTCTGGCTGGTTTGGGATTGGCTGTATGTTGTTTTAGCTTCATAATTTTTACTCAGGTTAATACTCCGGCGGCGACTCTTTCTTCTATCCCAAGTAGTTTGCCGAATCCACAGGTTCACCCTTTGCCGCCAACGCTAGCGAATTGGCAAGATTCCACAAATAGCGGTGATTATTTTGACCAGGTTAAGCCACCGAATTTTGGTCATTTGTTGTGGTCGAAGTTTCCGATTCAGGTTTATGTTGAGCGTCCAGTTGATGCTAATAAGTCGGAAGAATGGGTGGCGGCTGTGTTGGATGTGGTGCGGGAATGGGGGGTTTATTTGCCTTTGGAAGTGGTGGATAGTTCGGAGGTGGCTGATATTAGGATTTTACGTCGGGCTCCGCCTTTGCGTCAAGGGGTTTTGCGATCGCGCTCTGGAGAGGCTACCTATGAATTGTACGCCCGTCGGGATGGGGATCAAACTGTGTTATCTCATCGGTTTTCGGTTTATTTGAATCCGAATCAAGTGGGTAAGTATATTCCGGCGACGGCGCGGCACGAGTTGGGCCACGCTTTGGGAATTTGGGGCCACAGTTTGATGGAAACTGATGTGCTTTATTTTTCTCAGGTGAGAAATCCTCCGCCTATTTCAGCGAGAGATGTTAATACTTTGAAGCGGGTTTACGAACAGCAGACTCGGTTAGGGTGGGAATTCCAGAGACTCGGCGATTGAAACCGCATCTCCCCAAATTAAGTTCGCTTACGCGCACTAAAAAGACATAATAGTTAATAGGAAATATCAGAACAATGAAAGATGAGTGTTTTGGGATTGTGCCGATTTTTGGAAAGGAAGCTGATGCTTTGTTTTTGTTGATTCAACATCAAGCGGGACATTGGGCGTTTCCAAAAGGTCACGCGAATCCGGGGGAATCTCCTGCGGAAACGGCAAGGCGGGAATTTGAGGAGGAAACAGGTATATCGGATTTTGAAATGCTGGATGAGCCGACTTTTACGGAGCACTATTCTTTTGTGAAGGATGGGGAGCCGATTGAAAAAACTGTGACTTACTTTTTAGGTTTTGTCAATTCGAGGGAAGTTGTTTTGCAAGAGGAGGAAATTCAAAATTCTGCTTGGGTTTCTTTTGAGGAAGCAGTTAAGCTGATTACTTTTGATGCAAACCGCTTAATGTTTGGAGAAGTTAAGGCATATTTGGATGGCAGAAAGTTAAAAGTCGGCGGTTGAAACCGAGACTATACAAAGGAAGTCACTCTGTAAGAGACTAAGAAAATTGAGGCAGGATTTGGTATAAGTCAATATGGTTCAGTTAAGCCCGATCCCCCCTAGCCAAGGGCGGGCACGGGGGCACCGCCCCTACGAAGGGGGGGACAAGAAGTTACTCAAAGTCCCCCTTCTTAAGGGGGATTTAGGGGGATCTCCGGGGAATAAACAGTTTTAACCCAAGCGTATTGGGGTATAAGTTCACATCGATAAACCCGGTAACTTTTGCGATACCGGGTTTATTAAGTGTCAGATTCTATGGGCGACTCCTGCCGCCAATCTGAGGTTATTTGTTCGTTTTCTGAGCTTCGGCGTGGTGTTGCAAGCGAGAAAAAACGTTGTAGGCGTCGGGGCCGGGAGTATCGTGTTCGCCAGAGCCGTCCATGGGGCCGTCAATGGCTTTCCAAGCAGGAATTCCGCCTTTTAGTTCGGCTACTTTTTGAAAGCCTGCTGCGCGGAGAAGATTGGCAGCTTCGGCGGTTTGTTGGTCGTTTTCGCCGTAGATGTAGATGTCGCGGATGGGTTCTAGGCTGGCTTTTGCTCGCTCTACTAAGTCGTCTATTGGCATCATTACCGCGCCAGTAATGTGGCTTTTGGCGAAGCTTTCAAAATCACGGGCATCGATGATTGTTAGTCCTGGTTCGCCCCAATCTAAACGGGCTTTGAGGTCGTGGCTAGATGCTTGAGCTTTTAAACCAGGAGGGGTGGGAGTCAAATCTGGAAGTTTTTCTTTGATGTCGGAAATTTGGTCGGGAATATTTTTCATGGGTAAAATGGGTAGAAACCCCGTGCTTTTAGCACGGCTTTACATTTAATTTGAATCCCCTCGCGGGGTGGAGGGGTATGGTTGCCCCAAGGCGTGAGGTATGGTTGCCTCAAACTCCCATTTCTGGGGTAAAGTTAGCTTCGCCAATGTTTAGTGAGCTTGTTAGGCTAGCAACACTGTCTCAGTGACCTTAAGACTGTTTAGTTGCAAGCGATAGAGCGGAAAACTAGCTTCGCATTCTCCGGTATCGTGACTCAAAAAACGTAGTCAGTAAAGACTTAGGCTGGTCAGGATGGCTTGTTAGATGTCTCTTTCAAGCCTCATGCCTTTAGGCTGAGGTTCCTGACGGGTAAAATGTTGTTCAATTTTTTGATTGCCATTGCAATGTAACAAGAGGTTGAGGTTGAATTCGTCTTTCTAAAGGCTGAACCTGGCATTGAACTAAAGTCGCAGTTAAGCTGGGTTGCAGGTTGTTAGCTGCGGTTGGGATCGCTAGATTTGTTGAGTTTGCTGGAGGAAAGCGGGCTGTGCTTCAGATTGTTTCATCGCATTTGCTGTGGAGAATTTGAAGTGCGATCGCTCGTTAGATTAGGTATTCTATCAAACGATTTCCTTTTAGTCAATCACAATTATTTTGAAATGAAATTGGCCGAAGTTGCGTACAGCCTCGCGCGGGATTTTACGGAAAAGTGGAGAGGTTTGGCAGCAAGATTTATGATAAAATTTGATACTAAGAACAAGTATTTAAAGGTCTGAATATGTCTGAGAAAGATGAAATTCCGGTGTCTAACACTTTGACACCGGAAGAGCAAGCGGTGTGGGATGCAAAGGCAAAAGTTCGGGTACTGCTGAATTTGTGGGATTTGGGCGGCGGGAAGATGAAGGTGAAAAAGGGGGATTTGACTAAGCGGATTGTGCGGACTAATGAGACGAGTCAGAGATATGTGGAAGTGCTCGGCGAGTTGCAGGCGACTGGGGCGATCGAGTATTCGCTGGTAAATCGGGTGACGCTGGTGGAATTGACGGCGAAGGGGAAAGAAGTTTTAGCGCAGGGGCTGAAAAGTAAGGATTCTTTGTTTGAGTTTGATGGTTCTCAAATTGGTACTCGGCTGGGAAATTCTTTGTTGAAGTGGATTCGACATCAGGATAGTGCGGCGAGTGTTGCTGTTGATAAGGGGAAGGGGGATGTAGGGGCGATCGCATCCTATGACGATTTTAAGGCTGTGGCGCTCGATGTCTATGACAGCTTGAACCGGGATTATAACTTAGACGATTTGGTGCCGATTTATCGGATGCGACGGGCGATCGGGGAAAGGGTAGGGCGATCGGAGTTCAATGAATGGCTGTTGGAAATGCAGGCTACTGATATTTTTCAGCTAATGGCAGGGGAAACCCCAGACATCACCCCAGATAAACGTGAAGACTCAATCATCATTCCTGGTGGTACATTGCGTTACTACGCCAAGCGCTTAAATCCATAAAATTGTTCTCAATCTTTTTGTAGTTCGTTACCTCACACCCGATAACCATGAACAATATACCAGTTTCCCCGATAGAAGCCCTGAATGCTGCCATTCAAAATCACAATCCATTTAGCAAAGCTGGCATTGTCAAAGAGCAAGATATTTGGGGGAAAGGGTTCCCCGATCTTCCTACTCTAAATGCTCATGCTTCCGATGCAATTTTTCAGGCAGTTAAAAAAGTAAAGACAAGTCAATCTAGTCAAGAAAAGGTGACTTCACTGGTATTAACTGCTTCAATGGGAGTGGGAAAAAGCCACATTTTGAATCGTACTCGCCACAGGCTAGAAAGCAATGGTAATGCTTTATTCGTTTATGCGAGTGTTAACAATTACACAGACTTGAACTTTATCAAATACCAATTTCAGCAAACTTTAGTTAACAGTTTAAGTCGAATAAGTAGCCAAGGTGTCATGCAATGCCAGGAAATAGCAGCAGCAATGGCTAACGAATGTTTCAAAGCTATTAATCCTGCTACACCAAATCTTTCTCCTCAAAAAATACTCGATCAATTTGATCAAGTATGTGCTAGTTGGGCTACTAAAAATAAAAATTACATGAAAGCCCTAACTAAGCAATTTCTTAAGACAAGATCAAATGTAGACCCTTATATTGTTCGAGCTGTTTTGTGGACCTTATCAGAAACTGAAACACCTTTTGCTATCAAATGGTTGTCTGGTGAAGAGTTAGATAAATCTAAAGCTGAGGAACTAGGATTGCCGACTAATTCCGGCAAGACTAATCAGGAGAGAGAAGTAGAATCTCTTAACAATGTCCAGAAAATTTTAAATTTGGTGAGTTACTACCGTCCTATCATCATTTGTTTTGATGAAATAGATGTAAAGACAAGTTGTAGAGATGATGGCTTGACAACACCGCAGGTGATTGCCGATCTAGTTAAGCGTTTGTACGATACTCTCGAACAATCAGAACTCAGTCAAGGTTTAGTTATTATCACAGTAATGGCGCCCGATACTTGGCAACAAACAGTTAATATGATGCCTGGTAGTATAGCCGATCGAGTTTCAACATACACGCAGCGAAAACCAATCGATTTAAACTACTTGAATGGCGATTATTTAGTTGATTTAGTCAAACTATGGTTGCAAGATTTTTATCAAGTCAGGAATTTAAACCCTCCTCATGCGGTCTACCCATTTGAGGAAAGTCAACTGAGAGAATATGGCAGAGGTAAGCCAACTGTACGCGAAGCTTTGATATGGTGTGCCGAGAATTTTAAAGTTTTTATGCCTCCAATGCCTGAACTTCCAGAAGATCCTGCTGAACGGTTTGATCTTGCTTTTACCAAGGAACTTGAGGAAGACATCCGAGAGGATATGAAGGATAGTTTCACAATTGCTAATGCTATTTGCTTTGGTTTTGCCACCCTGATAGATGAGACTGTGGATAATGTAAAAATAAATAACATTATGACAGAGGTTAAACCAAAATTACAAAATGCAGGTTGGATTAATTTCAAGATAATTGGTGTCGAAAATGGAAGAAAGATAAAGATTGGTGTTGCAGTCATTCAAACTTCTCAATCCGACTTAGTTGCTGGATTAAGGCGCTTAATTGATTATCAAAAATTTGATTTAACTCGCGGTTGTTTAGTCCGTTCCCAATCAAAAATAGAGAAAATTAGCAAAAGCTCTCAAGCATACAAGCTACTCGAAAAACTCGTAGCAGTAGAAAAAGGCGGTGAGGTGGTGTACTTGATTGAAGAACAGATAAAACCGCTAATAGCTCTCATTGCTGTTTATCAAAAATGCACAGAGTATAATTTAACCGAAGAGGAGGTTTTTGATTTCATATCTCAGAAAAAGCTCACTTTTGACAATCTTTTACTGCGAGAAATTTTGAGCGATCCGTCGAATCAAATGCCTGTGGTTGATGATGAAGATGAACTCCAACTTTTAGATGATATTTTCAACCCTACCAGCAGTGATGATACAGATGATGGCGATCTAAGCGACCAATTTAGTTAAGTATGAACCAATCAATTTTGCTTCAAACAGCACTGGCTTTACCAGTTCCAGATATTGAAGCTTTAATCCAAGGACGAATGATTGCAGCTATGCCTCGGATGTTTCTGAATCCGGGGCGGACATTTGCTTTATATCCAGCTAATCTTTCGGCTGATTTGCTATCGGGCGATCGATATTATCGAGCGCATTTTTTACCCGTTGCTCGAAAGGCACTTGCTCAGTTAAATTCAGATAAAGTTTCGATCAAAGCTTGGGCTAAGTGTGAATTGTGCCAAATGGTGAATGAGCCTGAATCATTAGAGGCTTTGTCGCGGTTAACAGTCTGGAAAACAGAGGCATTACAGCAAATTCTCCAGCAGCGTCCTTTTATTTTTGTAGCTTACCTGCGGGTTTATTTGCTGCCTCAGCCGCTGGAAATGCCAGTGCATCCCAGCGGCAATTTTGTACCTTTGCCAAAATCCCTAAATGTTACTGATGCAACGCCTGTGTTGAGCGAGTTTATCTTTGCCAAACGCCGTCAAAAGCTGGAAAAACTAGAGCCGCCAGAACATCCTGAATTGGAAGAGTTGCAAAGTGCATTAGTGCATTTATCCACTACCAACCCAAAAGCCCAACAACTAGACGCAGAAATCAAAATGTTTCTAGGTTGGAGTAGCGATAAGCCTGTAAAACCAATCAAACCGGATTTAGCTTGGATAAAGACTATAGCAGCTTTGGGAAATCGCACCAAAGAACTAGATACAAACAAAAGCAACTATCAAGCAGGAACCGACTTTGAAATTGTAGTGCGCGATAGCCTTGAGTTTTTGGGATTTACCATAGATTATGCTCACAAAGGTGGTGCTGGCGGCTTAGATTTATTATGCTCCAAACCTTACCCCTTAGTTGGCGAGTGCAAAGCCGGTAAAAAAATCCCTAATGATACAGCAGTTCAATTGCTGAATTTAGGAACGCTACGGCTCCAAGATAAAGAAACCCTCGCAAAAGCAACTAAGTTGATTATTGGCCCTGGCGTTCCAACTACTCAACTTATGGATGCAGCAAAATTACACGGTATGGCAATTATGAACCCTGCAACGCTTGAGAAACTGGTTAAACTTCAAAGCAACTATCCTAACTCGGTGGATTTATTTAAACTGAAAGAATACTTAAAACCGGGACAATCTGATGATGAAGTTGCTAAATATATTGAGCAAGTTGAACAAGAAATTAAAGTGCGATCGCACGTTCTTTCAATTCTGAAAAAGTATCACGAAAATTCTGGTTCTGAACAAGCAAGTGTCGATGCTCTTAGCGGTGCGTATTCAATGTCTAACCCACCCAAGAAGTTGTCCCGCGAAGAGTTGCACGAAATGTTAGTGGAACTTTCTTCTCCGCTGACAGGTTATGCAGGGCGAGTGAAAGGCGAGAATGTAGGGCGCGATCGCTTTTATTTCCTGCGCGACTTGCCGCTAGATGATTAAGATACGTCAAGGACGATTCCCTTCGGGATAGCTTCGCTTCACGTACTTCATCCAATTTCCTACACACCATCAGGATCTACGCCCAATTCCCGTAACCTCGCCGCCAACCTTTCAGCGCGTTGTTCGACTGTTTGTAGTTGCTGCAATTGAGCTTGTTCTGCCTTAATTAACCCTTCCACCAATGGCGGATCTAAAATTTCATTGACTGATAATCTCAAATTGGGAAATACTACAGATTCCATTTCATCACCCGGCAAGTAATTTACCTCTGTATAAATGTCATCACCTTCTAGAAATGCCATAACTCGCACCCGCTGTCTGTTTTCTGCTGGGTCAACTATCACATATTCCGGTACGTTAGCTTGTTCGTACTCTCCTCGTTTAGTTATATAGTCTGCTCGCCGATCTTGGCTAACTACTTCTATTACTAATAACGGCGTTTCATCAAAGTCAAGGATGCCGGAACCGCGTCTAGCAAGAGCTTGCTGCCACAAACTTTCTGTGCAAACAACTACATCGGGAATCCGAGATGTCGCCTCTTCGGTTCTCACTCCTACAGAAGTTTTGACGACTAAATCGAGATTGTGTTCAGCTAAGTAACGCTGCAATTTGTAAACCCAAAATTCGCAGATGCTTGTATGTAATGCGCTAGCCGTTGCCATCGGTATTAATTTGCCTTTGTACAATTCATATTGTACATCGTCATTGCTTTGATAAACTCTGTATTCTTCAAAAGTTAAGGTCGGCGAAGTATCGAGCTGTTTTTCTTCGACTGCTGGCACAACAGATTGAGACATATATTTTTACCTATCTCGATAGTTTTCTATTATACTCAATTTTGATTTTAACACTCAAGGCATTGAGTACCAAAAAATCGATCGCCCTTATTGACAATCAAGCAATTTGATCCGGTTAAATATTTAGTTCAGTTCACCATTTGGGCGATCGCCTCAACAAGGCTGTAGCTGCCTCACTGTCGAGAGGTTTAGAGAAAAAGTATCCCTGACCGTACTCGCAGCCGATCGCCCGCATTTGAGCCAATTGGACGGCGGTTTCGACCCCTTCTGCTACTACCTCCATCCCCAAACTGCGGGCTAGCATAACGATCGCCCGCACGATTTCCAAATTTTCGCCCCTTTCCCCGATGCGGGTAACAAAAGAGCGATCGACCTTCAAAATATTAATCGGGAACTTGTGCAAATAACTCAGAGACGAATAACCAGTGCCGAAATCATCAATACACAGCCCGATACCCAAGTCTCTCAAATGCGAAAGCATCGCCGCCGCCGCTTCTCCATCTTCCATCACCACACTCTCAGTAATCTCCAACTTTAAACAGCGAGCGTCAACACCTGTTTCCAGCAAAACTTGCTTAATTTGCTCGATCGACTCGGGTTCCGCAAACTGCCTCCCAGAAAGATTTACTGCGACTGTCAGCGGCAAATTTCCCACAGATAAATTCAAACTCTGCCACTTAATAATTTGGCGACAGCTTTCGTTCAAAACCCACAAACCCAAAGGCGTAATTAACCCTGTTTCCTCCGCCATCGCAATAAATTCCATCGGGGAAACTAAACCCCTTTCCGGGTGCAGCCAGCGCACCAGCGCCTCAAATCCGATAACCGATCCGCTTTTTAAACAAACGATCGGCTGATAATAAACAGTAAAAGGACATTCCAATTTTAAAGTAGTCAATTGCGACTTCGGACGATCCAATCTCCGATCGATTTCACTCATCGGCGAGTTTTCCGCCGCCGTCCCACAGGCGAAATTTACTATGGGATATTTGAAATTTAGTTCTTCAACCGACTCCCGCAAATCGTGTTCCAAGTGCATCAAAGCCACAGCCCGAGTGTGCATCGCACTGGTAAAAACTTCGTAGCGAGCTTTACCGAGAGCTTTGGCCCGGTACATCGCAATATCAGCATCGCGCAAAATATCTCCCGGCCAGTGATATTTGTCGGTACTCAAAGCAATGCCGATGCTAGCAGTAATTAAAACTTTATTACCTTCCAAATAAAGCGGTCGTTCTATCGTTTTGAGAATTTCCTTTGCTTGGGCGATCGCCTCATCAACACCGTGAATTTCATCCAGCAAAATCACAAACTCATCTCCCCCCAGACGAGCCACCGTATCGCCCGGCCGCAAACAAGTCAAGAGACGGCGAGCCACAGCCACCAACAGGCGATCGCCCGTGCGGTGTCCCTGACTATCATTAATCACCTTAAACCTGTCCAAATCGAGAAACAGCACCGCAAACTGATAGCTCGGATGCCGTTGGGCGCGGGCAAAAGCTTGCCCCAACCTGTCAGTCAACAAAGCACGGTTCGGCAACTCTGTCAGCGCATCGTGCAAAGCATCGTGCAACAATTGTTCTTCAGCCATCTTGCGCTCAGTCACGTCGTGACAGTTGACCACAATTCCACGCACCGAAGGTTCGTTGAGCAAATTCGTCGCCACCGCTTCCAACACGCACCAGGAACCATCCTTGTGCTGCACTCGGTATTCCGCCATTCCCTGGCTAACTCTCGGCATTTGCATGACACCTTTGAACACTTGATCCACTATCAGCAATTCGTCAGGGTGAATCAAGTCAAATATAGATCGGCCGAGGACTTCCGCCGTCGGGTAGCCCAAAATCCGCTCTAGGGAAGGAGATACATAGCGGCAAAAGCCTTTCTCGTCGAGAATCACAATAATGTCTCTAGCATTTTCAATCAACGATCGAAAGCGCTTCTCGCTTTGCCGCAGCTCTTGTTCCGTGCGCTTTTGGTCGGTAATATCGGTATTCATGTAAATCAGACCGACAATTTTCCCCGTGCGGTCTTTAATAGCATCGGCCCGCAGCAACACTTGCAAAGTTTTACCGCTTTTAGTGCGTTTGGTAATTTCACCAAACCAAGAATAACCCTGGGCGATCGTGTCGAGTACCTCCCGGGCGACTGCGGGGTCAGCAAAAACTGCCGATATACCTCCGGCTAGTTTACATTCCTCTGCCGTGTCCCATTCAAATAGCTGAGAAAACGCTTGATTTTGATAAATGTGAGTGCCGTTCACATCGCTGATGCCGATCGCATCACTCGAACTTTCCACCGCCTTGCGAGTCAGCACCAGAGCTTCTTCAGCCCGCTTGCGCTCGGTAATGTCAATCCCTACCAGACAAGCTGCTTTGCCGCGATCGTACTTTTGAGCCACAATCAAATAATATCCCTCGGACTCTCCCCCGTCGGTTTGTACCTTAACGTTGAGTTCTTTAACCGCTTCCGTAGCGTCGCCGGCAAAAAACTCCACCACAAAAGAGTTAAAATCCGAGCTAGCGCCCAGAAAACCA
>JACJNV010000393.1 GCA_014695175.1 Microcoleus sp. FACHB-DQ6 | reverse complement strand
GGTGCTTTGATGCGGAAATTGGTGCATTTGGCTTTTGGTATTTTAAAGTCCCAAAAGCCTTTCGACCCCAATTATTTGACTGCTACCCCTTGACAGGTCAAGACAGTATCTACAGACACTATCTGCGTTAATCCGCGTTAATCCGCTTAAATCTGCGGTTAAAAACCTCGAAGTCTACTTACTAGCATAACCCGTACTCACCAAAAACTCCCGCAACTTCCCAAAGAATTCAGTGCGATCGCGTCCTTGATAAACCCTCTCCAACAACTGCCAACCTTCCGCCTCCTGCCCCATAACATACTTGTTCGCCATGAAGGCCGCCAAAACCCCCTTCACCTCCCCATTTTCACTCAAACGCTTGTTAGATTCCAGCCAAAGCTCAGCAGAATTCGTGTATACTTCCACCGGATACTCTTTGCTAACATCTTGCATTTTACCTTGGCGGTACTGCCAAATTTGCAGCGGAAAGCGAGAATCAGCGTAATTTGTAAAAGCCTCGGAAAATCTGCCGTCCTGACTCTTAAACTCTGGGATATCATTTTTGCCAAAATCCACTATTTCGTAACTCACATTGCCCCAGAAATGCTTGACATGAGTGTATTTGTTAGCTGCCGAGTCGTAGCGGTAAATAAACGAATAATTGCAGCAGCGGGCGCCGCTTTTGATTGACACTAAATCTGCTAGCACTTCCGGTTCCTTGTCCCCGTCCAAATCGCGAGTTCGCAGCGATAACAAACGTCCTTCTGATACTTCTTCGCTGGCTTTTTTGTCAGGATTATCTACTAGAGAACGAGTCGGAATCTGCACTGGTTCTTCTAATAAAGTTTGACCGTCACGGATAATTCTGATGCGGAGATTTTTAGCATTTTCTGCTTCTTTTACGAACGAAACTTCGGCCCGAACTTTCCCAGATTCCGACATTTCTGTTGTTCTCGGCGGGCCGATATCCCGGGGAACTTGGGCGATATATTCCGAAGGAACTAAGGCAGTTTGGCCGGGTTTGGCGATCGCCTGACAGAAAAAACTTGCTACTTCGGCGCGAGTAGCATTCCGAGTAGGTTCTAGCTGTTTAACAGCCGGATAATTAACAACAAGTTGTTTTTCGGCGGCAGCGGCGATCGCACTTCTGGCCAGTTCGGGAATATCCCGCGCATCCTCAAAAGTCGCCTCCAAAACCTCAGCCGCCGATCCCGTAGGTGTATATTTCAAGCCGCTGGTTAAAGCTACCAAAGCCTGCCAGCGGGTAATATTCAAAGTCGGGTTAAAGATACTGCCACTGTATCCAGACATAAAACCCGTCTGATAAGCTTCTCGAATTGCTTTAAAACCCCAGTAATTTGTAGGAATATCTACAAAGTCGATCGGAGCGCGGACGGTTTTGGCATCGGGAAAAGCCATGCGAACCATCGCCGCAAACTCAGCGCGGCTAACTGGGCGATTCGGGCGAAAAGTGCCGTCTTCGTAGTAGCCACTGATGATTTTTTTCTGCGCTAACTCCTCTATGCAAGCTTGCGCCCAATGGTTGTTAACATCCTTAAATTTGGCTTGAGCAAATGCCGGCGCTACATTTCGGCCCGGAAACATTAAATTTCCGATGATTATCCCCAGGGCTACCACTAAAGCGATGATAGCTTGCCATCTGTGCGATCGAATCATAGAACAGACTCCTCTACTTACAAATTGGCGATCGAAACTTTCGGAAAATTTATATACTATCAGGTATATTAACCGGATTTAATACCATTTATTAAAATTTAACCGACGACTAAGGACACGGCAGTGCCGTGTCCCTAATTTTTCGAGTTCCTATAATAAAGCTTACTTCGACTCTAAAGTCATCTCCATCGCCATTTTTGTTTTGATTGTTGATTCTTGGGAACTGCCAGCAGTTTTAGCACTCATTTCGCTATTGGAACTAATAGACACAGTAGAGCGAAAAGGAATTAATCTATCCAAGCGCATTGTGGCTGCTCCCCGACCCTGAGAAGCAAAAGATTTTAGGGTTAAGGTAGTTCCCGCAGGCAGTTGGGGAGAGGTAATATTTTGGGGGTTTGCTTGCTGCTCTATACTTACATTCATAGAGGCAACTCCATCTTGCCAGCTAGCCAATTCATAGGTAGCAATGTCCTTCACATTAATACCACTGAAATCAGAGGAAGAAGAAACGCGCCATTTGGCTCCTTTTCCGACGGCTTCGGCAGGCAGCGGCGAGGCAAGTTGCTCTATAGAGTTAGACATTTGTCGAACCATTTGTTTAACGTTATTGTCAGCTCCTTCGGGCAAAATAATGTCGCCTCCTTTATGAAAACCGCGATTGTCCATGATGAAAGAACCCTTCACTCCCACCATGTTTTTGAGTGCGGAACGCATGGCATTTAGGGCGGCGGGCTGGGTATTTCTAGTATCACCGACGATATCTGCATTAGTGTAAGCAAACTCGTAGTAAATATCGCCGTTGGGAGCGATTTTAGTGACTTTGGTCTCGAAAGTCATCACCGATACTGGAATTTTAGCCGCAGCCGAAGACTGACCGGATGCGGATATGTCCATATCCATTTTTACGGTCATCACAGTTGTTTCTTGGACATTGATAGCTGGTTTCAGACGCAGTTGCTGTCGGGGTTCCACTCCCGGATTTAGCAGTTCCACTTGCGGGGTTTTCGAGTTGGGAACAGGCGCGGATAAGCCAGGGGCTGGCTGCTGCACTACAAGTGGAGTTTTAGCACTTAGGGAAGCAGGAGAAAGCTCGATCGCCCATCCGGCGCTCGCCAAACAAAGAGATGTAATAAACAGTGTTTTTTTCATTAACTTAATTTCCTGTTATCTGAATGTTCGCCTGTTCCCACAGTCGATCGACTGTGACGAATTTGTAACCTTTATACAAAAGCAAGGGAATTATTTGATCCGCCGAAGCTGCAACATCTTCGCCGCCGCAATAGCCGTCGTGCAGTACAATAATAGCTCCGTTTTCAGTTTGCTGCACGATGCGACTAATAACTTTCTTAACCCCCGGCCGCACCCAATCTTCCGGGACGACACTCCACATTACAGGGCGATATTCCCACTGTTGCAATAACTCTAATGTTCGCGGCGTAAAAATGCCGTTGGGCGGTCGCACGTCCAGGATTAATTTTGGGTCTAAATCGCAAGCTTTGGCAATTGCTTGTTGCGTGTCTTCTAAACTTTGTTTGAGTTCGTGGGTTTGGAGTTTGGGAAACGATATATGCTGATAGCCGTGGAGGCCGATCCAGTGTCCGCGATCGTACACTTCTTTAGCCGTTTCTGGATGGCGGTCAACGCAAAAACCTAGCCAGAAAAAACTAGCTTTGATGTCGTATTTATCTAAAATTTTTAACAGTTGAGGTGTGTGCTGACGGTGCGGCCCGTCGTCAAATGTGAGGGCAATTTCTCGGCTGTTGATATCTCCCGTCCACAGACATCTGGGAAAAGCAGATTTGAGGATGGGATGAACGACAGGAAACAGGGGTGCTAGTGGCATTGATTAACCTTGATAAATGCGATCGGGTAGAAATGAAGCTGCGTTACAATAGAATAAAGTTAACTCAATCTAGGTAAATATGACAACTACGGTTGAGATTGGAACGCTAATTGTCAGCACGCCGGGAACTGGCGACTGCCGCCCCTGCATTGCCAAAACCCGAATTACCGTAAAAAATATTGCTATTGATTTTAATGCTGGGCTGACTCCATAAAAAATTATTGATGAAAAACCGCATTTGACTCGATCGCAAATTTATGGTGTACTAGCCTAATATTAGGCGAAGCCAGACAAAATTGACGCAGATATAGCAGCATAAAACGCTGATAAAAAGTGCTTGTAATCGGAATGTACGATAAATTTGAGCAGTTAAAATATAATAAAACAGCAATAGTTAAAAGGTTATATTATATCTGACTAACTGTCTCTAATAGATAAGAAATCGCACTTCAAAAAATCTTTAACTCTTTTGATAGATCCTCAAACTATATCCGATAAATCGACCTCTATCTCGCGGTCGATGCGAGCGCCCTACCGTGTCTTCCTATACTGAACACTATCAAAACTAATCGACCAATCATCAAGGAGGAAAAATGACCGAGGAATATTTAGCCGAACGCACAGTTTCAGCCGTCTTTAAGGAAGAAGAACAATTAGACGGTGTAATTCGGCGGTTGCTCGATCGCGGAGTTTCCCGCGACCACATCTCAGTCATGGGAAAAAACTTTCAGTCTAAAACTAGAATTGCCGGCTTTCTTACTAAAAAAGATGTGATTTTAGGCGGTCTGCGAAGCGGGGCGATTTTTGGTTCCTTATTCGGTTCTTTTTTGGCTTTGCTAACTGGCGTCGGCCTGCTGGTTATTCCCTTTGTCGGTACAGTAGTCTCGGCGGGCCCGCTGGGTGCTGCACTGTTGGGTGCAGCTAGCGGGGCGATCGCAGGTTCGGCCGGTGCTGGTCTAGTTTCCGCTTTAGTCACTTTGGGAATGCCCGAAGACAAAGCAACTATCTATCAAACCCGCGTTGAAGCAGGCGAATTTCTCGTGATGGCAGAAGTTCCCGCAGATAAATCGGGCGAATTTCAACTCTTGCTAGAAAGTGCAGGCGGCGAAGAAGTTTCAGTTAGCGAGATGACCCTGCCGCGCGCAGTTAAAGGTCGCTGCAATAGTCCGGCAGATTTGTCTCCAGAAGTGCGATCGCACCTGTCGGAAGCAGCTCAAAAAACCTTTATGGAATCATACAACGCCGCATTTGATGAAAGCAACGACTCGATACAAGCCGAACACACCGCTTGGGACGCCATTCACCAGCAGTATGAAGAAGATGAAAACGGCGTTTGGACCAAGCCTTTAGCGAAAGTCTAGTCTGGCAATCGCACTAAACTAATAAAAAATACAATCAAGCCTCTAGAACTGCGGTTCGGGAGGCTTTGACGATTTTAGATTTTAGATTTTAGATTTTATAATTGTGCAAAACTTACTTCGTAAAGACTTGGAAATTACCGAAAGTCTCATTACTTTTTGAAAGTGGTATAGCAATCCTCGCATCATTTGTGAATTTCTTACTGCCGAGCGAGCGGGTTAGAGGAGGGTTGGGGCGGGGTAAAAAATTTATGACTCATTTAGTAGGATTGCTATATTGCACTAGGTTGCGTTGTCAAGTACAATCTATAGGCTTACAATATAAAATTGAGTTAAGCAAATGCAAAAATACGTTTGTACAGTTTGCAATTACGTCTACGATCCAGAAGTAGGCGACCCCGACGGAGGCATAGAGCCCGGTACTGCCTTTGAAGATATCCCCGACGATTGGGTTTGTCCCACTTGTGGGGCGGCAAAATCCGATTTTGAACCAGAATAAGCGAGAAAAAATTTGTCCGATCGAATGCTCAAAATTACAGTTATCGGCGGCGGTGCTGCTGGTTTTTTTAGTGCAATTACCTGTGCCAAAACCTACCCGCAGGCCCGCGTCACTTTACTAGAAGCTGGCCGACAACTCCTGGCAAAAGTTCGCATCTCGGGCGGCGGGCGCTGCAACGTTACTCACGCTTGTTTTGACCCTGGTGTTTTAGTGCAGAATTACCCCAGAGGTGGGAAAGCTCTGCGCGGTGCTTTTACTCGATTTCAACCGCGCGATACTGTAGAATGGTTTGCAGGTCACGGTGTGAAGTTGAAAACAGAAGAAGACGGGCGAATGTTTCCGACCACCGACGATTCGGGGACAATTGTTAACTGTTTGATCCGGGCTGCTGAGGATGCAGGCGTAAAAATTCGCACCGGCGATGCAGTAGTTTCAGTAAATAAATTAACAGGAAATACGCCAGAGGGTGAACACGGAGACACCACCTCTAGGTTTGAAATTGAGTTGAAATCCGGGGAGAAATTGAAGTGCGATCGCATTCTTCTCGCTACAGGCAGCAACCCGTCGGGTTATAAGTGGGCAAAAGAGTTAGGTAATACTGTAGAACAGCCTGTTCCTTCTCTATTTACTTTTAATATTTCCGACAGCAGAATCAAAGATTTAGCCGGAATTTCTGTTCCTAATGCTAAGGTGAAATTGCCTGGAGCTAAATTAGAACAAAGCGGGCCTTTGCTAATTACTCACTGGGGTTTAAGCGGGCCTGCTGTACTGAAACTTTCGGCTTGGGGTGCGAGATTTTTGCACGATCGCCATTATAAAACATCTGTGCTGGTTAATTGGCTTCCCCAGTACAATGCGGAAGTTTTGCGGCAGCAACTGCTAGCAGTTAAGTCGCAGTTGTCGCACCGATTGATTGTCTCTAGCTGTCCGTTTCCGGTGCCGCGCCGCCTCTGGGAACGTTTGACAAGTTCGATCGGCATTGATGAGCAAAAACGCTGGGCAGACTTATCTAACAAAACCCTCGATCGCCTCCTGCAAGAACTCGTTCAAGGCGAATATCAGATTGCAGGAAAAGGGGCATTTAAAGAAGAGTTCGTCACCTGCGGCGGTGTCAACCTCAAAGAAGTAGATTTTAAGACAATGGAAAGCCGCCGCTGTCCCGGACTTTTCTTTGCTGGCGAAATCTTGGATATCGACGGCGTGACGGGCGGTTTCAACTTCCAAAGTGCTTGGACTACGGCGTGGTTGGCCGGTTTGGCGATCGGCAAATGAACTCGATTTAGACGGGCAATTATTAAATTTTGTGTTATTTTTGAATTAAGAGGCACAAAATGTGATTGGTGTTGAGCCTGTAGAAGAAATTCGCAGTTTTGCCTCCTTCCACATCGGGGTCAAACACATGAAAAACGTTAAGCTGAAAACCCTAAAATTCCCGAACCACACTGACAGCCATCTGGACTCACCTTTGATAGAAAAAAATGGCTTGGTGGAACTTAACCCAAAATTTACAAATCCTGAATTTTTAACCAACTGGATTTTTGAGACAAACCTGTACGGCGAAGCAGTTTCAATCGACCACTTTGTCATCACATTTCCCACCCGAACCGAACTCGAAAACTACGCCGCATCTTTCCGCCCTTTCGGCGCCAAAACAGTTGAAGGCCCCGACTTGTTCCCGCTCAACTTTTGTGCGGAAAACATTAATGTTCCCTCCGACTTGTGGCTGCATTTAATGACCTTATTAATGCCAGCAGGCGGCTTAGTAGTATTAGATGCGCCCCACGCAGCCGGCGACCAAACAGACCGCTTCCAGCAAGAAAGAGGATTAGAAGCAGTTCACCACGTCGCGATTCGAGTCGAAAACGTGCAGAATGCTGCTAAAATATGGCAAAACAAAAACTTTAAACCGCTATCAGAGCGTCCTTTAGACTCCGGCTCATTAACCCAGTGGTTTCTGCAAAACCCCGCCGGACAAATCATCGAATTAATAGAACGTCTCCCCGGCAACAACGCTACCTTTGACTGCAAAAACATCGCAGGTTTGCGCCTCAGTGAAATCCCAGGTTAGTACGGCAGGCAATATCCCGGCCCCACAGTTCCCAATTCAAATTTCCCAATTCAAAATTTATCTCGTTCCCAGTCTCTGACTGGGAATGCCGATTCGGAGGCTCTGCCTCCTGTCTTTTCACTAATAAAATATATGGTTGCCCTAAAAATCCCCAAAGTCACTTTTCAACCCCCAACATTCAACTCACTTGAAGAAGAACGCCGCCACCGCAAACAGCGTTTAGCCGCCGCCTTCCGATTATTTGCCCGCTTCGGATTCAGCGAAGGAGTGGCCGGACATATCACCGTCCGCGACCCCGAACACCTAGACCATTTCTGGGTCAATTCTTTTGGAATGCACTTTAGTTTAATTCGAGTCAGCGACCTAATTTTAGTCAACCACAAAGGCGAAGTTGTTGAAGGAAATAAACCCGTAAACGAAGCAGCCTTTGCCATTCATTCCCAAGTCCACAGCGCCCGCCCCGACGTAATCGCAGCAGCCCACGCTCATTCTCCCTACGGCAAAAGTTGGTCGAGTTTGGGCCGCCTGCTTGACCCGCTGACGCAAGATGCTTGTTCTTTTTATGAAGACCAAGCTTTATTTGACGATTACACCGGAGTTGTTTTGGAAATCGAAGAAGCTAAACGCATCGCCAAAACTTTAGGTAACAAAAAAGCCGTTATCTTACAAAATCACGGACTGTTAACAGTAGGTCAAACAGTAGATGAAGCAGCTTGGTGGTTTATTTCAATGGAACGTTCTTGTCAAGCGCAGTTAATGGCCGAAGCAGCGGGAAAACCAATTCTCATCAAGCCAGAATGTGCGCGTTTTACACAGCAGCAAGTAGGGTCTCACCGGATGGGATGGTTTAGCTTTCAACCGCTTTATGACATGATAGTGCGCCGGGAACCCGACCTATTAGATTAGGAACTTGGCGGTTGAAACCGCTACTACACAAACACAGTCCGCCTGCGGCGAATCAAGCATGAAGGGGGTATTAAAGCCTGATTTAGTATCAGGAGTGCAAAAGTTATAAATTCATGCTGAAGCCGATTCAAGCCAAGCTATCAAATCCTCTTGACTGGTAAAATCTAGCAAGATTTCTCCTAAATTATCCAATAGTTCGGGAGATAGCTGCTGGATGCGAGTTTGAATTTCTGGTGGGATTTCGCCAGTGCGCCGCACGAGTAGACGCAGGATTAATGCTGTTTGCCCCTCAATTATGCCTTCTTGGCGGCTTTTAATAATAGCACCGCGCTGGTCTTCAAAAAACATTTCCCGCTTTTCCAATTCCTCTAATTCCTTAAGGGTTAAATTAGTTCGGCTGGCGATGGAAAAAGCTGTTTGAATTTCGGGAATCGATGCAAATTTTTCCGGAATTTCATCGAATAGAGGAGCATTTTTGATAAAATAAATCCAGCTTTGAATTATGTTTTCGACTTGTTCTAGTTCTTTGTTAAACTTGGGAAGTTCGACAAACACTAATTCGATTTCTCTGTTATAATCCTCGAAGTTTTCTTCGAGTTCTTTAAATACAAAATGGGTGAGAAATTTTTCGGTATTTTCAAAAAGAATAAAATCCGTAATTGTTAAAGCAATCAGAGGATTTAATTTCGAGTATCCTTCTCGGGGTCTGAGTTGAGTTGCGTAGGTTTTGGCGGCATTGTATACTACCCGTTTAGTAAAAGCTTCTACATTTATTACCTGCATTTCGATAATCACAGTTTTGTTGCCTGTAATTTTGGCTTTAACATCCAGGTAAGTGTCTTTTAATCCAGTAACGCTCGGCGCGGCGTAAGGGTCAATAATTTCTAAGTCTTCAATGGTTGGCTGTGCGTCATAGAGCAGAGCATTGAGGAAGCTAATCAAAATGTCTTTGCTCTGGGGCGAAGCAAAGATTTTTTTGAAACCAAATTCTGTCTTGGGATTGATGAAATTGATAATTGAGAATTAGTAAGTGGTGTTTAATTGTGGTAATGATATCACAAAAGTCCTTCCATTTCTAAGTCTTCAATTATCTGCAATCCGCGCGGGTCGCCGACTCGCAATAGCGAAGATTTAGCATCTTCCCGCACGCCCATATCTTCATCTTCTTCTAAAGCTTCAATCAGACCATCGATCGCCCCAGCGTACACTATATTATTCGGCAATTCGCGGGCCAGTTGCCCGATCGCCCAAGCGGAATTACTTCGCACAGCAGACACAGCATCTGCCCGCAGCGCTTCAATCAACGGTGGAATCGCAGCAATCACCACAGAGTAACCAACTTTTGCCATTTGACCCAGAGAACTCGCCGCCCACAAACGCACCGCCGAAATATCAGTTTTCAGAGCATCAATTAAAGATGGCAAAGCGCGGTGGTCCTTGCAATTTCCCAAGGCCCAAACTACCCCTTTGCGAACGTAACCGTTCCAGTCGCGGTTGAGCTGAAGAATCAGCGGTTCCACAGCATCGGGACTCGGATTTCGCCCCAAACCATAAGCCGCGCTCACCCGCACCAGGGGGCAACCGTCTCTCAACAAATTAATTAAATGCGAAATTGCTCGATCGTCCTGCAGTTCGCAAAAAGCCCGCGCCGCAATCATCCGGTGCTGAGGTTCTGGGGATTCCAGCAAAGGCAGCATTTCCTCGGGATCTGGCAGCGGGGGTTCGGATTCATAAATTTGATCCAAAGGGCTTTCCAGTTCCGTGTCAGTATCAAGGGCGTTGGAGTAGTCGTTATTGTGCATAAAAAAACTTTACCGTACTGAGGATGCTCCTCAGCAACTCAGACAACGGTCAACAGCAACTAGGATAATACCAATAAAAGTATTCCGAGGGAGGACTGAAGTCCTCATGTGGTTCATAGTGAGGACTTCAGTCCTCCATAAAGTTCGCAGTCAAGACTTAAGTGCCAATAAACTCACAAAGTTTTCAGCTTCTTTCTCTATCAAAACTCTTCGTCCTTACTACAAACATTACCTTTTATTTTTTAAAGAGACTTGAGCATCGAGATGGAATGACTTTGATAGCCTAATTTTTGATAGAGATTCACCGCAGGCTGATTGCTCAGAAATACTTGCAAACCAATTTGCCTATCGCCCCTTTCCCGCGCCCAATTTTCAGCATGAATAACTAAAGCTGCACCGATCCCCAGACGGCGATGTTCCGGTGCTACGTACAGCAAAAAAATGTGAGCGTAGCGTTCTCCGGTGGTTTGGTCGATCGCATTTCCCAACCACAAACATCCGACAACCGATGTCAGATTTTGGACTTGAGATTGGGGATTGAGATGCTGCGAGGGAAGCGCCGGCAAAATTTCTGCCTCTTCCTGGCTGTTTTTCTGGCACTCTACCCACCAAACCGGCGTCTGGTTAGAAAAATACTGCTCGACAGTTTGAGCCAAATGTTCCAATTCCCCATCCGGGTAAAGCTCTCGATATGTCCGGTGCATAAACTTTACCAGTTTTGCCCGATCGAGTCCCGATCCTGAGCGCAGCCCGTAGCCCGGTATTAGTTGAGCAGACATCAGCTCACCGGACACGCAAAGCGGAATAATTTAGCCCCAAGAAAATTGGATTCACTACTGCCGCTTGCTTTTGGGGGATCGCTTCCTCAATCGGTGCCGGGGCAGCCATGTCAGCCGGCAAAAAGATGCGAGCGCTGACTGCTACCAGAGCCGCAAAAAATACTAATATCGCTATAAATGGAGCAATGTATTGACGAATGATAGCCATAACCGCAAAAACTTGATTCTTGAGTTGATATTATCAAGTCTACCATAAAATCTTGTCAGCTATAATGGCTGCTATTGGGCACTTAGCTCAACAAGAGAGCGATCGCCAATACCAACAAACAGAAAAGATAATATTATGAGTGCCTCGCCTGCTGTTTATGAAGATCTGGCTAAATCAATTGTTTTTTTGAATCAAAAGCCAAGCGCAGCCAATGAAGTTTCGCGTTTCCTAGATACTAATGGCTACTATATCGATCGCATATTCGACGACCCAGAAACAAACTTTTATGCGATCGGGTTCGGTTCATCTAATCCCGAAAACCCGCCAGCCCTCGTATTTAAAGGTACAGACTTCATCGACGGCGACGCTATCTTTTCCGACTCGCGGGACATTGGTTTACCTGAATTTGAAAAGAACAAAGATAATATCAAAAACTGGCTAACAGAAATCGGTCAAAATACAGGTAAAAACCCCAACAAATTATTGCCCGATGTCATCGGGCACAGTTGGGGCGGAGCAGTCGCTCAAATTGTAGCAACCGAATACACATCTCTGACCGGCGATATCTTTACTTTCAACTCTCCGGGAGTGTCAGCGAGTACATTCACCAGTTTTCGGAGAAATCTCAGCAGGGCAGGCAACAAAAATGTCACTCACTACATTGTCAGCGGAGATGTAGTCAGCTTGTTTGGGGAAGCATTTATTCCGGGTAAAGTATTTATCCAAAGTTTTACAGACCCGAGTATTAATCCCTTCACTGTTTTGGCAAAACATCGAACTGAAAATTTGTTAACTACTCCGCCCGCAGGTTTTTTGCAGAGGCAAATTTCTGTAGAACAATTAAACAGTCCCGAATTTACTTATAACAACGACTCGGATTTTAACGAATTTATCGCTGCCCTAAATTTTCCCCTCGCCAATGTGTCAATCCCAATCCGAACCAGAGCGGGTGCAGAGAGTTTGAGAACAGCACCAGAATTTTCTTTTGTGCAGTTAATCAGACAAATGCAATACGGTTTAGCTCCCTTACAACCGAATTATTTATCAGGGGACGATCGCAACAATACTGCTACCGGCGGCCCTGGAGAGGATACAGTTATCGGCAATCGCGGTGACGATACTCTCAGAGGCAATCGAGGTAATGACAGCATCACCGGTGGTGATGGCAACGATTTCTTGTACGGCGGCAGAGATAACGATTATTTGGAGGGCGGCGACGGAAACGATTTGGTTTCCGGCGAGTTTGGCAACGATTTTTTAATTGGCGGCGCGGGGCGCGATCGCTTTGTATTGGAATCCGGCGGCGGGGCCGATGTGATTGTAGATTTTCAAGATAGTGCAGATTTAATTACACTGTCGCGGGGTCTAACTTTTCCTCAAATTAGAGTAACCCAAGGTGGTGACGGAGCTTTAATTACTATCCCGATTACTGGTGAAGTTCTTGCTACTCTCAGAGGGGTAGTGGCAAGCGATATTACGCGAGTAGATTTTGTATAGCTTGAGATCGATAAAAGTGTATAGTTTTGGTGCCGCGAAACAGGGTTGGTTTTTGTAGGGATATTGTTGTTTGTAACAAAAAAATGGCGCTTGAATTCCCCATAAAAAGCCACTAAAAATGACCAATTAATATGGTTAATAAACGAAGTTTATTGTAAACTTAGTTAAGTAGCTGAAAAACTAATTCCCCATCAAACGACAGGAAATAAAAAAATATGCCCTCATCCCCCGCCGCTTACGAAACTATAGCCAAGCAACTTGCTTACATAGATGACAATCCCGAGTTTCAAACTTTAGTTCAAACAGGCTTGAGTGCTGCTGGCTATCAAATCGATCGCACTTTTGACGATCCCACGACTGGATTTCACGCGATCGGCTTAATTTCCACCACCCCAGACAAACCGCCGGTTTTAGTATTTCGCGGCACCGACTCGCCCGTAGACGATCTTGCCAACGCAGACCAGCGCGGCACCGGTTTCAACCAATTTGAAGCCAACAAACAAGCCTTAGGAAATTGGCTGACACAAATCAGTCAAGATACAGCAAAAAACCCCAGCCGTTTGCCACCAGACCTTCTGGGACACAGCTTGGGCGGCGCCATAACGCAACTAGCCGCCACCGAATTTACATCTACTATCGGAGATGTTGTCACCTTCAATTCTCCCGGAGTTGCTCAGAGTACAGTCAATTCATTTAAGCAGAAAGCAGGTGCAGGAAAAAATGTAACTCACTACATCGTTAGCGGCGATTTTGTGAGTTTGGGAGGTGAAGCTTTTCTCCCCGGAAAAGTAGTTCTTCAAACATTTACTAACCCGATTATTGACCCGCTACTTGTCTTAGACAAGCACACCCAAAGCGGTTTGTTAAGTTCTCCTCCTCCCGGCTTGACTCAGACTGAAATCTCTGTAGACCAGTTGAACCGCCCGGATTTCACTTTCACAGATTCCGATTATTTAGAGCTGTTAGCGGGCTTAGATTTTGCACTGCCAGCCTTGGGAACATCGCTGGAATCGCGCAGCAGTTTAGAGCAATTAAGAACCACTCCGGGAACCTCCTTTTTAGGAACCATTGCAGCAATGAAAACTGCTCTCGATCTCTCCCAAATTAATAATTTAGTCGGCGACGATGCCAACAATACAGCATCAGGTTTGGCAGCGGACGATATTATCACTGGCAATGGGGGAAACGACATTCTCAGCGGCAACAAAGGCAACGATATTATGAGCGGTGGCATCGGCAACGACCAGCTATTAGGTGGCAAAGGGGATGACAATTTGAGCGGGGGAGAAGGAGACGATACGCTCATTGGCGCAGGGGGTACAGATCTCTTAATTGGTGGCGCTGGACGCGACGTATTGGTGTTAGGAGTAGGTGGGGGTACAGATACACTTGTAGACTTTCAAAAGGGTCAAGATTTAATCGGTTTGAGCGGAGGTTTGAGCTTCAACCAACTGAGAGTTACTGAAGGCGATTTTTCAACGACGATTGAAATTGCCCGTAACGGCGAACTTCTTGCCAGTATTCCTAGCATTCTAAGTAGTCCGCTAACAGCCACTGATTTTATTGCGATTTAGTTGGGCGCTAGCAATACAGATATTCCGTAGGGACACAACATTGTTGTGTCCTTATTTTATCTTATGAAGGCACCCACAATTTATACCAGTTAGCGATTAAAAACATCCATATTCCTCTAGGGGCAGGTTCGGCTGAATATCGAAAAAGTAGTGCAGATATTGCTAAACCCACCCCCGCCCGAATCTTAGAGTTATAACGACTGGACTTGATATTAATCGAAATCGTCCAGTCCCGGCCTGGGCATCGATGCTAATTTTTTCTCATCTTCTAGGGGCAGAAAGAAAATGGTCAGCATACCGGGAATCACAGCCAGCGCGCTCATCAAAAAATAATTTTGATAGCCGAGATTCGTCTGCAAGTAGCCGCTAAGAGCACCCGGAATCAGCACTCCTGCGGCCATAAAAGCCGTTGTAATTGCATAGTGAGATGCTTCGTATTCCGGGCGGACAGTCCGCATCAAGAACACTGTATAGGCAGCTACCCCAAGTCCGTAAGTAAATTGCTCGATCGAGTTTACAGCATAAGCCCATTCAATCCCCGGTTGATGGATTGCCAACAGCCAATACAGCACGTTAGTTGAATTTTGCAGAATTGCCGTCGGCCACATCCATTTTTTCAATCCTTGTTTAGCAATCAAATAGCCGCCCAGCAACCCTCCTATTAACAGAAACATTACCCCGATCGTACCCGATAACAGACCCATGTCCGATGTAGAAACTCCTAATCCTCCTTTCTCCACTTTATCCATTAAAAATGGCGGAGCCATTTTAAACGTCAAGGCATCGCCTAACCTAAAAATCAAGACATAAGTAACAATCCAACCAATTTTATCTTGCTTAAAATATGTTTTAAATGCTTCGATAAAGCTTGTTGTTTGTTGGGGGGCGCCGGATTCTATATCGTAATTTCTAGGATAGGGAAGATACCACCGCTGAAAGAGATATATCAGCACAAATATAATCGCACAAATGCCAAAGGCTGTAGCCCATCCGTAGTTAAGCGCAGACACGCTAAAATCCGAACCGAAAAGTGACAGCGGAATGTTTTGATATGTTTTGGTGTCGCCTGTATTTCCGGTGACTAAATGCTGTTCTGCCAGTTTCCCCGCTAAGAAAACCAATAAACCGCTACCTGCAATGACAGCACCTCTATAAGCCGTGTTGCGAACCCCGACAAACAAGGCTTGCTGGTCTTTATTGAGAGTGTTTAAATAAAATCCGTCAATGGCGATGTCGTGAGTAGCTGACACAAAGGCGATCGCCGTAAAGATAACAAGCGATATAATAATCGGTGCCGGCGTTAATACGCCAAAAGCCAGGAAAGCAAACAGGAAAGCACAAATGATTTCGGTTGTTAAAATCCATTTGCGTTTGGTGGAATGCAACTCAACAACTGGCCCCCACAAACCTTTTAAAACCCAAGGAAACTGCAAAATACTTGTCAATCCGATGGTCTCGTTGTCGGTTCCCATACCTTTCAAAAAAATCACCGACATTACATTAACGACGGTGTAAGGGAGACCTTGAGCGAAATACAATACTGATACCCACAATCCAGCGTTTTGCTTTTTTTCCATTGCAAAGATATTTTGGCGAGTTACTTATCTAATTTACTGAGTGCGATCGACAATTCCGGTCAATTAAACCGCTTGCATCACAGTATATGTCATTCCGATGCCAGCGGCAGCCATATAAACAGTGTATTTTAGCATCCTTCGGACTCACAAATATTTTCATTTGGGGAATAAGCCTGCAAAAGATGTTCTCCGTTAAAATGAACTAGGTGAGTAGCGTCTTCTGCTACCCAGACATCAGTTTCCCAGGAAATATCAGAGAGATATTCTGCCATAGCCTTGCGGCTGAGGAAAGCTGTCACCATTACCAGAGGTACTGTCGAACTTCTAAAAAGATTCTCAAGCTCAGTTTTGCGTTTTGGATTAATCGGGCCGTGAGAAGTAACAGCTTCAATCAACACCAACCAGTTTTTTTCAGTGAAGTGAACAATTACATCTGGCATCTTACCGTGAGCATCGACTGTAACGCCTAATGCAGTTAGCGATGCTTCATTGAAATGAGCAAACTTCTCATCGGTATCTCCGACATAGAGCAGTCTGCCAGCAGGAGTAAAGCGCTCAGCAAACTCACTGACAATCTTTGATATTAAGACGTTATGACCTCCGGGTGAAATAGTTTTTACATCACCTTCGATTGTAATTGGAATTCGCGCCATTTCTCGCTCTTGTGCATATCGTTGCTTCAGGGTTTCGACTGAGGCGAGGTAAGCGCGAACATTCTTGTCCCAGTCTGAAGTGTCATAAGTTCGCAGTAGTTCTAAAGCACTTTCTTCTATCTGATATGCAGTTTTTGGACTATTCACCGGACGTTCGGGACTGTCAGGATTAACAACAATTAAACCTGCATCTAGAAACTGATGCACAGTCTGGCGGCGCACAGTTTCCCGCGTATTTGGTGCATATTTTTTACTGTACTCCTGCTCCATAAATTCCATAATTGGTGTTATTCCCCGAAGTGGAGATTTCGCCGATTCCCAAGCATCCTTTGGCTTGAGGTCAAGCAAAGCCAGAAGGGTTAAGGCGGAACGTTCGTTAAGCTGACCTTTTGGAAAACCCAGCGCTGCAAGTATTTCTAGAGATTCATCAATACGGTTTTTGATTGTCATCGGACTATTTTCTAACGGATTTGTCGCGTTCAGCAGTTGTCTCTCGACAAGTCGATCGATCTCCCGCTGTGTAGGAAATATTTCTCCTATTTGAGCGCCAAGTAAAAGTAATTGCTCTACAGTAGGATACTTCAAATTGCGTAAATCCGTAGCATTAACTTGAGTGTGTCCGTTGAACAGTCGGAAAAACGCATCTACCAAACTCGAATTTAGATAAACGGCCAATCCCCGCGCCAGGGTGAGGTCTAATCCGCGTCCCTGTTGGTGAAAGTAATTCAAATGGTTCTCAAAACCTACGCTAGAACTATTAATTTTATTGGCATCCCAGACAACTGCAACAATTCGCTTTTTCTCTTCCTTTGACGAGAAGCGCTTGCTCAAAACATAATGTTCGTTAGGTACGAGGAGTGCAGCAGTTTTTTCCGTGACAGCTAAAGCTTGATGCTTTCTCGTTGCTGTGGGATATTCAACACCGCCAGCCGAAAAGTGTGCGGGATAAATCAGCGGAACTGTACCGTTTTCAGGTTTTAGCCGCAAGTCAGAGCGAACACGAAAATCTACAACTTTTCCGGTGGAAACTGTTAAGCCTAATTCCTCTAGTGTGCAAGTAAATTGAGCCATTTGCTCGACTACTTTATGGCTGACAGAATCCGGTAAAATCCGAATAAATTGCTCGGAGTCTTTGGGATTAATTAGGGCGGTATAGGGCAGTTGGTGAGACAAAACCAGGTCGTCGCCCACGCTGCTGCTTGAGGTAATTAGTACAGTATCTGGCTGTTCTATTTGTTTGGTGGCGCGCACAATAATAGTTTCTTGCAGCACCGCATCATCGCGAAATGGCAACTGTCGGGATTCAAAGATGTGTACTTGGCGTAAAGCCATCATTTGAAGGAATACTTTGCGGAAATCTCGAAAGTATAAACCGTTGCAAAAGCTGCGGGGAGTAATCGACACTAATTCACCGTTTGGTTTGAGCAGGTGAGCAGCAGCAACTGTGAAGCCAGCGTAGAGATTGCTGGTTTCTAGTCCTATAGAACGCAGCAAGGTTCGGGCTTGGGATTTAGCGTCTATCTTGGCATAGGGAGGATTGATAATTGCATGGGTAAATTCCCGTTTTACTGGTTGTGTAAATAGATTGGGCTGCAACATATCGGCGCTGTCTTGAATAAAATCAATTTCGCGAATCTCACAGGTAAAAGATATCCCAAAACGCTGACATTCAATACTGCACAATTCTAAAGTTTGCTTGAGGTATTCAATCAGAATAAGGTCAATTTCATAAGCTGTAACGTGCAGGCTGTGCGGTTTGTTTGGGCGCTGGCAAAGTTCGCAAACAACGGCTGCTAACAGGGAACCAATACCAGCCCCGGCATCTAACAGGGATATATCGGGACAGTTAAATTCAAACATTCCCGCCATCAAACTTGCGACTGAGGAAGGTGTTAAAAATTGTCCCTTTTCTCCTCTCTGGCTTTGCTGCAACTTTCGGGTTGCTTCTTGGCGCCAGCCATCTACTCGATCGAGTAAATTGCTTGCAGTTGAGTAGCTGTTACCCGTCAGGGCTAGCGTTTGAAAGTGAGGTACTATCATTTGTTGAGAAAAGTGCGATCGCGAGTTCAGTTTATTTTCGCCAAAATAGGAATCTATACGCTATCATATTACCAGTTTACTCTCTTCCCATAACAGCAAAGGGCAGCCATGAGTCAAGAAAGTTTTACATTTCTCCTTGATAGCGAAAAAAAAGAGGCGCTGAAGGCGATCGCTACTGTCACCGATCGCGATTTAACTTATGTTTTGAACGAAGCGATCGCTTCTTACCTGGACATCTATCAATGGCTGCTTGATGAGATTAATAAAGGCGTTGCCGAGGCCGAAGCTGGAGATTTTGCCAGCGATGATGAAGTCCAAGCAGTTTTTGCCAAATTGACTAATGAAAATTAAGTGGCTGCGACAAGCTTTGCGAAATCTAGAACAGGCTCACGCATATATTGTCAAAGACGATCCAGAGGCAGCAAGGCAATTAATTTTAAGGATTCAGAGTGCTGTAGGTCAACTGGCAGAATTTCCTTTTATGGGTCGAGTTGGTCGCGTAGAAGCTACTAGAGAACTTGTCATTTCCAATACCTCTTATCTCATCATCTATCGAGTAAAAGAAGAAAGCGTAGAAATTCTCCGTATCCTTCACAGTTCAAGAAAGTATCCAGAAAATTAGGTGATGTTACCGCTCGCCTGTTCAGTTTATTTTCGCCCAAAATTGCACCGATGTGCGAAAATGTCAAGCGCACTATAAAATATATAACTTATCCAAAAGTATGTTGACTGTTCATATAGCTAGATCGGGAGGTAGCTAACGATGACACAAACTCAAACCAAGCGTTATGATTTTACTTAAGTATCTAGGTCTAAGTTATGACAACTATCAACTGGAATGAAGTTTTAGATAGTATTTCAGAGAATGCAGAAGAGCCAGAAGTCGAAGATAGATTTGTCAAACGCCTTCTAAATGCACTTGGATTCAGCTCTGATGAGTGGGTACAACAGTTTAAAACAGGGAAGGGTCCTGCTGATTTTGCTGATCGCAAGAATCACGATGAGGATAAATTTTCAGTTGCTAAGAGTAAGCCATACTTAATCATTGAAGTTAAAGGGAGAGTATCAGGAAAGGTAATCCTTAACTTAGCAGAAGGTACTCCCACGTACAAAAAAGCTAAAGAACAGATAACAGGTTATCTTCTTGCTCCTAAGTGCCAAACATCTCAATGGGGTATTATCACTAACTCAACAGATATCCAGCTCTTCCGCAAACATGGTAAAATCGTATTGCCTGCTACTGACTGCATGAGGATAACCAAAGATAATATTATTAAAATTATTACTAAAATTAAGAACTTGCTGGACAACCCACCCAAAGCTTTAACAATTTGCATTTATAATGATAAGGGAGGCGTGGGAAAAACTACAACGACAATCAACTTGGCTGCGATTCTTCGACAACAGCACAAAAAAGTGCTTGTTGTTGACTTCGATCCACAACAAGGAGATTTAACCGATTCATTGGGCTTACAGGAGGCAAAAGTTAAATTATCTGAGTGCCTGGTTGATGAAGCATTGAATGTTAAAGAAACTCTTCAAGCATTTAATCTGAAGGATAAAGCAGGTCTATTAGTTAAGGTATTTGATGTCATCCCATCTGATTCAGGATTATCGAAGTTCATGGCTTATGATTATGAAGCAAAAATTGAGAAAGGTTCAGCAAGGCTGCGAGATTTGCTTGAGACTTTTGTTCGTAATTATGATTACATCTTAATTGATGCACCTACGAACTGGACTTTTTTTAGTAAAAGCTCTGTGATAGCTTCCGATGTAATCCTCATGCCAACAGAACACAATAACTTTTCATCTTTAAAAAATGCTGCTAAAGTGATTAAAGTATTCTTACCTGAAGTTAAGAAGCTTAGGAAGGACGGTGGCCCTATTGCCTTGCCGATATTTTTCAATAAACATAAAGAAACAGAGGCTTCAATCAAAAGAGCAAATGCAGAAATTAAAGCAATTCTTACACTTAAGAAAGGAGATAATTATATTCTAGATACTAATTTGTTACCCTATTATTGGCCTAAATCTACAAAAACGGTGATTGACCCAACTATATTCAGTGTTCCAGAATATGAAGTTGTTTCTACGGCAGCTTTTTCTCGAAAACCAGCGGTTTTTCTACACAAAAAAGCCGCTGAATATTACTTAAAATTAGCGAAGGAGTATTTCTTGTATGAGTAATTCTGAGAACATCGGTAAGTTAATTAACTTGAAGTTATCTAAAATTGAGTCAGCAGAACCCTGCTCTGAGTCAGAGTTTATCATTGCCGGAGCCGCCGAAGCCGTCTTGCAAGCAGGTAATCGCAATTGGATTCCGATTATCGTTAAAGAAACAGGCGACTATCAGTATCAAGTTGTGAGCAATCACTTTGTCTATGCTGTAGCTCAACAAGCCAAATTAGATTTAGTATGGTGTATTGTCATTGACCCAAAACCATCAAATATTGAACAAGCGAAGATTCTAGCGCGAGAAGCAAATCCCCAAGTCAATCTGAGTACAGCATCAAAAGATACTATTATAGCGGTACTTAAATACTTAGTTAAAGAGCATAATTGGAAGAATGTAAAACCAGTTGAAACGGCAAATAAAATTGTAGATTCTAACCGCGAGCAATGGTCAGATTTCACCCCCCTGACTAAGTTACAATGTGGTTTGACTAAGGCGAGATTAGATTTTATTGCTAAAGTATTTTCTATATCACCGCCACCGCCACCGCCTCCTCCTCCTCAAGCAGTCAGCGTGAAACGTGCATCAAAAGATGAAATTTTTGACCGTCTCAATTACTTATCCACTAATAAAATAGGAGGCTTTGAAACTATCGATCCTGAAAAAACAGCCGATGCTATCTTCACCGCGAATAAAGGCAAGTGGAAAAGCCTAACTCCAATTGCCAAACTTGAACCCGGCCTTGATACAGCCAAAATGAAAATCATTAAAACCCTATTTAGCCTCTAAAACTATGTTAAGTGGTGTAGCGGATTCAATTTACTGGCTCAACCGCTATATTGAAAGATCGGAAAATATCGCCCATTTTGCCGAGGTTAATTTTAATCTCATTCTCGACTCTCCCAGCGATATTACTCAACTATTTACCGATCGACCCAATTAATGTGCCATTGTGCGAAAATGTCAAGCGGACGCTCAAACCAAAAGTCCGTAAAGGACTGTTAAACGCTCTCTCACACATTTCTCATGCGAAAGACCAAAACATTCTTTTTGTCAAGCTTGTTCCTGATCGGCTTAACAATTAGTTTTCTGCTGACTCCTGGTTGGTTCTCCAACTTCCCATCCCGCGCGATCGCAACTATGCCCCCGCAAACCCAAACCGCCGAATTTCGAGCCTTCTGGGTGGACGCCTTCAACCCCGGCTTCAAAACCCCTCAAGAAGTCACAAAATTGATCGCAGACGCGCAGCGGGCAAATGCCAACGCGATCGTCGCCCAAGTCCGCCGCCGTGGCGATGCTTTTTACACGAGTGCGATCGAACCCCGCACCCTCGATCCCAACGTTCCGGCGGGTTTCGATCCCTTGCAAGATTTGATTGACAAAGCCCACGCCGCAGGCATTGAAGTACACGCTTGGATGGTGACGCTGCCGGTGGTTTCGGGTACCAAACTTCCCGCCGGTCACGTTTGGCAACAACACGGGCCTTCTGCCCCAGGAAACGACAATTGGGCGATGCTGACTTACGGTGGGGAAGCCCAAGGCTATCTCGATCCCGGCCATCCAGACGCCGTAGATTATACTGTTTCCGTGTATTTGGACTTGCTGAAGCGCTACGATGTGGACGGCGTACAGTTGGATTATGTGCGCTACGGCGCGCCGACTTGGGGCTACAATCCGACTGCGATCGCCCGTTTCAATCAGCAAACAGGTCGATCGGGCAAACCCGCACCCACCGATCCCGCCTGGATGCAGTGGCGGCGCGACCAGGTAACAAATTTAGTGCGGAAGCTTTATGTAGAAAGCCTTGCGATTAAACCGCGCGTTAAAATTACCGCCGCCACGATCGCCTGGGGAGACGGCCCAACAAACGATGCAGGGTGGTATCAAACGCAGCCTTACAAAGAAGTATTGCAAGATTGGCGCGCTTGGCTGGAAGAAGGGATCTTAGACATGGCGATGCCGATGACTTACCAGCGCGAGTACAAACGATCGCAAAAACTCGCTTATGACCGCTGGATCGAGTACGCCAAAGACCACCAGTACAACCGCCAAATTGCGATCGGCCCCGGCAATTACCTCAACTACATCGAAGACACTCTAGACCAAATTCGTCGCGCCGAACAGCCGTCTGCGAAAGGAAATCACGTCGCAGGTACGGTGCTCTATTCCTACGCTAGCAGCAACGTGTACACGAATGTCGAACTGCGATCGGGCGGCAGCGGTGATTTGCCCCGCCAGCCTTGGAAATACGTTCCCCAAAGCAACGAGTTGTTTTACACTGCGCTTTCGCAGCCGAGTCAATACGTTGACGCTGCGACGGGCAAAACCTATGAAACTCAGCCTGTGTGGGCGACAGCAGCAGCGGTTCCCGATATGCCTTGGAAGTCGCGGCCGACTACAGGTGCGATCGCCGGAAATTTGCAGCGGTGCGCTCAAACTTGCGACGGTGCGAGCTTGACATTGCAGTCGATCGATGCTGCTGGCCAGGTGCGTCAACTGCGCGCGGATGGCAAAGGATGGTTTGGGGCGATCGAGCTTTCTCCGGGAACTTATCAGTTAAAGGTTGATAGCAGTCAGATTCAACAAACTGTTAATGTTGTCGCAGGTGAAGTCACAAAAGTGAATTTCGGAGCCTCTTAATATCTTTTTAGGGTGCGCCGAGGTGCGCTATTGCGATCGACTTACAGCGTATCCCGGGTTTATAGAACCCATTTAGGATCTTTTTGTTGTCTCACAAGCCTTTGAGGTATCTAGGTTGTATCTGGTTTGAGGCCTGTTAGCTTAAAGTCCTGACTCTGGTATTAAATCCTCTGGTAAAACGATCCCCTCAAAACCATATAGTTCGCTCAAGAAGATATCAAATGGGTTCTATAAAGTTTCTAAGATTTCTGACTTAGGGAATCTTACTTTTGCGAGTGAAGCATACTTATCTGCTTCAGAGCGATAGCCAGCCGCACAAGCTACGACGGTAGTAAAGCCTTTTGCAGAAAGACCCAACAGGCGATCGTAATTGACAGGTTCAATTCCTTCCATTGGACAGGTGTCAACACCAAGCAATGCAGCACAGGTCATAAAGTTGCCCAGTGCAATATAAGTTTGGCGCGTTGACCAGTCATTGATATTAAAACTGCGGCCACCATCAACCAAGTCACTGACGATTAGACTCCGATATCCTGCCATTGCCTCTACAGTCCCGCCCCGCAGCTCGACAGTGCGAGCCATAAAGCGATCGACATCCTCGGCACTGAGATTCTTTTTAATCGCGAACACGACATAATGAGAGCAATCAGTAACCTGTGACTGATTCCAGGAGAGGGGCTTGAGCTGTTCTTTAAGTTCCGAGCTGGTAATAATCAGAAATTTCCAAGGTTGAAGCCCATAAGAAGATGGTGTTAACACTAACGCATCTTCTAAAGCTGTCCAGATTTCTGGAGCAATTGTTTTGGCTGGATCGAACTGTTTGGTGGCATATCGCCATTTGAGATTTTCGAGTAAGTCTGTGGTAGTGATGTGATTCATTTCTTTTACTTAAGAGATTGCAATTAATCATGGTTGAAACGGATAATTACAGGCTGGTTGCAAATAATCCTGGTTCAAATGAAATGATAACGGAAGCGGTCTGCAAAAATTAGCGAGCAGGTCGATTGGCTCCCCCGACAGACTAATTTTTAGCTAATTCCTAATCGCTTTCCAGAATGCTTGCCAGCAAAGCTTGCTGAGCGTGCATCCGATTTTCTGCTTGATCCCAAACGCGCGATTGACTCCCCTCAATCACGTCATCCGTAATCTCTTCATCCCGGTGTGCGGGCAAACAGTGCAATACAATTGCATTCTTATCTGCTAACTTCAGCAATTGTTCATTGACCTGATACGGCTTAAACAAAGGAATCCTGATTTTTGCTTCCTCTTCCTGTCCCATACTCGCCCAAACATCAGTATAAATCACTTGAGCATTCTTCACAGCAGCTTCTGCGTCCGCCGTCACAGTAACTTCTGTTTTTCCATTAGCAATATTCTTAGCTTTTTCCACTATCTCAGCATTCGGCTGGAAATCTTGAGGGCAAGCAATTCTGACATTCATTCCCGTCATTGCACAGCCCAACATCAGCGAATTTGCCATATTATTGCCATCGCCCAAATAAGTCAAAGTCACCCCTTCCAACTTGCCAAAACACTCTTTTACTGTCATTAAATCCGCCAGCACTTGGCATGGGTGTTCGTCATCGGTCAGTGCATTAATCACAGGAATTTTGGCATAATTAGCAAAAGTTGCTAAATCCTTTTGCTCGAACGTCCGAATCGCCAAAATGTCTAAATATCTGTCTAAAACCCTGGCTGTATCTACCAAAGGTTCACCGCGGCTGACTTGTGTAACGTTGGGATTAAGGTCAATCACTTGCCCTCCCAATTTATACATTGCTACCGTAAAACTTACCCGCGTTCGCGTTGAAGCTTTGGAAAATAACAAGCCGAGAACTTTATTGCGTTTCAGCTTGACCATTCCCGATTTTAAACTGGCTGCTAGATCCAGCAAATAATTTAATTCATCTATGCTTAAATCTGCCAGACTTAATAAATCTCGCCCTTTTAATGAGTCCATGCTTTCCCCCACACACAAATTTTTAACTGTGTCTTAAATCTTAGCCCGCAGAGGTGGGTTTTGTTTCTGTAATCCCTAGTTGAAATCTGCGGGTAAGGTTTATGCGGGCAATTGCTCGATCGCGCGATCGATCGAATCGCAACCTTGTTCAACCGTTTCTACCACAGCCAACACGCCCCGCAATTCCCCAGCGCCGGGGAAACCCTTAGCATACCAGGTTAAGTGCTTGCGCGCTTGGGAGACACCGCTTTCACCTTTATATTCCCACAAAGCCCGCAAATGTTCCTTAGCACATTCGAGGCGTTCAATTGGTGTCGGAGCTATCTTTTCTTCACCAGTTTTCAAGAAATAATCAACTTCTCCCACCAAAAAAGGATAGCCCAACGTTCCCCGGGAACACATCACTCCATCTGCGCCGGTTTCTTCCAGACATCGCATCGCTGCTTCCACTGAAAAAATATCCCCGTTAGCAATAACTGGAATCGATAAAACTTCTTTCACTCGGCGAATCCACTCCCATTTTGCCGGGCCGGTGTAACCTTGCGATCGAGTGCGGCCGTGCACGGTAATCATTTTTGCTCCCGCATCTTCCATCCGCTTCGCAAATTCCAAAATATTAATTTCTTTGTCCGTCCAACCGATTCTAGTTTTAACCGTGACAGGAACATCTACTGCTTCCACAACAGCCCGCACAATTGCCTCGGCCGTTTCCGGGTCTCGCAGCAGGGAAGAACCGCCACCGTTTTTAGTAATTTTGTTAACCGGACAGCCCATATTAATATCAACAGTATCCGCTCCTTCTGCCACTGCTTTCTGGGCCGCTTCTGCCAAGAAATCCGGCCGGCAGTCAAACAATTGAATGCTAATCGGGCGCTCGTTCGGGTCAACTTCCATAATTCTCGGCAGTTGCTTCACGTAGTGCAAACCCGTAGCGTTCACCATTTCCGTGTACATCATCGAATCCGGCGCGTAGCGGCGCACCAGGCGGCGAAATACCAAATCGGTAACGCCGGATAAGGGCGATTGCAGGACGCGACTTTTAACTTCAAAATCGCCGATTTTAAGCGGAGTTGCTAACCTTTCTTTTAATTCTGGAGATAGAGCAAGCATAGTGGATCGCACTTTAATTCTAATATCTGTATATTATACTACACTTCAGATAGTTGACAGTTGTTAATTATATTTTTAGCCGATTATTGAGTGACAGCTAAAAGTATATTTAACTTGACCGCAATGCCTATTTTACACATCCCGATAGCCCGAATTTGAATATTGTGAAACCAGTGCCCAAACGCCAACGCCGACCACACTTAAATCTCTGTGCCGCTTCGATCTATCTATGGGGTGTGACCATTAATGAGGGATCTACCTACTAAGAGTGTTGCCCAAGTCATATTTTTATTGTTTAATTCTGCCGAATGCTCTGCCTGCCTTCGGCTCCGGCTATCTTCAGACGACTAATGGTTAAATTTATTGGGATTGTGCAAAAGCCGTACATCAGATCGTTTTAAACTACAATTGGTGGATTCCTGACGACGCCGATCGAACATTAAAAAAATTGTAGAGAATTCCTATGGACGCCGCAGCACTCTGGCAACGCTATCAAGACTGGCTTTACTATCACGAGGGATTGGGACTTTACCTCGATATCAGCCGCATGGGATTCGACGACGCTTTCGCAGCAGCATTGAAGCCCAAATTTGACAAAGCTTTCAAAGACATGGCAGCTTTAGAAGCAGGTGCGATCGCCAATCCCGACGAAAACCGGATGGTGGGCCACTACTGGCTGCGAAACCCCGATTTAGCTCCCACTCCAGAATTAAAACAAGAAATAGTCGAAGGGATAGCACAAGTCGAAGCATTTGTCAAGAAAGTTCAAAACCGCGATATTAAACCGCCCTTTGCTCCGCAATTTACCGACATAATTTCGATCGGCATCGGCGGTTCCGCCCTAGGCCCCCAATTTGTCGCCGAAGCTTTATCCCCAGACATTCCGCCCCTAGCAATACATTTTATCGACAACACAGATCCGGCTGGGATCGATCGAATCCTCAACAAAATCAAAGACAAACTTGTCAGCACCCTAGTAATTACTATCTCCAAATCCGGCGGCACCCCCGAACCCCGCAACGGCATGATTGAAGTTCAAAAAGCCTTCGCCGCCCAAAAACTCGACTTCGCCAAACAGGCAGTTGCCATCACCGGAACAGACAGCAAACTAGACAACTTAGCCAAATCCGAAGGCTGGATTGGCAGCTTCCCGATGGCCGACTGGGTGGGAGGGCGCACTTCGGAACTGTCAGCAGTAGGACTTTTGCCCGCAGCTTTGCAAGGCATCGACATTCGGGCGATGCTCGACGGCGCTAAAGTCATGGACGAAGCTACCAAAACTCCCGACATTAAAAACAATCCCGCCGCCCTCTTAGCAATGTCCTGGTATTTTGCTTGCAACGGACGCGGCGAAAAAGACATGGTAGTTTTGCCTTACAAAGACTCCCTGCTATTGTTCAGCCGCTACTTGCAGCAATTAGTCATGGAATCTCTAGGCAAACAGGAAGATTTAGACGGCAACACAGTTCATCAAGGAATCGCAGTTTACGGCAACAAAGGCAGCACCGACCAACACGCCTACGTCCAGCAACTGCGAGACGGCGTGCCGAATTTCTTCCTAACATTTATCGAAGTTTTGGAAGACAGGCAAGGCATTTCCCCAGAAGTAGAAACCGGCGTCACTTCGGGAGATTATTTGTCTGGTTTGTTGCAGGGAACTCGACAAGCTTTGTACGAAAATCACCGAGATTCCATTACTGTCACAATTCCCCAAGTCAACCCTCGGACAGTAGGAGCATTAATCGCCCTCTACGAAAGAGCAGTAGGTTTTTACGGTTCCTTGGTGAATGTCAATGCCTATCACCAACCGGGCGTCGAAGCAGGCAAAAAAGCGGCCGCGGCTGTATTGGACTTGCAGCAACGGGTACTGCAAGTGCTCAAAGACGCACAAAAACCTCTGTCTGTATCAGAAATAGCCAAAAAAGCAGGAAAGCCAGAGCAAATCGAGACAATTTACAAAACTCTGCGGCATTTGGCAGCAAACGGGCGCGGCGTAGCTTTGGAGGGAAAATTAGGCCAGCCTGCTACTTTAACAGCAAGTTATAAACAGAATTAAACAGTAGAATTAAAAATTAAAAGTGACTAATTTCGCTTTTAATTTTTAAGGTTTAATTTTTAAATTCCTCTCATGCCCTTGACGATTCTGGTTGCTGACGACGATTTCGCCACTCGCTTGTCGATTACCGATTATCTGGAAATTACCGGATACTCTGTAATCCCTGCTGAGAATGGCAAAGAAGCTTTAGGCTTGGTAGAGGAATTTCAGCCCCACTTGATTGTTACCGACATTACAATGCCCGAGATGGATGGCTACGAATTCGTGCGGCGAGTTCGGACTCGTCCCGCTTTCCGCTTGCTGCCGGTGATTTTTTTGACGGAACGCACGAGCACGGAGGAACGGATTCGCGGCTATCAGATGGGGTGCGATAATTATCTGGCTAAGCCTTTTGAACTCCAAGAATTGGGGGCGGTAATTCGTTCTTTGCTCGATCGCTACGCTCTAATCGCTCAGGCACCCTCTCGTTCCCAGGAACGGGAACTGACGCCAACAGAGGCGCGCAGCAGAGCCAATGGCAAGCCAGAAGAAGATTTTTTAACTCAAAAGTCAAACACAGGCGATTCCCTACGGGATAGCTCCGCTTCACGGGCATCTCCAACCCAAAATGCTCCGACTTTGACCCAGCGAGAGCGAGAAGTGCTAGATTTGCTGACAGAAGGTCTTTCTAATATTCAAATAGGCTCCCGACTCCACCTGAGCCCTCGAACTGTCGAAAAGCACGTCAGCAGCTTGTTCAGAAAAACTGACAGCAACAACCGAGCAGAACTCGTTCGCTTTGCGATGGAACACCATTTAGTCAGATAAGCGTCCACGCTCTGGGCAAGAAAATTACCTGCACTTACCACGCTGAATAAATAACATCATGGTCAACAATTACTTAAAAAATCAGAAAATTCTATATGCTGCAGCATTAGCAGCTTCCATAATTTTCTGTATTGCCATGACATCAATGGGAATCAGCAAGTATTACAGCGTTTTACAGGGTGGAGACAACTATAACGATTTCCCTACCAGCGGTTTCAGCCTCATCCGAGTTCTAATTAACGGTTCATACTTGATAGCAACAGTTACATATATTATCTGGTTAATTAAAAAAAAAACGACAAGTTCCAGCTTTCTAGACATTTGCAAGTATGCAATCCCTTTCCTAGCACTTGCCCTCATAGCTTATCCCTACAGCAGTGACATTTATTTGTACTTGCATTACGGAGCGATGAGCTTACATAAAATCAATCCTTATCTTAATAGTTCCGATAGCTTCGTTTCTAACTTATCTCCCTTCCTCCACTGGGGGCAAACTTCTACCTACGGCCCAGTTTCTTTATTCTTTTTTGCCCTATCAGCACTTGGTGGATCAATTAGCCCTTTACTGGGAGTTTATATTTTTAAAATAATCTGCGTGTTGGTACACGCGCTCAATGCCTACTTAATTTGGCGGTTGCTAACAAATGCTGAAAACCGTAACCTCATAACAATGGCCTATTTAGTCAATCCCATGCTCTTGAACGAGCAAATAGCTAATGCTCACCTTGACGTTCTTCTGGCTAATACATTGATTGTTTTAATAGGATGTATTTATTACCAACGTTATGTTTTTGCAATTTTAGCAATTTGGGTGGGTTTTCTAGTAAAAACCTTACCTATAATTTGGTTCCCCTTAGTTTTTGCTTTCCTCTGCAAGCAGCGTCGGTGGAGAGATTTAGCAGCATCCGTCTTGCTTTCTTTATTAATTATCGCGGTGATAACTTATACATTTATGCCAACAGTTTCAGCTTGGAGAAGTCTTTTAAATCCGGGAACCGCCGGGGCGACTGCTCGATCTTTTCACCATGCGATCAATTTATTTATGAATTTTTGGCCCAATGTAAGTGTTGAAACTAGGGAAAGTATTCTATCATTGCTCAAATATTTTGCCTATTTAAGCTGGATTTTTTACTATGCACGGACCTTGATTAAATCATTATTCCGCAAAAAAGACTCGGAAATTAATTTGGTATTAGATATGGGATGGACGACTCTGACTTTGTTTTTGTTTGCTACACCTTGGCTAATGCCTTGGTATCCATCTATTTTGCTGCCAATTGCTGCTTTGAGTATCAATTCTCCCCATTTTGTATTGACAAGTTTAACTTTTTCGGTGTCACCCAGTATCATTTTGGGAGCGGGATCGGGAACAACTGTGATATCCCTAGTTACGAGCTTTGTTAGCGTTGTCCCCCCTACAGCATTGCTAATATTCGGGCGGAAAAAGGCACTTTTTTAATTTAAATTGATTGCTGACCGCCAACGGTTAAATTTTTCCGACTGACAACGTACTCTAACAAACCCTCTGAAGCGTCTAGCAGCAAATCAATTACTCGATCAAATCCCTCCGGGCCACCGTAGTAAGGATCAGGCACTTCTTTAAGGTCGTATTTCTGGCAAAAATCGCACATCAGTCGCACTTTATCTTTATACTTTCCAGCCGCATCCAGGGCAAGAATATTGCGATAATTTTCCAGATCCATGGCCAGAATCAAATCAAAATTTTCAAAATCTTTCCTGGCAAATTGGCGGGCTTCGCCTAGCAATTCAATGTCTCGCTTCCTCGCCGCCAATGCCATCCGCCTGTCAGGGGGGCTGCCAATGTGATAGCTAGCAGTTCCGGCCGAATCGCAGGTGATACGATCGCTCAAACCCGCTTCTTTAATTAAGTGATTCATAATATTTTCTGCTGAGGGCGATCGGCAGATGTTTCCGAGGCAGACAAACAATAATTTATAAGACATTTAATTGATAATTAGTAATTGGTAATTTTTAATGGGAAGGAAGAAAGAAAATTTTTCCTTTCCCCTTTTTCCAAAATTTTCGTGCTTCAGAGAAATCAATCAGTCATTAGCTATAGATTCCTTTTTAAACACAGATAGCTAACAACTAATGACTGATGACTAATGATTAACCGAAACCGGGGAGATTGAGTCCACCGGTGAGTTCTTCCATTTTCTCCCGCATCGTCATCGTAGACTTAGCGTAAGCATCCTGCATCGCCACCGTGACGAGTTCAGAAACCACATCAGCACCTTCACCGAGGGCATCCGGTGAGATTTCCACGCGGCGGGGTTCTTGGTTGCCGCTGAGAAAAACCTTGACCAAGCCGCCGCCGGCAGTTCCCTCAATTTCCATTACATCCAACTCTTCTTGGAGCTTTTTAGCTCCTTCTTGAACCTGCTGAGCTTTTTTGAAAGCTTCAGTCAGTTCTTTCATTTTTCCCAGGCCGAAGCCAAATCCTTGTCCTGATTTTGTCATAACTACTTTGTGATGGTGTGTGGGCTGGCAGTCTGCCGTTTCCGTATTACTTCAATGATGCCTTAGAAGGGAAACTCTCCCAGTATTCTAACTTCTGGCTCCAACAACAGCGACCACCGCTGCTCGACTTGCTGTTGAACGTGGCGGATCACTTGAAAAATATCATTGGCCGTTGCCGACCCGCAGTTAAGAATAAAATTAGCATGGCGCTGAGCCACTTGTGCGCCACCGATCTGATATCCCTTCAGTCCCGCTTGTTCGATGAACCAACCTGCCGTCTTGGGGCCGGGGTTGCGGAAGACTGAGCCACAGCTCGGTAAGTGGTAAGGTTGAGTTGTCCGCCGCTGACTGAAATGGTCATTAGTTTCGGCCATTACTTGCGATCGGTCGAATCCCGGCTGTAACTGGAAAGTCGCTTCCGTCACTAGCCGATCGCCCCCTTGCAGCACCGAAGTCCGGTAGCGGTACTCCAACTCTTGGGGAGTCAGAATTTCCACCTTACCACCAGGGGATAGGACGCGAGCGTTTACTAGAATATCAGCAGTACAGCCTCTGTGAGCGCCTGCATTCATCACCACAGCCCCTCCCACTGTACCCGGTATGCCGACTGCCCATTCTAGACCTTTCCAGCCCCGTTTAGCGGCCAACCAAGCGAGGCGGGGAATTGACTCTCCCGCCCCCGCTGTCACTTGACCTGTTTCTGCATTAAAATTCACCTGTTTCAGGTAGCGAGTGGCGACGACCAAACCGGACAAACCCCGATCGCTCACCAACAAATTAGAACCCGCACCCAGCAGAGTCACCGGCATCCCTTCATCGTGTGCCCAGGCAAAACTCGCTTGCAAAGCCTCCATACTGCGGGGAGCAACGTACCACTCGGCAGGGCCGCCGACTCGGAAGGAAGTCAGACCCGCCAGCGAAACTTGGGAATTAATCTTGCAATCAGTTCCCCGCAAAGAAATAGGAGAATACACTCGCCGATTGTCCTTAACAGAGGAGTCATTCGAGATAGTCACCATCTTGAAAATCCTTAAAAATACCTTCGCTCAAAGACGTGGTTGAAAATCCATTTAGCTAACTTATGTGGCCGCTTTGAGCGAGCCGCCCGACAGAAGTTTCGGCACAACGTGCAACGCCATAATGTCGATCGACTCTACTCAGTTGGCGAGCTAATCGGGGCGATCGGCTTGTTGATAAAAAGCCATAACCTCTGGAATAATCTGATTCAGATTACCAGCACCCAAAAACAGAGCCAAATCCCCCGGTTGCAGATTTTTGGTTAAAAACTTAGTGACTGACTCCAGGGAAGGCGCAAACTCAACCTCTCGGCCTTCTTTAGCAATCAAATCAGCAACCTGCTGCCCGCTAATCTCTCCTAAATTGGGTTCCCCAGCACTATAAATATCGCAAGCCACAACCAAATCAGCATCCCCAAAAGATTGAGCAAATTCTGGCAAAAATGTCAGAGTCCGGCTGTAACGGTGGGGTTGAAAAATTGCAACCACTCTTCGGGATTTGGGATTTTTTTCGCTACCTTCGATCCGCAAGCGAGCCGCCGCCAAGGTGACACGAATTTCGCTAGGATGGTGGGCGTAGTCGTCCACAAACAGGATGTCATTGTGAAAACCCCGCACCTCAAAACGGCGGCGAGCTCCTTCAAAGCCAGCAATCGCTTTGGCAATCGCCGAAAACTCTAACCCCAACAATCGGCCTACTGCTACCGCAGCTAGTGCATTGCTGAGATTGTGTGTGCCCAGCAACTTCAACTCGATTTCCCCTAGGAAAGTTCCTCGCTCCCAAATCCGTGCCTTGGTGCTTTCTGCTCCGTACTCCACGCCCGAAACCGTGTAGTCAGCACCGCTGTCCGGCTGCAAGCTATAACTGACATGAGGCTGAAGGCAGTCTTTGACGATTTGGTCGTCAATGCAGCCCACCAAGGTTTGACAGTTTTGGGCAAACACCTTAAATGTGTCTATTACCTGGTCAAGGGTATCGTAATGGTCCGGATGATCCAGTTCTACATTCGTCACTATGCCAATTTTGGCAACCAGCTTGACGAGAGAACCGTCGGATTCATCAGCCTCGGCAACTAAGTAGGGGCCTTCTCCCAAACGGGCATTGCCTTCCCAAGCATTTACCTCGCCTCCTACCACGATCGTCGGGTCTAGGCCCGCAGCCATCAGCATGAAGCCGATTAAGCTGCTAGTAGTAGTTTTGCCGTGAGTCCCCGCTACGGCTATGCTTTGGTAATCTTGAATTAAGGCTGCCAACACATCCGATCGATGAAAAATCGGACAGCCCAAATCTAAAGCAGCTCGATATTCGGCATTGGCTGGGTGAATAGCCGTCGAACATACTACTTGAGGCAATCCCCCAATTGCTTGGGCGCTTGAACCGTTGCCGTTCAATTGGAGAGCTTCGGCTGTCGCGACAGAAGTCCCTACCGTACCCGCGACTATCGAGGATACTGCCCTTTCCTGTTGGCCGCAGTCGGGACTGCTACCGTTAAGGGCCGTTTGAAATAGTTCAAAATTGCTGGCGTCTTGACTCCAAAAAATATGAGCTCCCATTCCTTGCAAGCGCTCGGTTATGTGACTCGATTTAATGTCGGAGCCGTACACAGGCAACTTGCGTTTAGCTAGAATGTAGGCTAGGGCTGACATCCCAATCCCACCAATGCCGATGAAATGAAATGGTCTACCGCTGAAATCAACAGAACTCGGCATCTTCGCTCCTCACACACCACACCACGCCAATAACACGCGATATCATATCAAGAATTGTTTTTTCAGGATACAGTTCGCTAGAGATTTTGTACAAAATTCTCTGCGCGTCCCTAGATTTGCGGGACTTGTAGAGATGTTTGTCTTGTATCCTATATGACTTAGTACCGAGTAGTTTTCCGGAACAGTCACAGCTCGAAAATAGCAGGTAACAGAAAACGCGGTCTGGGGTCTGGCCCAACAGACTAATTTGGGTGCTTGCATACTCCTGCATTCTTTCTATTTCTATCCGCCTGCTGTGCTCGGATACGGTAGCAAAAGCCCCACAACCTTTCTACCAAGATTGAGGGTAAAACCCATAAGGATTTACAAACACTACCACGTATAACCAAATTTCGCTCCTTTTACAGTCATAAATCTACCTTTACGGTCATTATCTCGCCCAAGTCAGAGATTGACACGAGCGCAGCTATAGTATATATTTTTACTATATTGTATATATAAGTTATGTAGTTAGTCGGAATAGTCGAATAGCCATTGAGCCAACCAAATCATGGGATCGATCGAGAAGCCGATGAACCCTCTTGGCAGCCCTAAAAGTTTTTACCACAGCGCTAAAAAATATCTACTGTCAAAACTTTTTGACCCGCCAACCAACGAATGCTCAGGGGGTCGATCGCGCAATCAAAACAAGTTGGGATTAATATTGGCAAGGTTAATCACCGAGTCCCGGAACCACTCCGACCCTCAGAACCGGGTTTTTGAACTCGGATTGAAGGTTTGAACGAATTAAGGGGGTTAACAAAATCGGTTTTAGCGTCCAGGACGATCGTCGAAACTAGGGTCGTCCAAGGGTTTGTCCCCAATGTGAAGCGAGGGTTTTCTAATAAACGAGCTTATGGTTAAAAGTGTATAAACATAAAATTGGCGCGATGTCTGTATTAATCCTGATCTTGGGGAAATATGGGGAAAATAGCGATTTTGGGGGGGACTTTTGATCCGGTTCACTGGGGTCACGTGTTGGTAGCCGAGACGGCTGCGAGTCAATTTGCTCTCGATCGAGTCATTTGGGTACCGGATCGCTCTCCTCCTCACAAAGAGCGCCCGGATTTGGCAAGTTTTGAGCAGCGGCGGGAAATGCTCGCTCTGGCGATCGCCGATCGGCCCGACTTCCTAATTTCGCCGCGGTCGGCAAATCCCTCCGACAGTTCTTTTGCGATCGACACCCTGCTGTATTTGCAAACATTGTATCCAGGCGATCATCGCTGGTACTGGATTATTGGTAGTGACGCACTCATTACTCTCCCCAAATGGCACCGGTGCTGCGAAATTGCCGGGTTGTGCGACTGGTTGGTGGCCCCACGTCCGACTCAGGGAGATCGAGAGACGGCAGAAAGCGGGGAGATTGGGGAACTGTCCGAGTGGGGAGATTGTCCTGGTGGAAAACCCCTCGCTTCTGCAGGGGACAGGATGCAGGTTCAGGCAAATGCTGTGGGCCGACGAGTTGCCGAACAAATGGCTCTTTTGGACGTGGAAATTCGCTGGGAGGTGCTTTCCATGCCTGCGATCGAGATTTCGTCGAGCCACATCCGCCGCTGCTGCGCCGAAAGGATTGACCTCCGCTACTTAGTCCCGGAAGTTGTCGGGACTTATATTGCAGCCCATCAGCTTTACCAGTAACCAGCGGCAGAAAGCCTAATGCCTTCGGCCTTGCAATTTCAGCCTTCTAGAAAAGTTCAAGCTTTTTTGATCGACACAAAAAGTTAGAAAGGATCGACCTTTGCGATATGATCTTGTCTCATAAGTCAATTCTTAAATTTTTTCAAAATTTAAGCCTGAGCTAGAGGCTGCCATCGTTAGGAGGTACAAGGTGATTAGAGTCGCGATCAATGGTTTTGGACGTATCGGGCGCAGTTTTGCGCGCTGCTGGCTGGGCAGAGAAAACAGCCAGCTAGAGTTGGTAGCTATTAATGACACTTCCGATCCCAGAAGTAATGCTCACTTGCTGAGATACGATTCCATGATGGGAACGTTGAAGAATGTGGACATCAGTGCGGATGAAAATTCCATTACTCTCAACGGCAAGACAGTTAAATGCGTGAGCGATCGCAACCCGCTAAACTTGCCTTGGAAAGATTGGGGTATTGATCTGATTATTGAATCGACCGGCGTCTTCGTTGACCAAGCTGGTGCATCGAAGCATATCACTGCCGGCGCTAAAAAAGTGCTAATTACCGCTCCCGGCAAGGGTTCTGAAGTTGGCACTTATGTGATGGGAGTCAACCACCACAACTACAAGCACAGTGACTACACAGTCATCAGCAATGCTAGCTGTACTACCAACTGTCTGGCTCCTGTACTGAAAGTGCTGCACGAAAATTTTGGCATCGTCAAAGGCATGATGACCACTACCCACAGCTATACTGGCGACCAGCGCTTGCTGGATGCCAGCCACCGCGACTTGCGGCGGGCCCGGGCGGCAGCAATGAATATTGTGCCGACTTCTACCGGAGCAGCCCAAGCTGTGGCTCTGGTGATTCCGGAATTGAAAGGCAAGTTAAATGGTATCGCCATGCGCGTCCCGACTCCTAATGTGTCGGTAGTTGATTTTGTGGCTCAGGTAGAGAAAAAGACTTTTACCGAGCAAGTAAATCAAGTGTTCAAAGAAGCTGCCTCTGGCTCCATGAAAGGGATTTTGGAGTACAACGATTTGCCTTTAGTTTCATGCGACTATCGCGGAAGTGATGCTTCTTCGATTCTGGATTCCAGCTTGACGCTGGTGATGGATGGCGACATGGTGAAGCTGTTGGCTTGGTACGACAATGAGTGGGGCTACAGTCAGCGGGTGGTTGACTTGGCTGAATTGGTCGCCGAACGTTGGGAAGCCTAGTATCCGAAGGCAGAAGGCTTTAGTCATTCGGCAGAAGGTAAAAAAGGCTAATATTTTGTACTTTTGAGTCGATTTCTAGCTGACTGGTTATTTCTGTTTTCGAGCGGTAGAGACTTTTGGCAGTCGATAGTTGGCGAGTACAAAATGTAATATAGTAGGGACATGGCAGTGCCGTGTCCCTACTATATGCTTATGCTGCTACTCCCAGCTATCGAACTTTTTGCAAAATACTTCGATCGGGCTTTCGGGTCTGCTTGATGATAAAGTTGTTGTTGGTTTGTAGTAACCGCTTAAACTTGCTGTGGTAAGTTTTCGGAATATCCCAAATATTAAAAAAATAAAAATTCCGACTATAAAAGTTAAACAACTGGAAAAATAGCAACAGCTACGGTGTAGTTTTGCCAACAAAATCTGATATGAAAAAAGTGCTAATTTGTGGTGTATCAGGTCAAGACGGAACTTATTTAGCTAAACTTTTGCTCGATCGAGGTTATGAAGTTTGCGGCACCTCCAGGGACGCCCAAATGTCTAGTTTCGGAAACCTGGCGCGTTTGGGCATCCGAGACAGAGTAAAACTAGAATCCATGTCTCTAAACGATTTTCGCAGCGTTTTGCAAGTGCTTGCTAAAATAGAGCCAGATGAGGTGTACAATCTAGCAGGTCAAAGTTCCGTCGGTCTGTCTTTTGAACAGCCCGTAGAAACCCTCGAAAGCATTGCCACAGGCACATTGAATCTGTTAGAAGCAATTCGGTTTACAGGCGGAAAAATCAAACTTTACAATGCCAGTTCCAGCGAATGTTTTGGGGATACCGGAGGCAGTGCAGCGGATGAAAACACGCCTTTTCGCCCCAGAAGTCCTTACGCGGTAGCGAAAGCAACGGCATTTTGGGAAGTAGCGAATTATCGGGAAGCGTACAATTTGTTTGCGTGTTCTGGTATTCTGTTCAATCACGAGTCGCCGCTGCGGCCGGAGAGGTTTGTTACCCAAAAAATAGTATCTGTGGTGTGCCGAATTGCTGCAGGTAGTTCGGAAAAACTGCATTTAGGTAATATTTCAGTGCAGCGGGACTGGGGTTGGGCGCCGGAATATGTGGAGGCGATGTATTTGATGTTGCAGCAGGAAGAACCGGACGATTATGTAATTGCCACGGGTGTAAGTTATCCTTTGGAGGAGTTTGTGCAGACAGCGTTTGTTTCTGCCGATTTGGATTGGCAGGAACATTTAGTAAGCGATGCTAGTCTCTACAGACCGACGGAGATTGCAGTTGGGAGGGGAAATCCGGCTAAGGCGAAGCAAAAGTTAGGATGGGAGGCGAAGTATAAGATGCGCGATGTGGTGCGGATGATGGTGGAGGCGAGGATGGGTAAGGTGTGAGGATTTTTTCATAAAAAATAGCTCTTTGTTTGCAATAAATACCTGTTGTGAATTATCAGCGGTTGTGTACCCTTTTCAAGATGTGAAACAATGCAAGTAGTTATATTAGCCGGCGGTTTGGGGACACGTCTCCGAGAAGAAACAGAATTTCGTCCTAAGCCCCTAGTAGATGTGGGGGGGTATCCGATTCTATGGCACATTATGAAGACCTATGCCCATTACGGTTTCCGGGACTTTATTGTGTGTTTGGGCTATCGCGGCAACATGATTAAGGAGTATTTCCTGAATTATGAAGCGATGAATAATGATTTTACTATTTGCTTGGGTCGCCAGAATTGCATTACCTATCACGAGGAGCATCGCGAGCAAGATTTTAAGGTGACACTGGCAGAAACTGGCTCGGACACTATGACTGGGGGGCGGGTGAAACGTGTGGAGAAATACATTACTGATGATACCTTTATGGTGACATACGGTGATGGAGTTGCTGATATCGATATTGGAGCTTTGGTGGATTTTCATAAGGCTCATGGTAAGCTGGCAACTGTTAGTACAGTGCGTCCGGTATCGAGATATGGTATTTTAGATGTTGACAACCAAGGCCAAGTTCTGGAATTCACCGAAAAACCTCAAATAGATGGCTGGGCTAGTGCCGGATTTTTGGTCCTTCACCGCAGCATATTTGAGGCTTTGAGGGGGGATGATTGTTTTTTTGAGCGAGAGCCACTAGAGCAGTTAGCGGCGCAGGGACAATTGATGGCGTACCGCCACGAAGGTTTCTTCTTTGCGATGGATACTTACCGCGAATATAAGTATTTGAATGAACTTTGGGATAATGGACAAGCTCCTTGGAGGGTGTGGGAATGAGTGAATTTTGGCGCGATAGATCGGTATTGGTGACAGGTTGCACAGGCCTTTTGGGCAACTGGTTAGTGGCTGAGTTGCTGGAAAGAGGGGCTTTGGTCACGGGCTTAGTCCGTGACTTGGTTCCCCAATCCCGACTGTATGCTGGAGAGTGGTATCGGCAAATTAATATCGTGCGCGGTTGTGTCGAAGATTTGCCAACGGTAGAACGAGCAATCAATGAGTATGAAGTCGATACGGTGTTTCACTTAGCAGCTCAGACAATTGTGGGAGTTGCAAATAGAGAGCCTGTTGCTACTTTTGAAACCAACATTAAAGGTACTTGGAATATTCTAGAAGCTTGTCGCCGCGTCGGTGGTGTGACTCGAATTGTCATAGCATCCAGCGATAAAGCCTATGGAGACCAGCTAGTGTTGCCTTATAGCGAAACAACTTCGCTGCAAGGAGAACACCCTTATGATGTTTCTAAAAGCTGTGCTGATTTAATCAGTCGGGCTTATTACGTCAGTTATGGTTTGCCCGTGTGCATTACTCGCTGCGGCAACTTTTACGGCGGCGGAGACTTGAATTTTAATCGGATTGTTCCGTCTACAATTCGATCGGCATTACGAGACAAGCCGGTAGTCATCCGCAGTGATGGCACTTTTATCCGGGACTACTTTTATGTGAAGGATGGAGTTTTAGCTTATCTCCATTTGGCAGAACAAATGGACAGGAAAGAAATTTTGGGAGAAGCATTTAATTTCAGCAACGAGTTGCAAATTTCAGTGCGGGGCATGGTAGATAAGGTTTTGAAATTGATGGACAAGACTCATTTAGAGCCTGTCGTATTGAATCGGGCCAAGAATGAAATCAAACATCAGTATCTCTCTGCCGATAAGGCGAGAAAAATGCTCGGTTGGGAGTCTAAGTATCCTCTAGAAGAAGGGTTGAAAGAAACAATTGAATGGTATCAAAATTTTTTAATGGAGGAAAATACCTGTGTTATCAGGGTGTGATTGAGGATTTCTGTGACTGGGGTTTTAATTTTCTTTCTCTTATTTGATAGTCAAGGGGGCTAATTCGGTGCCATCTAAATGTCGTTTTTGCAGTCACCTATTGGAGCATACTTTTGTAAATCTGGGGATGTCGCCGCTGGCGAATGCTTTTCTATCTCAAGAGCATCTGAATTGTGCAGAGAAATTCTATCCGCTTCATACTTATGTCTGCAGCAATTGTTTTTTAGTGCAGTTAGAAGAGTTTGAATCCCCGGATAGCATCTTTAGCGATTATGCTTATTTTTCTTCCTATTCAGACTCTTGGCTGCGGCACGCCAAGAATTACACTGATTTGATGGTGGAGCGCTTTGGATTTGACGCAAACAGTCAAATAGTTGAACTTGCTAGCAATGATGGGTACTTACTCCAGTATTTTCAGCAGAAAGGAATTCCCGTATTAGGGATTGAACCTGCTGCAAATGTAGCTAAGGTGGCTGAGGAAAAAGGGATTCCAACTTTAGTCAAGTTTTTTGGCGTGGAAACGGCTAAAGAGTTGGTTTCACAAGGCAAACAGGCAGATTTGTTGCTAGGAAATAATGTGTTGGCTCATGTGCCTGACTTGAATGATTTTGTGGCGGGGATGAAAATTCTCCTGAAACCAAACGGCGTCTTGACAATGGAGTTTCCTCATGTATTGCAACTAATTCAAGACAATCTGTTTGACACGATTTACCACGAGCATTTCTCTTATTTTTCGCTGTTGACGGTTGAGAAAGTTTTTGCAAGTCACGGTTTAACTTTGTTTGATGTGGAGGAATTACCGACGCACGGCGGTTCTCTGCGGATTTACGGGAAGCATGAGAATTTTGAGGGTATAGGAGTTCGTGATCGCATTTCCCAACTGAAAGCTAAGGAAGTGCAAGCAGGGTTAAACCAGATTGAAATTTATGTAGGATTTGGCGAACAGGTTAAGTCTAGTAAACGTCAACTGCTCAGTTTCCTAATTGATGCCAAAAACCAGGGCAAATCAATTGCCGGCTACGGTGCGCCGGCGAAGGCTAATACGCTGCTGAACTATTGCGGTATCCGCACGGATTTGATTGATTATACGGTGGATTTAAGCCCGCACAAGCAGGGTTTGTTTTTGCCGGGAACTCAGATTCCGATATATCATCCAGATAAAATTCGCGAGGCTAAACCGGATTATTTGGCTATCTTACCTTGGAACATCAAGGATGAGATAGTAAGTCAGATGGATTATATCCGCGAGTGGGGAGGTAAGTTTGTGGTGCTGATTCCTCAAGTGGAGGTGATAGGGTGAAGTTTACTGAAACGAAGCTTAAGGGAGCTTATGTTATTGAGGTAGAACCCCTAGCAGATGAGAGGGGATTTTTTGCCCGCAGTTGGTGTCAAAAGGAGTTTGCAGAACATGGTTTGAATCCTAATCTAGTGCAGTGCAATATTTCTTTTAACTTGAAGAAAGGTACTTTGCGTGGGATGCACTACCAGGCTACACCTCACGAGGAAGCGAAGTTGGTTAGATGTATCAAAGGCGGAATTTATGATGTAATTATAGATTTGCGTCCCGATTCTCCTACTTTTAAAGACTGGTTTGCAATAGAGCTAAACTCGGAAAATCGCAAGATGATATATATTCCTGAAGGTATGGCTCACGGCTGTCAAACTTTGGCAGATAATACTGAGGTTTTTTACCAGATGTCGGAATTTTATTATTCTGAATTAGCAAGGGGAGTGCGGTGGGATGATCCCACTTTTAGTATTGATTGGCCGGAGATCTCTGAGCTCGTAATTTCGGAAAAAGATCGCAATTTCCCGGATTTTGGCCTATGAAAAAAGTCCTGGTTACGGGGGCAGGGGGTTTTGTTGGCAGACACTCGCTCAAGACGCTGGTGGAACGGGGGTTTGAGGTTCATGCTGTCGCTTCTAAGACTTTGCCGACTTTAAGTTCTGACTGTACGTGGCATCTGGCCAATTTGTTAGCTCATACATCCATTAAAGAGCTAGTTTGTCAAGTAAAGCCAACACATTTGTTGCACTTTGCCTGGTGTTATACTTTACCCGGCCAATATTGGAAATCTGAAGATAACTTTTTGTGGGTGCAGGCAAGTTTGGAATTATTGAGGCAATTTCGAGACCAAGGTGGCGATCGGGCTGTGATGGGTGGAACCTGCGCCGAGTATGATTGGAAGTACGGTTATTGCTCCGAATTTGTAACGCCGAGAAATCCAGATACTCCCTACGGTATTTGTAAAAAAGCTTTGCAGGAGATGGTGAATTGCTATTCGGAGACGACAAGTCTAAGCAGTGCTTGGGGACGTATTTTCTTTCCCTACGGTGCTTACGAGTACCCAAATCGGCTGGTTTCTTCAGTGATTCTTTCTCTCTTAAAGGGAGAGCCTGCTCGCTGCTCTCACGGTAATCAACTCCGGGATTTTCTGTATGTACAGGATGTTGCTGATGCTTTTGTGGCTCTTTTGGAGAGTGAGGTGACAGGAGCTGTTAATATTGGATCTGGACAGCCGATCGCGATTAAAGAGGTTGTTTATAAAATAGCTGATCTAATCGGGCGATCGGATTTAGTGCAGTTAGGTGCTATTCCGTCTGGTGCGAAAGAAGCGCCTTTGTTAGTGGCTGATGTGACTCGTTTATCTAATGAGGTAGGTTGGCTGCCCAAATCAAACTTAGAAAGCGGATTAAGGCAAGCTATCATCGGGTGGGAAAATCAGCTTTTGTCCTAAAAATTGCTGTCTAAGATTTCGTTACCTAAATCCAATTATAACGGGAAAAATCATGAAATTAACGCTAGATACAGATGCCCAAAAATTGATTCAAGAAATAGACGGTGAGTGTCAAACTATCCCGCTCTATTCTAAGGAAGCTTTTGAACTCATTTCTCACTACTGGGTGAAATTAGGCTGGAATCAAAAATATACCTACAATTTCAGTTGGCTTGGACGGCCAATAATTCAACTCCCTGAAGACATGATTCGGATTCAGGAAGTTATCTATCAGGTTAAACCAGATGTAATTATTGAAACCGGGGTGGCTCACGGAGGCTCGCTGATTTATTACGCTAGCCTTTTTAAAGCAATGGGTAAGGGTAGGGTTGTAGGAGTTGACATTGAAATTCGCCCCCACAATCGCAAGGCTATAGAGGAACATGAACTGTCATCGTTCATTACTTTAGTGGAAGGTAGTTCTACAGATACCAGTATTGTAGATCAGGTGAAAAAACTGGTCAATCCAGGGGAGACTGTCTTGGTGAGTCTTGACTCGTGTCACACAAAACAGCACGTTGCTGACGAGTTAGAGGCTTATTGCAGTTTGGTGACACCAGGCTCCTATATAATTGCCACAGATGGGATTATGAAGGATTTGGAGGATGTGCCACGGGGGAATCCTGAATGGACTTGGGATCATCCTACTGCGGCGGCGGCTGAGTTTGCAGAAAAGCATCCTGAGTTTATGTTGGAGCAACCTAAATGGCCGTTTAGCGAGAGCGATTTGACGGAGAATGTGACTCACTGGCCAGGGGCTTGGTTAAAACGAAAATAACAAGATTAGATTCTTTTTGGCAAGTGTTGTAAAATTTTCATCAGTTCGTTGTAAATCACTTGCCAATCACAATCATAATTGCGAGTCGATGGGTCAATGTTATTTTCATCTTCGCTGATATATTCCGTAGATATCAACACTGGCGGTACAAGGTTTTCTCGATAAATAGGTGAAAATGAGTCCTTAACCGCACCATAATAGTTCTTGTTTCCATAAGCTACCCCTGGTTTGCTAGCTATCCAAGTTACAAAGGTCATTCCTGTGCCAAAGGGTACTGCATACAAATCGATCGCTTGTGCCCAAGCAATAGTTTCATAAATTGGACGACCAATTGTACTATAGGTTGGGATACCAGGAGGTAGCAGGGTCATAATTTGTTCTAGACAAGCTTGTTCTACCGCAATAAATTTGTCATCCTCGCCCCGGTCTCTTTCTGTAATAGACCAACTATCAAATACGACTGCTAAATCGGGAAAATCATCATGAATTCTTGCAATGATATGGGCTATTCCTTCTTTTTGAGATAGCCATTTCCTCTTATAGTTGCGGATTCCGATCCACAATAAGGGAAAGTGTGTCTGTGCTTTATATACTTTTTCGAGGAAAAATTGAGAAGATTTTTTGATACACTCTTGATAGATTCGATTGATAAGTTCCTCTTCAATGAAAAAGTCTACTAGCCGGACAACAAACAACTTATTATCAAGAATATTTTGAGAGATGGTCGGACTATCCTCTACTCTGATGATCCTATCGCTGGCAATTTTTGGAAAAATATCCTCAAAGTTAAAAAATTCGTATCTGACATCCATAAGAAACTTATGAACTTGATTGAAAGTCATTTTTTTATAAAAATAGTGAACCCCTGATAACTCATTCCATAAGTAATGTCCTACGTTTGATATACCCGTGACAACTGCCACTTCCTTAGTTGGACTTGATAGGTAAGCTCGCACTTTTTGCCAAGAACTAACAAGGTAACTTTTCACATGGTTGACCAACCAGGTAAAATCCATGTGAGGAAATGGATATAGCAGAATAATTATCTCTAGTCTGGGTATATAGATACACTGCTTGCTACTGAACCAATCCCCAACTATTAAATAAAAAACTTCATTCCCTACAAAACGATAAAAAATCCAGGGAAAATAACAGAATGATTCCTGAGATCTCAGAATCCTACCACTCCAAGGACAAACTGCATAAACATAACCTGTTTGGATTATACTTTGTTGTAAATGAATAGCTTTCTTCCACTCATCTCTAAAACTCCTGGTTGATCTTTCTTGATTGCTTGAAAGATGAAGAGGAGAATCTGTGTGAAAACTATTAACGTAGATATCTTCTAAATTTATACAATCTTGCCTAATAATTTGCAGATTTTCTAGCAATAAATCCTGATTTTGGAGAAGTAATTTATCGGCAACAGTTAAATCATAAAAATTGATAACTTTATAGTTACTTGTTTTTTGGAAATATTGAAAAGTGTGTTCCCGATTAATTTCCGTTGGATAAGAAACAGAGGAATCCAGAGGAGCCATTTGATTTAAACCTTCCCAGATGATCTCATAAATCTTTCCATCTCTCAAATGTTTATAGGTAGCTTGCTGAAAACAAGCCACTGCTTCTTTCATCTGACCGACTTCGGCTAGTTTGAAACTTAATTGATGGTAGATAACGAGAGCTTGCTCATGTTTTCCCTGTTCGGTAAACACTTCTGCTAAGCGATAGTATGATGAATGATTATTGGGAGACAATTGAAGCGCACGATGATAACAATTGACAGCCTCTTCTAAACCAATGGTAATGAATGAACGTCTCAGCAAAGTCTGAAATTCGGCTAAGCTTTCCCGCCAAATTTTTAAGCCGATTTCCCGAGTATGACCGGGAGTTTGTAGCCAATTAATGCAAGCTTGTTTTTCCGCTTCGGAAAGAGAACGTCTCAGATAAACTCTATACCATTCGACCGTATAAGTAGCATCATCCAGATGAGCGGTAGCTTGCAAAAAGGCTGGGTCATTGAGGAAACAAACTTCTGGTAATTCTGGGTCAAAGAGTTGGTAGTCTTTATGGGTAACTTCAGCCAAGTTATATTCGGAAAAAAAGGTTTCAGGGTTCTCTATTACCCGCTGATAGATAGCTTCCCCTAGCTGATGGTGACATTTATATGCTTCAGGATTCAGTTCTATGGCATGACGATATGTGGCGATCGCGTCATCCCACTTTTCTTGTTGTGATAGGAGCTTTCCTAACTGTTGGTAAAGTTTTTCAGTCACCCCACGATAGACAGCGATCGCTTCTTCTAGTTTGCCTTCCTGTTGTAGTTGGTTCGCCTTATGGACTTCTGTTACAGTAATTTCAGAGTTCATATTACTTATCTTTCTTTTGGAACCTAACAATTTTTAAGAGTTGAACTTTCCGCCACAGACTCTAAGTTTTTATGAGTAATTACTGTTTAGGATGGTAATAAAAATTGAGATTTTTCCCTTCTTTGCCCACGAACAATTAAGATCTATTTTGGTTTAATGAATTGATAATTTTCAGAGCTTCATTGTAAACGATTCTCCAATCCAAATCATAATTTTGACAGGCTACTGATAGAATATAAGGTGAAGCCGGTTGATCGCTTATACACTCAACAGGCACAAATACCGGGGATACGGCATTTTCGCGACTATACGTTACTTGTTCTCTCAGGGGTTCTGTATTTATTGAAGTGTTTGCGTGCATCACACCTGGTTTATTAGCAATCCAGGAAACTGCGGTACTTCCTGATGAAAGGGGTATAACATATAAATCAATAGCATAAGCCCAGATAACTTTCTCATAGCTCATGCAACCAATTGTACTATAAGTCTGAATACTAGGTGGTAAAATATCTAAAATTTCTTGCTCGGTTGCTTTATCCTTAGCAATCATTAACTCTCCATGGTCATCTTCTCTTTCTATCCGAGACCAGCCATCAAAGACAACTCCTAGATTAGGGAAATCTACTGCGAGACTTTTGATAATATTGACGATTCCTTCTACTTGAGAAACCCAAGATTTGTCATGGGTGCGAAGACCAAACCAAAGTAAAGGAAAGTGTTTATTTTTTGCCTGCTCTACTTCGGCTAAGAATTTTGGAGAAGACCTTTTTAAGGAACCCTCGTAGACTCTTGTTGCTAATGTTTCTCGAACAAAAACATTAGTTACTCTAACTGCTAAATAGTTGTTCTCAATAATACTTTCAAAAATATTTTTTTTATCACTAATTCTAATTATTTTATCACTAATTTCGGGAAAAGCATCACCGATATTAAAATATTCATTAGGTGCGATTAAAATTTTGTCTAGTTTGTGCAAAAGACCATTATCTGACAAAAATTGAAGTCCTGTTACTTCATTCCAGAAATAGTGTCCTATGTTCGTCAGTAAACCTAAAATTGCCACTACACCTTTTTTGTGGGGGTTTGATATATATTTGAGGCATTGTTGCCAACAACTAACCATATAGCCTTTTAATCGGTTAATAATTGCTTGCTCAGAACCTTGAACAAATGGATTGAGGTTAATAATTAGCTCTAAACGGGGGAAATAAATAAACATTTTTGGTCCCCAAAAGTGTCCAACGATTAAATAATAAATTTCACAGCCAACAAACCGATAACTCATCATGGGTAGCCAGGCTACATCATAAAACGATTGCTCTGACCTAATGACCTGACCACTCACCGGACAAACTGAATACATATAACCTGTTTCTACGATACTTTGTTGATAAATATTCGGTTCATTCAAATGGGTTTGATATACAAATTGATAATTAGTTTCCTTGGGTAACTGTTGAGAAAGTCTAGTATTTGTATCAGAATAAAAACTATTAATATATATTTCTTCTAACGCTATACTATCTTTTGCAATTAACTGTAAAATTGTTAGTGAAAATCCCTCTTTTTCTAGGAGAGCTTGGTTCTCTTCGGTTAAACCAGAAAGGTTCATAATAGTATATTTACTGGTTTGACTAAAGTATTGCTCAACAGCTTCTGGTTGAAGTTCGGTAGGATAATAGGAATCAGAGGCATCCAAGGGAGCTAAGTGATTTAGTCCCAGCCAGATCATCTCATACATCTTTCCTTCCTGAAGGGGCTGATGGGTAGCTTTTTGAAAACAAGTGACTGCTTCTGCCATCTGATCCGCTTCAGCTAACTTGAGACTTAATTGATGATAAAGAACGATGGCTTCCTCATATTTTCCCTGTTTTTTAAACACTTCTGCTAAACGATAGCGTGAGGAATGATAGTTGGGAGCCAATTCAAGGGCACGATGATAACAATTGACAGCCTCTTCTAAACCAATAGTAATGAAGGAACGTCTCAGCACCGCATGAAATTCTGTTAAGCTTTCTCGCCAAATTTTTAACCCGAGTTCCCGACTATGACCGGGAGTTTGTAGCCAATTAATGCAAGCTTGTTTTTCCGCTTCGGAAAGAGAACGTCTCAGATAAACTCTATACCATTCGACTGTATAAGTAGCATCATCGAGATCAGCGGTAGCTTGTAAAAAAGCTGGGTCATTGAGGAAACAAACTTCTGGTAATTCTGCGTTAAATACTTGGTAGTCTTTATGGGTAACTTCACTCAAGTTATACTGGAAAAAAAAGGTTTCAGGGTTCTCCATTACCCGCTGATAGATAGCTTCACCTAGCTGATGGTGACATTCATAGGCTTCAGGATTCAGTTCTAGGACACGACGATAGGTGGCGATCGCCTCATCTAGTCTTCCCTGCTCTACCAAAGTATTTCCTAACTGCAACCAGACTTCCCAGTTATCGGGTTGAATTTGCAAAAGATTGTGATAAGCTTGTACGTTGTATGGATTGAGTTCTATACTATGGCGGTAGGAGGTCATCGCTTCTGCTAAATCTGAGTGATTTCGCTGTTTCAGTGCATTTGCCAAGGCATAATGAATCCAATCATGGTCAGGACTCAACTCACTTGCACGGCGGTAAGCGGCGATCGCCTCATCCAGTTGACCCAATTTTTCTAAACTTTTTCCTAATCCCACATAAGTCCCAAAATGTTCGGGATTGAGTTCAATCGCCGTGCGGAAGGCTGTAACCGATTCTTCCCACTGTTGTTGTTCAGCTAAGGCATCCCCTAAGTGGTGGTAACTCCAAGAGAAATCCGGTTTGATTGCTATTGCATGGCGATAGGCGGTGACGGCTTCATCCCATCGACCCAGTTTGGCTAGGGCTTCCCCCATCTGGTGGTGTGTCGAGCAATCGTTGCTATTGAGTTCAAGTGCCCGATGGTAAGCAGCAATCGCTTCTTCTAGATTACCTTCCTCTTGCTGTTGCTGGTCTTTGTGAAATTCGCTCATAGCCGTCTCATCCTTGCATCTACGATTACTTTTTCTCTACAACTATCAAGTGATCAGTTTAAACTGAGTGGCGCGACACTTTGCAGCACTGGCTTGTCTATATTACCAGCTTTTCCCACAGAATCACCACTGAGATCGGGCTCAATAGTGTTGAGGTAGAAGTCAAGGGCTGGAGCTGGCTACCTGTTCGCACTCAAAACTTCCCTGAGTGGTGCTAAGCCATCAAACTACAGCCAAGTTTCTCTGATACCTTACTGAATTTTTTAGGGCTTGCCGACGATCGCCCATCTATAATACCTGGTGCGTGCGGGAACATCCTCAGAGGGCTGAAGTCTGATCTCCTTGGGAAAGCAACGGCTTGAGTTCATTGGGGGCGATCGGGCAAAACTTACCCTATGTAGTAGAATGGGATACAAAAGCCCGATCGCGACAAAAGTAAATTATGTTTGAGAAAATTTTGTAGCGACAGATATCATTAACCCAACGATAGATGATTTTCTAAAATACAAGAAAGTGATTTAATTATGG
>JACJNV010000392.1 GCA_014695175.1 Microcoleus sp. FACHB-DQ6 | reverse complement strand
CCTTTATACCAAATCCGGCGGAGATTCTCTCCGCGAGGGGGAGAAGGGCACGGCTGTTTCATTCTCTTGTAGGGGCTGCCCCCCGTGGCTGCCCCCATGTCTGAAACACCTGTGAAATCGTCTGTGGGGGGGTAGGCATTCTTGGCACGACAAGAGTCAAAATCGCGATTTTCGTGAGAATGAAACCGCCCTGGGGAGAAGGGGAACTCACAAAAGCAGGAGAGGAGGAAATTGGAGGATGAGGAGAGGGGGAGAGCGGAAGATGAGGAGAGGCGGAGATGGGGAGAGGGGTAGAGGGGGACAATTTCTTTTTCTCTGTTCTCCCTTCTCCCTTCTTCCTTTTAACTAATTCGAGGGCCCGCCATCCTGCGGTGGAGTGGCGATTCCGGGTCTCAAATTGGGAGCACCGGGTGCAGGCGAAACAGGAGGAATGCCCTGATTTGCCCCAAAGTTACTAGGCTGCCCAGGAGCCGGGAGAGGAGATTGAAACTGATTGGGATTGAACTGCTGCTGCCCAGGAGCCGGGAGAGGGGATTGAAATTGATTGGGATTGAACTGCTGCTGCCCCGGAGCCGGGAGAGGAGATTGAAACTGATTGGGGTTGAACTGTTGCTGCCCCGGAGGCACAGGAGACGGCAGAGGTTGACCGGAATTGCCGATCGCAGGTGCCGCAGGAATGCCAGAATTCGGAAGCGAGGGATTGGGCGATGGGGAGGAAGCCGAACTAGGAAGAGTTGCCAGGGCAACTCGATCGCCCCCTACCTCTCTCAATTTGTCTAAAACCTCCACAACTTTGGCATATCTCGCATTCTGAGGAGCGTACAGCACCATCAACCCCGTAGGATTTTTACTTTGGAAACTCTTTAAAACTCGATCGAGCTGTTGGTAATTAACAGGCAATTGGTCGATATAAGTTTGCCCGAAATCGTCAATGCTGACAATCAGCATCTCTCGCATTTGCGTTTGTCCAGTCTTCGCTTTAGGCAAATCGACATTAATTGCTTGCTGGCGAGTCAGTTGCAAAGCGGCTAGCAGAAAAAACGTCAGAATGCAAAATATCACGTCAATTAAAGGCACCAGTTCTATCCGAGCCTCTTCAGCAGGAGTATCTAGATTAATCTTCATCAGTTTTCAGCAGTTTTAATTATTAGAAGGTGAATCTTCAGCCGGATCGGAACCTTTCAATTTCGGCTCCCGATTCCGTTCTCGCTCCTCTTGAGAATTGAGAGAACGCCTGTTCAAACCATCTGCACCAAAAGAAGAATTGCTGTATTCTGCACCTGGTGTTCGACCCTTAGCATTAGCTGCCGGCCAGTATTGCCTGTAAAGCAATTCCAGTTCATTTCCAGCTTTGCGAAATATTTTTGCCTGGTTGAACAAAAAAGCTTGAAATATCCGATAAAACGCCAAGCTAAAAATTGCTACTACCATCCCAGTAGCAGTCGTGATCAGCGCCTCGCTAATCCCCAAAGTTACGCCCGTTGTTGCCGACGTGCCGATGTCGCCCAGACGGATAGAACTGAGCGAGTTAATCAAGCCCAAAACTGTTCCCAGCAAGCCCAGCAAAGGGGCGAGAGCGATCGTAGCTTCTAAGATTTTGTCGCCGCGCCGCATCGAAGCCAACTCTTCATCGGCTGCGGCTTCGAGTGCGAGTCGAAATAAGTCTGGTTCAGGATTGTACAGTCGCAGGGGTGCAGAAAGAAATCGCCCGATCGGCTGTCGGTTAGCTTGTCTGGCAATCTCGTTAGCCGCCCCCCAATCGCTGCGAGCCGCTTCCAGAATGCGGTTAACTATCTGCTTTTCTTTGCTCAGGAGGCTCGCCCAAAACCACAAGCGCTCGATAATGGTACTCAAAGATAGAATCGATAACAGCAACAGGGGCCACATGGCGGGGCCGCCTTTTTCAAACAGTTCTTGAATATTCACAATATTTTTGCTCCTGCAGTACCCGCTAACTTTTGCTTCTGTTCTACTTTTTTTAACAAATCTAAGGCCATTTAATTTTAGCTATTAATGTACTCAGGACTTACGCACTCGCGAGTAAAGAAAGCCGGTTTTGCGAACGCGGTCTTGGGGTGCAACCAAGTATTTTCGTCGAGGAAACCCGGTTTCTGGGTAAGTCCTGGTACTGTTTTCTAGTGCCTACGGGCGATGGGCGGCGACTTCCTCACAATTCCTCTAAATCTTGACACATATCTTGCAGCGACTGGTGTTGAAGGCGGCGAGAAGAGCGGCGATATTTTTTAGTTTGCAGCTTAGGTTCGTATTGCTGCGTACCATCCGACTTGGTTTGCTGCTTCAAACTCGATTCGGCGCTACTAGAGTTTTGCTCTTGTTGCTGCCGGACGATCGCCTCTTCGAGAAAATTCAAGTAATAATCGTAGCGCTCCCAACCGCCCCGCACGACACAGTTAGGCTCGTCTCGGTGCGAACAGTCGCTAAACTGGCAGCTACCCAAAGCCAGCCTCTGGCGCGCTTCTGGGAAATATTGAGCTAACTCTGAGGGATCGCATTCGAGAGCCGGCTGATTAAAGCCCGGAGTATCGGCCAAAAGTCCGCCGCCGGGGAGTTCAAATAGTTCGACGTGGCGAGTCGTATGGCGCCCGCGGCCGAGTTTGCCGGAAACAGCGTTCACTCGTAGGTTCAGCGCCGGGATCAGTTGGTTGATCAAGCTGGACTTGCCAACCCCAGAAGGGCCACAAATTACCGTTATTTTTCCTTGCAGGTGGTCTAGAAGCAAGTTCGGCAACGGGCTATGTACGGGGATTAAGGGATGTAACGGCTTGAGCGAATTTGGAACTTGAGGGTTATCCTCAGAGTTCAGCATAGATGGCTCTATTTTCTCCACTAAGTCATGGAAACCTGGTTCCGATGCAGAAACTTCATTTTGATCCTTAGCGGGGGCTTCCTGAACTCCTGCGCCGCTGCGGACGCTAATAAACATTGGTTCGTAGCCCCAGCCGTCAAGCCGATCGCGCCACTGTTCCAACTCATCGGGCGTGACCAAATCGCATTTGTTCAGGCACAAACTCACCTCTAAACCGGTAGATTCTGCCTTGACTAAAAACCGAGTTAATGATGCGGGATCTAAGTCGGGTTCAGCAAGGGCAAAAACAAGGAGAATGCGATCGGCATTAGCTACAGGCGGGCGGTTGAGTTCTGTTTGGCGCGGGAAGACTTCAGAAATTGCTCCCCGGCGGTCATTCCAGTCCGGTTCATCTACCACCACGCGATCGCCCACCATCACCTGTTGGCCAATTTTTTTGAGTCGAGTGCGACGAGTGCACAGGAGAGTCGGAGAATCAGCGAGGGGAGCATTTTTCCCATCAATGGAGACTTCGGGATCTAACCTCACTTGGTAGAAGTTAGCCTGAACAGCAATTACAGTACCGACGATCGAGGACGAATTCAGGCTCATCCTGCTTCCTTGTCTTCTGGGCGCTGCACTTTCATTGCAAAAAAGCCCGACTCCGGCTCATCCGGGACAAATTGCGTTTCGAGTATCTGGTAGCCTTCCATTTTGAGACTATCGGGCACTTGTTCGATCGGCTCCCCAGCGTCCAGCCACACTTCCAAAACAGCACCCGGTGCCATTTGCTCCAAGCGCAGTTTAGTGCGGACAAAATTCAGAGGACACGGGGTACCCCGCAGATCGATTTTGGCATCTGGGGATTTGGGACTTTCAATTTTCGATGTTGAATTCATAATGCTTTTGCAATCTCCAATCTTGAAAGCCTTAGTTTTTTAAATAAGTTGCATGGACACTGGAGAATCTAAAATTTTGTGTCCAATTGGACACAGACTATTATTTTTTCTGAAAAAAGTGAGCGCCATTGCGCTCACTTTTTCGAGCGCTGCTGAAACCGAATGCCGAGGAAGCGTCCCACCTGAGATTTTTGTGAGCAATTGCACACAATTTTTTGACAGATACTAAAACAAATGGCCGGGGAATCCTCAAACAGGAAAATTTGACACCAATTGGTGTCAAAAATTGCTTATTTCTGAAACAAATTACCCAGAAACCCTTCTAAGCCACCTTTACCGGTACGATCGCCCTTCAGCTTAGCAAGCTGCATCAGCAACTCCCGTTCCTCAGCCGTCACCTTAGTCGGAATGTCAATAGACACGGTAATCAAATGATCGCCGCGACTGACTGGATTTCCCAACCGAGGCACCCCTTTTTTCTCCAAAGTCAGAACAGTATTCGCCTGAGTTCCGCTAGGAATCAACAATTCCGTCGGCCCGTCTACGGTTTCCACTTCCAACCGGCACCCTAAAATTGCTTGCAAATAACTAATCTTAACTTCCGAGCTAACGTTAGTGCCCTCGCGCTTAAATAGCGGGTCTTCATTTACGGCCAAGAACACGTAAAGATCCCCGGGCGGCCCGCCCAGTTTGCCGGCATCCCCTTCATTGGAAACCCGTAAGCGAGTACCGTTGTCAACCCCAGCCGGAATTGTGATTTTCAGCTTTTTCATCACTTCTTTCTGGCCCCGGCCGCCACAAGTTTCGCACTTATCCTCAATCACTTGCCCGGTGCCGTTGCAAGTGGGGCAAACTGAAACTTGAGTAAAGCTGCCGAAAGGAGTGCGGGTAGCGCGTCGGACTTGACCGCTGCCGGTACAAGTCGAGCAGGTTTGTGGTCGGGTTCCCGGTTTCGCGCCAGTCCCGGTGCAAGTTTCGCAGGTTTCTAAATGCTTGATGCGGAGTTCTTTTTCCCCACCAAACACTGCTTCCCGAAAATCCAGTCGCAAATCGAGGCGCAAATCGTCTCCGCGCACCGGGCCGCTGCGCCTGCGACCTTGCTGTTGTTGGCCACCGACGCCTCCCTGAAAGCCCTGAAAGAAGCTTTCAAAAATATCGGCAAAGCTGTCACCAAAGTCTTGGAACCCAGGTGCGCCTGCACCGCTGACGCCTGCTTCGCCGAATCGGTCGAAACGGGCGCGGGTTTCTGGTTCTGAGAGTACCTCGTAGGCGCGGTTAATTTCTTTAAACCGCTCCTCGGCACCGGGTTCTTTGTTGACATCTGGATGGTACTTGCGAGCTAGGCGGCGGTAAGCACGCTTAATTTCTTCTTTGTCTGCGCTGCGAGAAACGCCTAATATTTCATAGTAATCACCGGCCATAGAGCTGCTTGCCTGGAGGTAAATAACAAAAAGTGTACGAAAAAGAAACGGGCGACCTTTCCTGAAATTACAGATTAAAAATCAAAAATTCTCATTGTTAATTTTTAACTTTTAATTTTTAGCTTTTCCGTTTTAAAGGAAAGGATTCATATCATCAACTTCTGGTTCGGGAACCTTCTGTTTTTGTTTTGACGGTGGATTTGACGGTGGACTTGACTGTGGATTTGACTGTCGTTTTGACTGTCGCTCCGGCTTTGATTCCGGCTTTGCTTCCAGCTTTGGTTCCGGCTTTGGTTCCGGCTTTGATTCCAGCTTTGGTTCCGGCTTTGGTTCCGGCCTTTTTGGTTCCGGCTTTGGTTCCGGCGGAGCTTGGGGCGCCACCTGCAGCTCTTCTTTCAGCAAAATGCTGTCGTCGTCCGCTTTAACCTCTTCTGGTGCTGGTTCTGATTCTACTTCTGACATCATCTCACTTTCAACCACAGCTCCTGACGGGGCTACCCCGCTGCGGGCTTGCTCGTAGACTGCTGTTCCGAGCGAGTATAGCAGTTGCTTGAAAGATTCGATTGCGGGCGTGAGTTCCTCGATTGTGATGTCGGGGTTAGTCATCGCTGCCCGCAAGGCTGCTGCGGCTGTTTCCGCTTCGGCCTTGAGGTCGTCACTCAGTAGTTGGGCATTGGTTTTTAAAGTTACACCACAATTATAGACGAGGGAGTCAGCTTGATTTTTGAGTTCTACGAGTAGAGCGCGCTTGATGTCCTCGTCGGCGTAAAGTTCGGCTTCTTGTCGCATCCGCTCGACTTCCGTTTCGCTCAATCCCCCTGTATTGGAAATTTGGATGCTTTGTTCTTTTCCGGTTCCCTTGTCTTCAGCAGCCACTTTGAGAATCCCGTTGGCATCGATTTCAAAGGTAACTTCGATTTGAGGTACCCCACGGGGAGCTGGAGGAATGCCTTTGAGCAGGAACTTGCCGAGACTTTTATTGTCTTTAACCAATGCCCGCTCGCCTTGGAGTACGTGAATTTCTACCGAGGTTTGCCCGTCTGCCGCCGTGCTGTACATTTGCGATCGGCTGGTGGGAATAGTTGTATTGCGCTCTATTACTTTGGTAAACACCCCCCCCAAGGTTTCGAGTCCCAGGGATAGCGGGGTCACATCGAGCAGCAGCAAGTCTTTGACTTCACCACCCAACACCCCGGCTTGAATTGCCGCGCCTACCGCTACAGCTTCGTCGGGATTGACGGATTTATCGGGAGAAACGCCCCCAAAATACTTGCTAATTGCCTTTTGAACTGCCGGAATCCGGGTTGAGCCTCCCACTAAAATAATCCTGTCTATGTCTTTGGGGGTCAAACTTGCGTCTTTGAGGGCTTGAGTCACCGGATCGATCGTCGCTTGCACCAAATGAGCCACCAGTTTTTCAAACTGAGCTTTGGAGAGTTCCATTTCCAAATGCTTCGGCCCTTTGTCGTCAGAAGAGATGAAGGGCAAATTGATTGAGGTGGATTCCCGGTTGGAGAGTTCGATTTTCGCTTTTTCCGCAGCTTCTCGCAGGCGCTGCAAGGCCATTTTGTCTTGTGAGAGGTCAGTGCCTTCTTGAGTCCGGAAAGCTTCTACCAGCCACTGGACTATGCAGTCGTCAAAGTCATCTCCTCCGAGATGGTTGTTACCGGAGGTAGCGTTGACTTCAAAAATTCCGTCTCCCAGTTGCAGGATAGAAACGTCGAAAGTACCGCCGCCCAGGTCAAAGACCAAGATTTTCTGTTCTATATTTTGCTTGTCCAGCCCGTAGGAAAGGGCTGCAGCCGTCGGTTCGTTGACGATCCGCAGGACTTCTAGACCCGCGATCGTACCGGCGTCTTTAGTAGCTTGCCGTTGGGCGTCTGTGAAGTAGGCTGGCACTGTAATCACGGCTTGCGTAACGGTTTGTCCCAAATAAGCTTCAGCATCTTGCTTGAGCTTTTGGAGTACCATTGCCGAGATTTCTTGGGGAGTGTGAACCTTGTTCCGAATTTGGACGTTAACGGTATCGTCTTTGCCTTTTATGCAGGTATAGGGAGTTCGGGCTCGTTCTTCTTCCGTGTCGTCCCACCGCCGTCCGATAAATCGTTTGATACTGTAGACAGTATTTACAGCATTAGTTACAGCTTGCCGCTTGGCCAATTGACCTACTAAGCGATCGCCCGCCTTGCCGAATCCTACTATACTCGGAGTTGTGCGCCCGCCCTCGGAATTGGCGATCACGACCGGTTTACCGCCCTCTAACACAGCTACGCAACTGTTAGTCGTGCCTAAGTCAATTCCAATAATTTTTCCCATAGCGCCTCATAAAACTTTGTGGGATGTTTGGAAATCTCCAACTACAGGTTGGGAGATGAAAAACGACTCAGCTTGTTTAAACAAGCATTCCCAGACTAGATTTGTAGGAAATAAACTTGATGTCCTAAAGCAATATCAAAGACTGGTAAAAACATTTTTCAGAATTTTTGGATCAAGCGCTGACCTGCTTTTAGTCATCTTTAATTAAGAAGCTGGTGAGTCTGCCACCTTGGAACCCCCGAATTCTATTCGGGGGTCAGTGACTTTGAGGAATGCAGTAGCTTGTATCCCGATTAACCTTCTGAACTATCGGGATTTTCATCTGAGGCTACCACAGATAGCCCAGCCGCTGCAACTTTCACTTTGGCGTGCCGCAAGACGCGATCGCCCAGAATGTAGCCGCGTTCTAGTTCTTGGATAATTGTTCCTTCCTCGTGTTCGTCAGTTGGCTCGCTCAGTAGAGCTTCGTGGAGGTTGGGGTCAAACTGTTCGCCTTCGGGGCGCATCGGAGAAACCCCGATTTGCTTGAGGCCGTCTACCATTTGCTTGTAAACGCTTTGGTAGCTTTTGTGAATGTTCATTTCGCCATCGGTTTGCGGCTTGATGTGCGATCGAGCGCGCTCGAAATTGTCAATTACCGGCAACAGGGGTTTGATCGTGAGACACCTTGCCTGTAAATCTAGCTCTTCTTTTTCCTTTTGGGTACGCCTGCGGAAGTTTTCAAAATCTGCTGCTAGGCGGAGATTTTGATTTTTCAGTTCTTCTAGTTGAGCGGATGCGGCTTGCAACTGAGTTTTTAAAGCCTCTTTTTCCTCAGTTACCTGCGCCAGTTCCTTCTTCCAAGGCTCCGCCCCGTCTGCAGTCGGACTGTTGGTTGAACTGCCTGTGACGGTAGGCCCCGATGCGTTGGCTGGGGTGCGATCGCCCTGAGCACTTTGATAAGCTCGAGCAAGTTCGAGCTCCCAATCGGCCGCTCCGTTCGAGTTTCCTGATGCCGCCGGATTTTCGCTTGCCATTGGCGAACCCTCTGGGGTGGTTTCCCCAGTTGAGCTAGGATCTTGATCTTGCTGTTTTTCCTCGTCAATCATAAAAGCTGCGCGACAGAACCCTATCAATTCTAGCAGATACAGTTAACCGGGTAAATCTAGAGGACTCGAATTGACTGTGTATGGCACAATCTGAAAAGAGGACAAATCGCCAGCTCTGGAGACATTGCCCAAAGCTTTCCATAAAATATTCAAATGCCCGTTTAGAGATTTACGTATAATATGGCAGCAATGGCGGCAACCCAACGTTTGTTGGTTCCTCATTTTTAATTAACGCGGTCGCATTTACAACAATTTTTATAAGTATATTTTGCTGTTAAGTCTACTACAAGATTTCCCACCTAGGAGGCTTAATTTTTCAAGGTTTACTTAAAACGATAGTGACTTAGATTTATCATCTGTCAGGCTGTTTTAGTCGCAAGGTGAGGCTGGCATTTTTTACCATTTGCTGAGTTTCCCAAGTTGGGAGAAAAAGGAATTTGTATAGAGTGACTAAGTAGTTAGCTGTGTGCTTGTGTAACTCAGATACTAAGTTGTTAATCTTGATGCGAATTGGGGCTGTGGTTTTCCGGATTCAATACCGCCGAAGTCGCTTGAAGTCTCGGATTTTTGCCAGCCAAATGAGAGAGATTAGTTGGTCTCGCTGAGGTGCTCATCTGTAAATACGGTTGATATCTAATTTGCTTCTTCCCAAGATTTTTGAACCCTCAACCTTACGTCACAAAGGTTCGGACACCAGGGTAGAATTAAAGTAATATTTAGTGAGCGAAAACTAGAGTTGCTCAAAATTTGCCCTGGGGGCTCATGCAGCCGACGATCGGGCAGTGACCGATCGCAGATAATTAATCAAAATATGTTTCAAAAGGGCGGTCGAAGCTTTCGTAAAAGCTATCATCACAGAACATAGCTCATCTTTAATTGAGTAGAGCTAACCGCGGCACCACGGGCGCTGTAATTTGACCAAACAATTTGGGAAAATATAACAGCGTGGGAAGGCGACCCACCCTGCCCCGCTTTTATCTCCCGGTACGGGGAATCCCCAAGTGATCTGCCCTGACGCTATAACGAGAGTATCCCGCCAGTTAATCAGGTAAGTAAGCAACTTAGCACTCAACGAACAAGATTTGATTGCAAGCACCGGCAAATCCCTCCAACATCTCGTCAATTTGTGGACAGAATCTTAGAGGGGACTGCGAGCTTACACTTGAGAGATAGGGATTGAGCAAGAAAATGATAGCTGATCCATAAGCAAAGAATATGGGGGTTAAAACCCCGCCTTGGTTTTCCTCTCAGCACTCTTTGTGACTGAGTTTCCCACCTATTGAGTGTTTTTTATGACTAGCACATCCCCGCTTCGCTCCACATCCACATCCATAGTTTCTGTGAGCCAATTTCCTCCGGCTCTCACCAAGATGATTCTGTCGGGTTACGTCAACGGCGAGCAAGTGAAGCAAGCTCAAATTGAAAGCCAGAAGTCGGGCAAGCGTTTGACGGAGGTATTAGAAGCACTTACCGGGCAGCCGTTACCCCCAGAATTGCTGCGACTTTACAAGAAGCAGCAGATGTTTGAACGGAAGATAGTCTACGGGGTTGAAGCATTTGACCCGGAGATGAGCGAAATGTCTAACGAGCAACTCGGAGTTATGCTCGACGCGTTGAAGATTTCGATCGACATTTGTCACCAAGGTCGGTTTTTACCCGTAGCGAAGACTGAAACTGAGCCGGCGGCCGTTTTAGTAGCCATGGTAGATCCCGACAACCTCAACGCCATAGAAGATTTGCGGCGGATTTTACAGCCTCACGGCTTGGCTTTGCAGCGACGGGTGATTACGCCAGACGACTATCAGGACATCACTTCTGCCTATCAAGAGGACCAAGTTAAGGTAGCAGCCAAAATGGCAGCAGCCGAAAAGCAGAGAAAGATGGATTTAGGGGAGGGAGATTTTGGCGAACTCTCGCTAGAAGAGGAGAGTGCCGACCAAGAAGACCTAGCTAACACCTTGGACGATGCTGAGGCCGCTCCGGTAATTAAGGCGGTCAATATCATTTTGGCTAAAGCTCTGTCGGAAAAGGTGTCTGACATCCACGTAGAACCTCAAGAAGAGTTCATGCGGATTCGGATGCGGAAAGACGGGGTGCTGCAAGAGTATTTCCGGTTTCCCAAGCAGGTAGTCGCATCGATTACGGCTCGTTTCAAGATTATTGCCAACCTGGATATTGCCGAACGCCGCCAAGCTCAAGACGGCCGCATCCGCCGGGTATTTGAGGGACGCACGGTGGATTTCCGGGTGAACAGCTTACCTTCGCGGTACGGCGAAAAAATCGTGCTGCGGATTTTGGACAGTTCCAGCACTCAGTTGGGCTTGGGTTTGTTAATCTCCGACCAGGAAACTCTGGCTTTAGTGCGAGAGACTGCTAGTCGGCCGTTCGGACTGATTTTGGTCACGGGGCCGACAGGTTCGGGCAAGTCAACTTCTCTGTACTCGATTCTGGCGGAACGGAACGATCCGGGGATTAATATCAGTACGGCGGAAGACCCGATCGAATATGCTTTGCCGGGGATTACCCAATGTCAAGTAATTCGGGAAAAAGACTTGACTTTTTCCAACATTCTGCGGGCGTTTTTGCGGCAAGACCCTGACGTGCTGCTGGTGGGGGAAACGCGGGATAAGGAAACGGCAAAAACGGCTCTGGAAGCTGCTTTGACGGGACACTTGGTACTGACGACGCTGCACACGAACGACGCGGCCGGGGCGATCGCCCGTTTGGACGAAATGGGCGTAGAACCCTTCATGGTTTCGGCGGCTCTGTTAGGGGTGTTGGCTCAGCGTCTGATGCGGCGCGTTTGTGACAAATGCTGCATTCCTTACCAGCCTACCGCTGAAGAACTCGGCCGGTACGGTCTGTCGGCTTCTCAAGAAATCGATCTGACTGTAAACAGGGCTAACGTTGTCCCGGCGGAGGAAAGGAAGCAACTAGCAGAACGCGAGCAACTTTGTACCAAGTGCGGCGGCCTAGGCTACAAAGGACGGGTAGGGGTTTACGAGTTCCTGAAAAATACTGAGCGGCTTCAAACTCTGATCACTCAAGGAGCTCCCACAGAGCAAATTAAGGAAGCAGCAGTAGAAGAAGGGATGAAAACGTTGTTGGCTTACAGCTTGCAGTTGGTGCGGGAAGGGGCGACTACCTTTGAAGAAGTCGAGCGGGTGACGTTTACTGACTCGGGATTGGAGGCGGAGCTGAAAGCCAAACGCAAGCAGGGGCTTACGTGCAAAACTTGTCAGGCGGAATTGAAGCCGGAGATGCTGGATTGTCCGTACTGCTTGACGCCACGCTTTGTGGATTGATTCAGCAGTTAACTGTTGACTGTTAACTGAGCTAGATTGGTCAATAACTATCAATTCGATCGAGGAGAGGTATCTATGGGTCTGATGATTGAAGACGTACTGGAGTCCCTGGTAGAGCAAGGGGGTTCGGACATACACATCCAAGCGGGCGCGCCTATATTCTTCCGAGTCAGCGGTAAACTAACTCCTCAGACTCAATACGGCGACATTCTGTCTGCTGAGGAAGTGCAGATCCTAATTTTCCAAATGCTCAACAATATGCAGCGCAAGCAGTTGGAAATGGAGTGGGAACTCGACTGCGCTTACGGGGTTCGGGGATTGGCTCGGTTCCGCGTTAATGTCTACCGGGAGCGGGGTGCTTGGGCTGCTTGTATGCGGGCTCTGGCTTCTAAGATCCCTAATGCAGATGCTTTAGGCGTGCCGCAGATTTTGCGGGATCTGACGGAAAGACCCAGGGGTATGCTGTTGGTGACGGGACAAACGGGTTCCGGGAAAACTACTACGATGGCGGCTTTGTTGGATCTGGTCAACCGGACGCGGGCGGAACACATTCTCACAGTTGAAGATCCGATCGAATACGTGTTTCCTAATATCAAGAGTTTGTTTCACCAGCGCCAAAAGGGCGAAGATACTAAGAGCTTTGCTAATGCGCTGAAAGCAGCTTTGCGCGAAGATCCTGATGTAATTCTGGTGGGGGAAATGCGGGACTTGGAAACCATCGGTCTGGCAATTTCGGCTGCAGAAACGGGTCACATGGTGATGGGAACGCTGCACACTAATTCGGCGGCTGCAACAATCGATCGGATTTTGGACGTGTTCCCCCCCATTCAACAACCCCAGGTTCGCGCCCAGGTGTCTAACTCTTTGGTGGGAATTTGCAGCCAAAATTTGGTAATAAAAGTTGGGGGCGGCCGCTGCTGCGCTATGGAAATCATGGTGAATACTCCAGCTATGGCTAACTTGATCCGGGAGGGCAAAACTCCAATGATTTACTCCCAAATCCAAATGGGGGCGAAATTGGGCATGAGGACGATGGAAATGGCCCTCGCTGAACTTTACAAGAGCGGTAAAGTCACTTGGGAATCGGCAATGGCCAAGGCTTCTAAGGCTGACGAACTCGAACGCTTGATCGGCCCGGCACCTGTTGGCGCCAAGGTAGGAGCTCATTAATTCAGTCGGCAGTCATTAGTCAGGAGTCTGCGGACTGAATTAATGACTGATGACTGATGAGTCATAAATTTTAATAAATTTTCAGAGGTGAGCTGTGGCTACCAACGTTATCCGCGAAAAACCGAAAGGTGGCTTTGATTTCAGTAAGATTCAGGAGCAAATTGAGTATAACCTTACCAGTCTTACTGTTAAGGATATGGCTATTTTTGCTCGTCAGTTTGCGGCTATGTTTAATGCAGGGGTGGCGATCGTTAGATGCCTTTCCGTGCTGCACGAACAGTGTTCTAATGCTAAGTTGAAGCGAGCGCTCAGGAGCATGAATGCTGACGTGCAGGAGGGGATAAACTTGGCAGAGGCGATGGCTAAGTTTCCTGATGTTTTTGACCAACTGTTTATCAGTATGGTTGCGGCGGGAGAAGTCGGGGGGGTGCTAGATGAAACCCTAGACCGTCTGGCCGTGATGATGGAAAAAAATCACAAGACGGAGGCTGAAATTAATTCGGCAATGTCTTATCCGAAGACTGTGTTTTCCATTGCGATCGTGATTTTTTTCGCAATGACTATATTCTTGCTACCAACTTTCGCTAAAATCTTTAAGGATATTGGTGCAGATTTGCCGGCTTTTACGATGTTTATGTTGGCAATTAGTGCATTTTGTACGGCTTGGCCTCCGATCCAACAGATAACTGTTATTGGGGTAATTATAGCGCTCAAAATTGCCTTCGATCTGTACTACAAAACTCCCGTAGGCCACCTACAAATTGATAAGATTGCGATGAAGTTGCCGATTTTTGGAGATTTGATAGAAAAATCGGCTGTGGCTAGGTTTTGCGTGATATTTGGGTCGCTGACGCGATCGGGCGTGCCGATTCTCAATTCTTTGGAAATTGTGCGAGATGTGGCTGGAAATCAAGCGATATCTAATGCGATCGAATATGCGAGACAGGAAATTCAAAGCGGCGGCATGATCAGTATTGCTTTGCAAGAACAAGCTGTTTTTCCGTCTTTGGCCATCCAAATGATGGCAATTGGCGAGGAGACAGGGGAACTTGACAAGATGCTGATGAAAGTTGGCGCTTTCTACGAAACCGAAGTGGAAGAAGCAGTAAAAGGACTTACCAGTATGCTAGAACCTCTGATGATTGTTGTCGTCGGTGGTATCGTAGGTTCGATTTTGCTGTCGATGTATCTGCCGATGTTCGCAGTGTTCCAGAAGCTGTAAAAAAGGGCGAATTAGTTATTAGTTATTAGTTAGTAGCAATTAACGCATGACCAATGACTATTCCAATCGTTCCCAGGCTCTGCCTGGGAATGCCTTTGGAGGAGGCACAGCCTCGATTTAAAGGAGAAAATAATTTGGAGGCTCAGCCTCCAAATCTTAATTACCAGGGTCTTCCTGGTAAGGAGAAGCGATCGCTCAGGAATTAGCAGCAATTAGTAATTACTTATTCTTTTGTTTGAAAATGTCTGTTAAACAATCACATTACGAGGCTTTACTAGCAGAGTACAGCGAATCTTCCGCCGCGATCGCCCTGCTGAAAAAATATCGCGTTTACATGGAAATGATTCCCAGTATCCGCCGCGCCCATGATAGTTTAATTACCATTCCTTTGCCAATTGCGCGCTTGCGGGACGGGGTTTCATATGCGGGAAGGGGGGGGACTAGCATATCGCCAGGACAGGCGGTTTGTTTGCCCTGCGACTTGGCGATTTTGATGTGCGATCCTGAATGGAAAGTTAAAATTGGAGTGGAAATTTTGATTTTCATTCATCGTCCGGGCGAAGAGTTTTCTGAGTTGCTCGGCCGCTGGCGACAGTCTCAGGTTTGGCTGGATAAAGGTTACGAATGGGTGATGCCGTACCGCTACAGCCATATTTACAGCGATGAAGCTGAGGCTGTTCATCCGCTATTTGTTTTGTTTGAGGAAACGCCGGAACTGATTCAACGGGGTTTGATGGCGGCTGGTTTACCGTTTGTGGTGGAAAGTTTCGAGTCGGGGATTGAGGAAGTAGAGGAGGAAGAGTTTCTGGGTAGCGGGGAACTGGGAAGTATTGGTGAAGAGAGTTTTGATTTGTAGGGTTGGGTGCGATCGCCTATAGCCATCCTATTGCTTGATGTAAAGTAGATTTTTTTCAACGAACCGCAGAGGGCGCAGAGGGCGCAGAGAAAGAGACAAGAGAGAAATATGGATGTTGACGAATCCTGAATCGGGTTGTTATATGCAGATATTCAAAGATATTTTGGGTGTGAAAAGGAATGTTTATGCTCCCCCGGTAGATTACATTTCAAAGAATCGAATTAATCGATCGCTTTGTCATTTGTGGCCCGCCCAAAAACGGATACAAGCCCCCGATGTCGTGGAGAAATGAAAATTTTAGACGAAAGTTCAAGGTTCTAGATTCATGGAGTAAATCTCAAATCTCAAATCTCAAATCTCAAATCGAATGACCCCTCTAGCTGGGCGGCAAACGTTGGCTTTCATGCTGGTTGCGTCGCCTTATGTAAAGGTGTGGGTTGAGATTTTGCCCTCGAATGAATGTGCGATCGGTAATTTGGACGTTGGTGCTCAGGGATTTTTTGGAATTGCGGGTATGGACGACGCCGCCGAATGTGGCCCGATGGCGATCGCAAATTCCCGCCACTTCCAACATGATATCATTGGCGTGTTCCATATTTTCTACCTTCAATAAACCGCCGGTGCTATCTAACAGTGCTTCCACTTCTGCATCAGTCATCGCTTGGGCTTTTGGTAGATCCTTCACGGGACTTTCTTGAGAGCGGACAATTTTTTATGATCTGTCAATAGGGGACAAGTGAAGAATATATTTAGATTCTGTTTGGTTTTAATTGCGATCGCCTTCAAGCAGATTAGTTATACTGGCTGATCTTGGTTGAGTGAATCGACCCATCTGGAAGCTCTTCTAAACAGACGATAGTCTGTGCTTTTCCTTATACTTTTGAACTTCCTCTTTTGGTAACAACAATGTTTCTTCAATCTCCTGTCGCACTTGATCACTAATAATGCAACTAATGTTGAGGCAATCCACTAATAACTCATTGGCATTATAATAATTCTTAAGTGATTCTATTTGCTTGTCGCTAAACTCCCATTTATGCCCAATATTGCGATGCTCAATCAGTAGAGATCTCCATTGTTCCTTCCAAGCTTCGCTGTTTGCCTTCCACCATTCAACATTCTCATCCTTTTCCCACCACTCAGAGTATTCGTCATACCAGTCAAATATGTTATTTTGATTCGGAATTTGCTCCATAAGTCGCTCAAGGGCTTCTTGCAAGGGAGCATCATGAATTCCCTCGTAACACGTAGTTTCAAAATAAAGCGTTAAGGTAAGGTCTGTCAGAATTTCAGGTGGAGCATTACCAGTGAAAGACAAATTATAGTCCTCACTATTAGCATCAAAGTGGTCAACTACATCAAAGAAAGCGCTGTAATCATCATAACCATAGTAAGAAGCAAGTCCAATATTGAAGTAAAAAGAACGAATAACTTCTGCTTTAAATAAAGACTGTACTAAAAGTGTCTTCTCGTTTACCCAAACTAAGAAATGCTGCAATTTTTCATCACTAGCTATAAAACTATCAACCTGCTGTTTCATGAATTGCAATAAATCATCTGGTATTGGCAACATTTCAACCGTTAGTAGAAATACTTCTCGCCATTTTTTCTGAGTAACGTAGCCCGCGATGTTTTCCAAAGCTTGTGGATCAGAAGTGTTAACAATTGCCCTAGCTGTGAAATACTCTTGAAATGTTAGGTGAGAAAACGAGTAAATTTTATGCGCCCGTTCTACCAATAAACCATGCTGGACTTCAATTGATTTCAGCACTGCTTCACTATCCAGTTGCAAAGCCTCCGGGCAGTTTTGAGCATCGGACAGATTGCGGATGTAATTAAAAATATACTGTTCTAGTTGTTTCTGTTTAAAGAAATAGTCTCCCCGCTCAAATGTTGTTAAGGCAATTTGACTGAGTAAATCTTTCTTGTGCTGCAATGATAAATTTTTATAAATCGGCTCTCGCTCTATGTTTCGCGTTTCATCCCATCTTCTCAGCAGAATATCTACTCCTTCTTCATAAAGTTCTGAACGTAAGCCGGGAAATTGGGCTGATTCTTCAAACACCAAACATAACAGCGTTAGCAGTAACGGATTTGTTGCCAGTTCTCGAATCCGGTTGTTTCCCCTAAGCTGTTGAATAAATTCCTCTGCTTTCGCTGGTTCCTTAGCTTGAAACCATTTTCGGGCAAAGGTGGCTATCTGTTTGTCATCAAAATCTGCGACTTCAACGTCTTTAAACTTATCAAAAGTATAATCTTTTGCTGCAATCCGACAAGTCATTACAAAGTGATTGGTGCGAAATTTGTCCGATAAATAAAGAACTTGGTTGATGACATGGCTGTTATGCTCAAGTTTTACTTCATCTAAACCATCGAGTAAAACCAGTGTCTTACCGTGCTTGAAAAGGACAACTATTTGGTCAGCAGAAACATCACCATCAGAAAACATCTGGGTGATGTATTCAAGTAAGCTAGGTTTTCCTTCAGTTTCTGCAAATTGTTTGAGCGTGATAAAAATAGGAACCCGATTAGCTTGGAATTTACCTCGCTCGCACTGGATTGCTAAATGCTTCAAAAATGTGGTTTTTCCTGACCCTGGCTTACCCAGCACCATCAATTTTGAGTATTTCTCAACCGCTTTTAGTCCTGGTATTGTCTCAGTTACTTGGCCAAGTCCGAAGCGATCGAAGTTTTCTGGATTACAGTCTTGCAACAGTTCATCAATTTCGCGTCGCCGATGACTGGTAATTTTTTTTAGAATATTGACGTTGGTGTAGAGGTCACTTACGTCAATGGGTTGTGACATGGTGAGCGATCGCATTGTCCCACATTGGTATTGAATTATCTCGCGGCACTTCTCGCGTACCTCTTGCACCAAGTCATCAATATCCCAGCTATTATCCAGTACCTTCCCAACTAGCTCAGGTTCAACATCTTGGGGTGGAGGAGGATTACTCTGCTTTTTCTCCTCTGGTTCAAATTCAATATTTTTGGGCAGGTAAGCAATATTTTTCCACTCTAGGTCGAGCTTGAAGCAGATTTCTTTGAAGTAGTTGTGGTCAAGAGTCTTGCCACCAAGAAATTTACCAATTGGCTGACGAGTAGATAGACCTACCTCGTTTGCCAGTTCCTGTTGTGTCCATCCTGTACCCTCAAAAACCCTTTTGACCTTTTTTAGTTTTTCTGGATCTACCCGAAGCGTTTTTCTTGCCATACCCTGACTACATACTTTATATCCACTTTAACCCAGTCTTTTGAAACCCATACCTAAAATAATACCCAAAATCATACATTTGGAGAACCTTATGCGAACTCAAACTCAGACACCCACCCTCGAAGCTAGTTGATGTAGTGATTTAACCCTCAGAATTTATGAAAGGAACCTACATGAATGGACGCTTTTACTACAAAGGCAAAAATGGCATTCTGCTACCAGCAGTTACCACCATACTTAAGGCTACACAGCCGCTTGAGTCTGTAACTGCCCTTTCTAATTGGGGTTTGCTGAATAATCGATCGCAAACTAAGAACAGGAGCGATCTATATATTCAAACAGAGTTAAATATAAGTTTTTTCTGTATCGAGTCCCCCCATTTATAAGTGGGGATTAT